>JBCFBG010000037.1:0-21904 GCA_038562515.1 Anaerolineaceae bacterium
TGTATCGCGCGTTGCTTGAAGCAGTTGGTTTTGGTATCCGTCACAACCTTGAGAAGTTGGCTGAAGAAGGTATTGAAGTCAGACTGATCAACGCAGTTGGCGGAGGTGCGAAAAACCTGGGTTGGATGCAGGTCATTGCTAACATTGCTGGGGTGGATGTTCGAATTCCGCAGGGGATTTCCGGAGCTTCCTATGGCGATGCGATTTTAGCCGGGATCGGTGTTGGACTTTATAAGGATGCATCCCAGGCAAAAATCTGGGACGAAGCCGCACTTCTTTTGAAACCCGATTGCACTGACGCCGGGGTATATAACAGGCTTTACAAAGTCTATCGCGGTCTTTACGAGCAAACCAAAAATCTTCTCCCCTCATTGACTCCGTAAAGAACGCAGCTTGTTCCGTTCCGTGTAGGCCGGTTTGCTCTTTCAACCCGGTTTGCCTGTACCTCCTCTGAGAGGGGATCGGAGTGGGTTTGATGGTTGATATGTTATTCTCTGTCATAAGTTAAAAAGCCGGGTTGGCAAACGCAACCCGGCCTACGAAAAGAATGTTTCCTACTCCCTCCAGCGCAGCATTGGGAGGGGGAGTGCGGGGGTGGGGATTGAAGGGGCCGGTTTGGAACCAGCCCGTACGAGATCGATTTTTTCCATAAAAAGTCGGGTTCAACCCTGCATCATTCCTCGCGGGGCAGGCACAGAACCCGGCCTGCGTTAAGAATTAAAATCATGCCTGGCTCAACCCGGCATGATTGTTCACATCTCTTACGGCACCACAAACTTCAACAGCACATTGCTCAATGCGTCAGAGACCCAAACGCTGCCATCATCCCCAATCGTGACACCGCTGATGACATTCATGGTGTAGGTGTTGTCAAAACCGCCCCAAATTCGCAAGAACTGACCCTCACTATCAAACACGATCACTCTGCCTCGATCCGGGTCGGTCAGGTAGACATTTCCACTTTCATCCAAAGCCAGATAAGGTTTGTTGTCCAGCGTATCACTGCTCCAGGCATCCACATCCCACATATTCACGCTTTGATATTGCAGCCCGCTGGCATCCGGTGTAAAGACCTGCACCCGGTAGTTCCAGGTGTCAGCAATGTAAACCCGCCCGTCATCCGCGATGTCAATCCCAACCGGCTCATCAAGCTTGCCGGCATCCAAACCCAAGCCGCCAAATTGCGTCAGGTAATTCCCCATGCTGTCAAAGATAACCACGCGCTGTTTGCCAGTATCGGTCACGAAAACGCGGTTGTCCTTGTCTACGGTGATGCCGCGCGGACCCCAGAAACCATCCATAGTACCAACGACTTCGAAACTGTTCCACATTCGCAGAAATTCGCCTTCCTGCGTGAAGACCTGGATGCGATGGTTCCAAGTATCAGCAACATACACCAATCCATCCGGACCTACAGCCAGACCCCAAGGCTCGTTGAACAAGCCGCCTGGAACCTCGCCATCCAAAACGTTGCCGTATCCGCCCCAGGCGTTCAGGAACAAACCTTGAGCGTCAAGGTGCACAATGCGGTGATTGCGTGAATCAGCAACAAAAAGGCTGCCATCTGGGGCGGTCGCAATGTCCCTGGGAGAGCTGAAAGGCAGTTCTCCGCCGATACTGATTGCCAACGTGGGCTCAAGATCGATCAGACCAGCTGCGTAGGGATCAACTTTCGGTTCCTCCGGTTTGGGGCTGACCCCAAATTCCCAGATTTTTGCCGCCACATCTTTGCGGATAAACATTCGGGCGTTATCCGCTGGTGACCAGGTTGCCAGGGTCAATGAAGGGTTATTAAACGCCACGGCATATTCTGTGTAATCGCGGTTGAACCATAGTTCCCACAACGCCGATCGTTTGGCTGGCGATTTCAGGTCATCCCAAATACGGGTTAGGCTCCAATCGCGGTAGAGGCTCTCGTTCGGCCACCACATTCGTTTGTATTCATACTGGTAATAGTCGTCCCTGACTACCGGTTCGATGCGAGCAAAGTTGGAAGTGCCTACCACGATGATAGGGTAATCCTGCAGCGATTTGGTCACCTCAGCGTTGAAGTCGTATTTATTGGGGTAGTCTCGCATATACCACCAGTATGGGTAACGCACGTCGTTATCGTAGGCAATTTTGATCGATTTATCACCATAAAGCCGCTTTGAAATCGTTTCGATCTGCTTGACCGTGTCTTTCATGTCTTCAGTGGAATGCGCGTAGACAAGCAGTTCACGGGCATTGTCATAATCGATGAAGGCAGCGCGCCAGGCAGTCCGGGCAGTTTGGACAGCCAGCAAGGCAACGAAAACAAGCAAAATCAGACGAGCAAAAGTTCGTCCGTTCCAACCTCTGAGAAGGTAGTACAAGCCCACACCAGAAGCAAGCGAGCCAACAACCGCCAACAAGAAGGTGCTGGTGCCCTGCAGTTGGAATAGTTCTTTACCCTGGAAGGGTGGGTTGGTGCCCAAAAGTGAGCCGATCAGGCTGCCGAATGCCACCAGGAAAACCCCTGCCAGCAGCACCACCAGCCAGCCTTTACGCTGCCGCACTTCTTCCCAATCGGTTTTTTCGACCAGGTAGCCAAGTGCCCAGCCACTGGTCAGGATCATCGGCATGGTAATGTGTGTGGTTAGCCAGGGCATACGCTCGCCTGCCACCGTGAATGCCAGCAAACTCATCGCAGACCAGAAAATAAGCAGCAATAGGGTCGGAAGCTCTGGTGCTTGTTCACCAACTTCTTCCACTATCGGGAAAATTCGTTGATACCAGGGTTGAGGTTCAATGTCTTCTCCCAGATCTTGATCCAATAGCTCCAGTTCGGCATTTTCTTCGGATAATTCAGCCTCCAGAACCTCATCAAGCAACTCTTCTGGTTCGTAATCATCTGTAAATCCGGCTGCAACCCCTTCCTCTGGGAGTGGCGTGAAATTGTCTGCGGTAGAGCCAAAAAACAGGCGTTTTCGCAGCCCGATAACAAAAGCTACCAGTACACCAAAGGCAGGCAGAAATTCATAGATCGGGACTTGCACAAACGCGTAAAAATAGAGCGGTTGGGTGCCTCTTTCCACAGCTTGTTGCTCTATCCAGTAGCCCAGAGCGCCAACAATGCCTTTGAAAAAGCCTTCGCCGTGCGTAAAAAAGGTGGTGTAAAGGACGATGAAAATGCCCCAGAATATTGCCATACTGCGTAAAAAGACTTTACGGTTCCATAGCATGCCCAAAAACAATGAAACCAGAGCCAGTAACACGAAAACGACACCAGAACGGATGATTCCCGCTTGTGAATAATCAGTCGGGTCATAACCCAGCAAACGCAAAGGGATGGCAGTCAGCAGAGGCAGAATCAGGATTAATTGCAACCAGATCAGGTCGAAACTCCGCAGATGGCTCAGCTTTTTCCAACCATAGCCTCTGAATAGCGTGACCAGGGCAAAGACTACGGCGAGACCGGTCAGCCCTGCGCTGATCAGTAGTGGGAGGTTGGGGCTCGCTTCGGCAGCAACATCGGTACTGACATTTTTACTCAAAATGTAAAAGCCCATCGTGAGCACGATTAACGCCAGCGTAATCACAACCATCACTCTGAAAAGCGTCTTCGCTTGTTCGTCCCGCCATTCTTTGCGCAGCACCTCACCGATAAATAGTAAAGCTAAAAAGATCAGTGCTTCAGCCGAGAAAATGAATGAGGTGGCTTTGTCGGCATAATGCATAGCGGTGATGAATACCAACCAGTATAGCCATTTGTGCCGCCCGTCTTCCAGATAGCACAGCATCAGCCACAGCATCACCATTCCCCAGAAAACGATAAACACCTCGTTGCGCGTATAGCGGCTGTAAAAGAGTATATACGGCGAGATCATGAAGAGTAAACCGGCAATCAGCGCGCCGACCCTGCCCAGGTAGCGCCTCCAGGCGAAAATGGCGAAGGCAACGATGGCTATACCAAAAAGAGCGGCTGGGATGCGGGCAGAAAAGTCGGAATCCCCGAACATGAAGTAAGAAAATGCCAGCGCGTGGAACTGAAACGGACCGTGCGTGACGGGATCGTAAACATAATTGCCAAAAGTGTAAGCGGGGACGACGTGGTTAATCTCGTCGTGCGACATCGTACGCGCGCCAAGGTCATAGAAGCGAGTGAAGATCGTAAGCGAAAGGATGAGGACAATGATCAGGATTTCGATGGTGAAAGCTGGCCACCAGGAAAAAACAGGCTTATCGAGCCAACTATCGCGGCGGGTGTTGTTTTTGGTAGAGAGAGTGGCAAGATCCATGAAGCGCTCCGTGTGTGAAATCCTCAGTTGAATAATGAATCAATTAAGCATACCTTCTCGAGTAAAAATCGGCAAGTCAGAATAAGAAGCTTAAGGCATTTGGACCACATTCAATTGGAGTCTCTTGACATTGAATCGCCAAAGTTGTAAGATATATATCACAATGCGATATAGAGAGTTGTGATATAAGAGGCAGGCAATGAATATTGAAAAAATCCGGAAGCGGTTTATTCCAATGACTGAGACTATGCTGTACATTCTTCTTTCCCTCCGGGAGGAACAACACGGTTATGGAGTTATGCTGCACGTAAAAGAACTGACAAATGGACGCATTCTTCTAGGAGCAGGAACCACTTATCAGAGCTTAAAAAAGCTTGAAACAGATGGTTTGATTCGACCCACAAAGGAAATTGAGCGCAAAAAGCTTTACGTTATTACAAAAATCGGTGAGCAAATTCTTGGCGAAGAAACCATAAGGATACGAGAAATTTACAAAAACCTGGAAGGGTTACTATGAAAAACGAAAAGCTATTCTTCTTTACCGCTTTTAAATATGTTGTGCCTGCAGATTATGAGCACTGGTTCGAAGATCTTGCTTTATCTGGATGGCATCCCGTCAAGATCGGTCAATGGAGTTCTATCGTTATGCGCTTCGAAAAAACAGAGCCCAAGAAATACCGCTACGTTGTTGATATGCAACCAACACTAAAAAAGGATTACAGACTGACCTACGAACAGTTTGGATGGACATATCTGGGTCAAATGGCGAGCACGCATGTATGGCGCCAACCTTATTCAGACGAACGACCTGAATCTTTCAGTGATGCACCCAGCCGGGAGGCTCGTAACAAAAGGTTCATCGTCGCGATATCTGTGTCTTTAATCATTTTCCTGCTCGCTACAATCACTTTCGCTGGATCAGCGTTATTCAGTGACCTAACTTTATCCGACAGGGTACAATTTGGTATTGCCGCGGGATTATTTCTCCTGATCACAATTTTGCTGAGTATTGTGATGAACAAAGTCAAGAATAATATCGATCGATAGGATGCAGCGCTCGTCGAATCAATTTTCAAACCAACACTGAGATACTATACTAATAAACATTACACAACCATGAGGTTACTATGCTCACACCCAAATTCATCCTGCGCGATGAAACTCCCGCAGATTACGCAACCATCAGCGAGCTTACCCTTGAAGCTTTTCGTCCTCTGAACTTCCCAGAACTGACCGAACACTTTGTCATCGAAGCGCTGCGGGTGGCTGCAGCGCTCACCATTTCACGGGTAGCAGAAATTGACGGCCGCGTGGTTGGGCACATTGCCTTTTCGCCGATAACAATTTCCGATGGTACCCCTGAATGGTATGGACTGGGTCCGGTCTCCGTCTTGCCGGAATACCAACGCCAGGGCATTGGCAAAGCCCTTATCTCCGACGGACTGGCGAGGCTTCAGGCTTCAGGCGCACGAGGTTGCTGCCTGGTGGGTCACCCGGAATATTATGGCAAAGTCGGGTTCATCCACCCGGAAGGGCTTTCCCACGAAGGCGTGCCCCAGGATTGCTTCTTCGCCATCACCTTTGATGGCGTTTATCCACAGGGACTCATCAGCTTCCACGAAGGCTTCAACGCCAAATCCAGCTCAGGTGAGTATTTGCACCAAACATAAAGTTTGCCCCAGTCCCCGAAGGGGCAGGCTTGGTGAATGCTCAAATTGTGGTGAATTTTGCTACTTTTCTCAGAATTGATTTGGTTCGCAGGTAAACCCTCTTGTTGGCGTAGTACCCTATGAACGGAAGGACCTTTTCTTTCCTTTGGGTGCGGAAAGCTCTGAATACTGCTTTGGAAAACTTAAGAACACTGCCGGTTGAGGTACTTCCCTTATGGATCACAAATACAGTGTACTCATCATCGATGACGAGTGGTTTGACATCTTTGATGAGGTTGAGCCATAAGCTATACTCGACCACCTCATTTTTCCCCTCTTTAAAGGCTCCATATCGTTGAACAAAATCTCTCTTCATAAAAGTATTTTCGTGGGAGATAAAATTCATAATTGATAGGGCTACTTCTGGATGCTTTCCCAGTAAGATAGTTTGAGGGAGCACAATTTTTCTTCCTGCCAATTCAATTAAGAAATTGCCTGTAAGCCAAACCAGATCCGGGCGCTTGTTGAAAATATCGGCAACTTTTTGGAGTGAGTTTTCATCTTTGTAGTAATCATCTGAATGTAAGTAATGGATAACGTCGCCCGTTGCTTCATTTGTTGCAAAATTTAACGCGTTGCCAACGCCATTAGGCTCCGATTGAATGAGTTTAATGACGTATCTGTTTTTGTTCCGCTCAATGTATTCCTGGATGATTTCCAGGGTGGAGTCGGTCGAATACGAATCGTTAATGATGTGTTCAATTTCCAGGTAAGTCTGGTTTTCAATACTTTTTAAGGCATTTCTCAAATACTTTTCACTATTTAAAGTGCAAGTAATTATGCTAATTGTGATACCCGTCATTTGATCGCTAACCTTTTTTGTTCATAGAACTGCTCTGCTTTCATTCTATCTTATAATCCTGAACCATTTTCAATCGCAACAAATTCAAGTACCAGCTCGGGCTGGCGAAAAAAGGATACGATCGGGGGGAAGTCGATGGGAAAATTGGCAGGCTAAATTGAATTTCCTGGAAAAAAACTATTGAGCAGTCTGCAAGAATAGCTGATCCCCAATGGAATAATTGGGATATTGATCAGCATGAAGTTCAACCACATATTGAGCTTGAGCTTTAGGAAAATAAATAGGGAACCACTTTTTGGCAAGCACCTTGTCTACAACAACCAATTCTTTATCCAGCCACAGTACTGTGAGGTTAAATCTCATAAACATCATATGAATTGAGGTGTTGATCCTGGATTCTTTTTTTTCTACCATGATGATGCCGTGATCCATAGGGATCTGTTTGGAAAACATGAGCCCTTTTAATCTACTCATAAAATCATCACAATATCGAAGTTGAATTTTCGTACTTGGAGAAGTTGGATTAAGTAGAATTTCTGTTTTCAAAGATAGCCCTTTATAAATCTCGATATGTTTCCGAAAATTATCCTTCAGCGAAATATGTGTTTTCACGATTCAACCTGTATCTGCATACAGGTTGAATCCTTCATCAAGAATTAATTGTTTTATCTTTGTTCCTATTTCTCAAAAACGCTCTCCGGAATCTCGATGCCGTTCGCAGTTAATTTGGTCAAAAAGTGTGGACGAAGTCCGGTCGGTTTGAGGCTGCCTTTAACGACACCATTCTGAATACCAGTGAAATGGAATTCGAAAAGGTCTTGCATGACTATGGTATCGCCTTCCATTCCCTGAACTTCAGAAACTTTAGTGACCTTTCTGGTGCCATCTTTTAAGCGTTCTTGATGAATAATAAGTTCAATGGAAGATGCTACTTGTTCACGGATGGCTTTGAGCGGTAATTCCATGCCAGCCATCATTACCATTGTCTCAATTCTGCGTAACGCATCGCGGGGGCTGTTTGCGTGGATGGTGGTCATTGAACCGTCGTGCCCGGTATTCATCGCTTGAAGCATATCCAAAGCCTCGCCACCACGGCACTCGCCTACAATGATGCGGTCCGGGCGCATGCGTAAGGCATTGATCACCAATTGTCGAATTGTGATTTCGCCTTTACCTTCAATATTTGGCGGGCGTTTCTCGAGGCGTACCACGTGGGGTTGGTTCAACTGAAGCTCAGCCGTATCTTCAATGGTCATTACTCGTTCACCTTCAGGGATGAATGAAGAAAGCACGTTGAGGAAGGTTGACTTACCGGTGCCTGTGCCACCTGAGACCACAATATTAACCCTGGCTTCTACACAACTCTTCAGGAAACTAGCCAGGGCAAACGTCAGCGTACCATTTGCTATCAAATCCTGGATTGTGAAAGGTTTCGTGGCAAACTTACGGATCGTGAGCACCGGTCCGATGAGAGAAAGCGGGGGAATGGTGGCATTGACACGGTAGCCACTTGGCAGTCGGGCGTCGACCATGGGAGAGGTCTCGTCCACCCGCCGACCGATAGGCGATACTATGCGATCAATTACGCGCAAAAGATGAGCGTTACTTTCAAATCTAACATCGGTTTGTTCAATCAAGCCAAAACGTTCCACATAGACTTTATCAAACCCATTTACCATGATCTCAGTGATATCCGGATCACTTAACAGGGGTTCAATGGGACCATACCCGGTGATATCTGCTACAATCCATTCAAGCATCTGCTTTCTGACAGAGAGGTTGTAGAGTAGATTCTCTGTCTCCAGAACCTTGTTGAAGATTTCTTCGATGGATGCTCTTAACTTCTGCGGATCGGAAGCACCGTTGTGATTATTATTGTTCAATAATGACTGTTGAACTGCATCGCGGACGGTATAGAAATCCTTCTCGTAGTCAGAAAATTTTGCCTGACCAGTTTGTGTGGTTGAAGGGATGTCTCTTTTCAGCGCGGGCCGATTTGTGAACATAGATATTTTGCTCCTATTGCCTTAGTATTGTTTACCTAAAGCGGTTATTTCTGAATGGAAGGAACGTTTAATGTTCTTCCAAAAGATACGACCATGTTTTTAGGGAGATTGTTGGCTCCCAAGACGGCATCCAGGGTAGATGAATTATCGCTGGCAAAAAGAGCCAGGCAAACCCCAGAGTCTATCTCAACTTCTGAGATAGTATAAACAAACTCAATTCCGTCGAATAGAACCTGGAAAGTGCCAAAAGCCGTCTGGTAATCTCCGTTTGCTGCCGATGTGAGGGCTTCTAAGTACCTATAATAGAGTGTTGTAATAGCCCCAAATTTTGTTTGGATTTGAATGGCAGTTAGGGCATACTGATAATATGAAACGGCGTTCTTATAATCATCCAGTTTTCCGAGTGTGTCCCCTAAGAAAACCTGTACCTGGAACAACCGTTGCAGGTTTTCACCATCCGACCAGGCAAGAATCTCTGCTTGTTCCAGATATTTGCGGGCATCAAGGTAAATGCCGGCATTGAAGTATTGCTTGCCAAGCGCGTAATACGCTTCGTAGAGCAAAATGCTTGCGTTACCACCTGCAAAATTCTTGTCAGCCGCAACAACAATCTCTAGTTTGGCGACTGCCTGAGACCAGTCCATATCAACAAAATTTTTGAAGGCGACCTGGTAAACTTGAGCGTTTGCTAAATCTGTCTGCAAGGCTGCGTTTTTTGGATTAAGGTTTAAAGCTTTGCTCAGGTAAGTAATGGCTTTAGAAATTGAAGAATAGGTCTGGTTTTTATCCGCGAGGTTCGCCTTGGCGATTTGTGTATATTTTGTTTCAAGGAGATTGCTGCTAACCTCTTGCAGGTTTCCCCGCTGGTTGACAAATCCCTTATTCTGGGGGATAAGAGCGGCTGCTTTTCGATAGTATTGCTCCGCCATTTCAATATCTTCAATAGCATTGCTCTCACTTTGGAGCATTGTGATAATCCGGTTCAGATAAGCAGATAATAGCTGCTCTACCATCAGTGGATCATTCAAAGTTTGGTCAAGCAACATGGCATTTTCGTAAGCCAGGATGACCTTGTCCCATTCTTCCTTCTGGTAGGCAGATTCACCTGCTTTTCGATAGCTTGCAATCTGGTTGTCTTTCTCGATGGCAGCAATGAGTTGAGGTATGTCCCACATGCCAGGTTTCTCTGATTCAAGCTCGTTTAGTTGAATTTTGGCTTTAGCCTGCTCCCCCTGGTTGATCAAACTTACTGCTTCCTGGTATTTTGCTTCAAAAGCCAGAAGGGCGTCGGTGCGCTCAATCAACTCCGGCAGATTTTCGTATTTAGGATAAAGAGTTTTTATCTTTTCAACAATCTCAGAAGCAGGTCCCGGCTGTCCACCCAACAGAAGTTGATCTGCTTGCAGATACAGCGAAGAAGCCTGTGAATTTACATCTTGAGAATTATCTTGTGATGTATTCTTAAGAAAAAGAACAGACGAGGCAAAAAACACGAGAATTATCGTGATAATTCCTACAAGACCAAACAACAATAGCCTTAGCGTCACCTTGGATTGGGCTTGAAACTCGCCTTTCCTGATCGCCGAGGTCATATCCACTACTGACATTCTCATACTAAGGTCTTCACCGATCGTTTGAAGTTCGGAGTTACCAGGGTATCTGAGCTCGAGGCTTTCAAGAAGCGTTCTGCACTCTGAAAATTCTGCTTTCTGGTAATGGTCTAATAATTGTAGATAATCAGGATCACTCAAGAGATCAAAATTATCTTTTGGCTGCTCTAATTCTTGATCATCACTACTTTCGGATTTTTCAATGGAATTGAGCCTCGATATTGTTGAATTCGTCATAAAATGCTTTCTAAGTATGGGATTACTGAAAGATACCCATCAATGTAGGAATTAATGGTACCAGAATCACTGCAAGAATTGCAGGGAAAATTAGCAGTGCCAAAGGAATAATCATCTTCGCAGGGAGTTTGTTGACCACTTCCCGCACACGGTGTTGGCGCATTATCCGCATCTGCATAGCCTGGCTCTCAAGCACATCCGCATAACTCATGCCGATCTTTTCAGCCTGGGTAATAATAGCAATGAACTGGGTCAGATCATTCACATCCAGGCGATTGCTCATATTTTTTAAGGCTACTGAGCGAGATGTGCCGAGTTCCATTTCTGTCGTCACGATTTTAAACTCATTTCCAAGCTCGGTATCCCAATAATTGCTGATCTTTTGCAAGGATTGGTCAAAACCCAACCCAGCACTGGCGCAAACGGCAAGCATGTCCAGCGCATCCGGCAGACCTCTTTGAATCTCCTCCTGCCGGGTTCGGATCCGCCCTTTAAGCCACACCTCAGGCAGCGCATAAAAAAGAAAGATGACCAATATACTTAATAAAAGCGTAGTTGAGTTAATCGTGCTCAGATCGCGATTCAGAAAGAAAGCGATAAAAATGCCTCCAAGCAAGAGCAAGAAACGCAGCGCGTAAAATTGACGAGCCTGCAAATTGTTCGGGTTACCAGCAATATCCAGTTTATGTTCCAAATCCGCGATACTATTTGCTGGAGTGAACTTGCCAAGAAAACGAAGAATCTGGTTACCCCAATTGACAAGTGTACGGCTCACCAAGCTTCCACTGATTTCACGCCCGATAATTTGAGCTTCAAGTGTGTTGATAGTCTGCGGGATAGGCGCTTCGATCTGTTCCAGACGAGAAGACACGTTGTCCCGACCCTTAAATAAAGAGAATACGGCGAAAATGACAAGCCCCAAGCCCAAAATGGAAGCAATTGCAATAACCAGTACAACTAACAGGCTCGAATTGGTCAGAAATTCAATCATCAGTAAGCACCTATGCCCTATACCTTAATTTTGACGATGCTCCGAAGCCAGACATTGCCGAGCAGCATCATAATAAAAGCCATACCCAAACCAATCTGTGCAATCAGTGACGTTTTGACTGGTTCATAATAATCTCTGGAAATGAAAAACAAGGCAACTCCAGTGACCAAAGGCAGTAGAGAAAGCATGTTACCGACAAAGCGGGAATATGAGGTCAGTGAATGGATTTCCCCTAAAAGCTGCATGCGATCGCGTATCGTATTTATTGTAGCTTCAAGTACCGTGGATAGATTGCCGCCTACTTGTGTATTTATGATGATGGCAGTCACTACTATCTGCAGATCGTCGTTTTCCATCCGTTTGGATAAATTATTAAGCGCGCCTTCCAGTGAGATACCAAAGCGAACCTCCCGGATGACCCGGCCAAATTCTTCTGAAGCGGGGGCTGGAATCTCCTTCACAGCCAGGTCCAAGGACTGCATCAAACCGTAGCCGGCATGAACCGCGCCTTTGATCAAAACCAAAACATCCAGAAGCTGGTTAGAAAATTTTCGCTGTCGGCTGGTGATGGCGCGGTCCAACATCATTGGCGGTACCATCAGTCCAATCGCTGACAGGAATAGGCCTCCCAGAAAATTACCGGAAAAGAGCCAACCAAAGATAAATCCAAAAAATACTGCTGCAATCCTCAAGAGGATGAATTCAGTGTCAGTGATCGGCCAGTAAGCGCTGGAGAGTTTCTGCTGCAGTTTTTCTGAAGAGATCCTGCTCAGAGACTTTTCAATCCACTGTCTCAGGCTATTTACCAGGTTGTTTATGAAAAGGTTCGATTTTTTACCAGTATCTGCCTGCCGGTTCGTCGCGGTTGATGTGACAAAGCGGGACATGCGCTCCGTTTCTTTAGATGAAGCATTGTTTCTAAAAATCCATTTGCCAATCAGATACAGCCCGCCCGCGCTTATTAATAGGACTGCCAGCAGAACCAGCGTTAAATTACCTTGTCCCATTTCACAACTCCTTGAATAAGCTCTTCGCCAGGAAAGGAAAATTAATTCGCACGTTTGTTCTTCCCGTTGGTGATAATTTCACTCTGCTGAGGATTAGAATTCTTAATAATCTGGACCAGATCTTTTGAAACACTTGTAAAAGCACGGCTGATCGGGTGCATTGGCTTCTTGATCACTAAAGGAACGCCCTCGTTCAGGCTTGTAAGTGCCTGGTTTTCATCAGCGGGAATAATGCCGAAGACTTTCATTTTTAGAATATTTTCAATCTCTTCTTTTTTGAGATCTGACTTTCTTCCGGCTTGATAGAGCAGCAGTAATGTTTTCTCCTTGGGATAAGAAAGCGAGGCGGTCACCTCCATAAACTGCCGGGAATCACGCAACGAGGCAATATTGGGGTTGGTAACAAGCAATATCTTATTTGAGGCGTCCATATAGGTAACACTGTTGTCATTCAAATGACTACCAGCATCTATGATGATGTGAGGGAATACCTGCTGCAGAGCCTGCAGGATTTTAAACAGATCATCCGGACGAATGCCCTGCCCATCGTGAATTGACAAGGGACTGGGTAAGACCTGGATACCGGAGACATGTGGGACGACCACCTGGCTGATGATACGCTTGTCCAGCAAGCCAACATGTGGAATGAGATCTGTCAGCGAATTGCCAGTGCGTAAATTTAAGTAAAGAGAGACATGCCCAAACAGATGTTTGCCATCTATCAGCAATACATCGTCTTTTAACTGCTTGTGCAAACTAATGGCGAGGTTTACCGCAACTGTAGTGGTGCCAGCACCTCCCTTGGGGCTAAAAACAGTGATGATATGGCCGGATTTGGTCGCGGTTTCTGATGCCTGTGAAGGTGCCAAAGAGCCTTGATCTGGTCGCATAAAAGCCATGGTACGGCTGATAGTAAGCGCAAGGGCATCTTGCTGATAAGGATACTTGACAAAAGTATTCGCACCAGTGAGCAAAACCTGGTCGGCATCTGCCATATGGGCTTCAGTTAGAACAGGTACGACTGCGATGTGTGGATAGGAATCTATCAACTCTTTGATCAATTTTATGGGTTCAGTATCGAAATCTAAATCCAACAGGATCAATTGAGAGCGTGTTTCTGAAATGCTTTGAGATAGATTTTCCTTGTTGCCCTGTTTTATATTCAGGGTATACAGATCGTTGGACGCAAGGCTCGTGCGTGTGGCTTCAATCAGAGTGAGATTGTTTGAAACCAGCAGAAGCGCAGTGGATGGGTTTGTTTGTGGCATGTTAGTGTATTATTCTCTTTATCAAGGTAAGATTTCAAGACCGTAAAATTCAATAATATATTCTTCGGTGACAGGAGTCAGGTTGAACTGGACTGTAGAAGTTGGTGCTCTCAGAACAATATCAAAGATGGCATCTGTATCCTTCAGATGTTTCAAAACCAATGCGTCCTGGGGGTTCAGTGCAAGCAGGTATGCCGAAATTCTGGCTTTGGGTTGAACGATCGTTTCTGCACCGGTCTGTCCAGGCAGAAGCTGGGTGGTACCTTTGGTGCTCTCCTCCTCGATGACCTCCAGCACCAGGGCGGTAACACCAACTTTCTGCAAGGTGTCAACTGTAAAGGTTCTCATTTCTGGTTCTGTGGTTTCAGATGTAGTCTCACCAATGGTCTTGACCTTCTGCTTGAAGGTGGCAAAGATATCAACAATATCGCCGCGCTGAACCATACTTTCGCTGCTCATGAGATCATCAGCCGGGAAAGCCAGCAGGACATGTTCTTCGCTAAGGATAAAACTGAGATCCCTGTTGTCATTGGTGGGATCGGCAAGGTTATGTAATAAGAGCATCTCACCCTGAATCAGGTCGGTTTTGATGATCTTTCCGACGGCTGCCGCAGGATCAGTAATCACGTTGCGAGGGGCGACTTCGACTGATACTGAGGTAACTTTCAGATCGCTTTCAGTGAGTGTATCTCCCAAAAATAAGTCCCGGGTGACAACAACAACATCTGTCTTGATTGTCTCTTCCTGGGTAATAGATGGTTGTTGATTACCCTGAAAACGTTGAACGAGCATATTACTGGCAAATATGCCAATCGCTACCAGGAAAACCCCAACAATGACAACAAAAAGTACTTTAACTTTATTGGACAACGAAAGCCTCCGTGTAAATTTAAATTATCTGGTCAATGATACGGTATAAACTCCCATATCCGCTCCGAAACCTATGCCTTCTCCAAGTGTTTCAGGGTCCACAAAGTACCCTTCAAAGGTCAGCACGTTATCTTTTAAATCAACAGGGTTGCTGTCTTGTGCCAATGAAAACCCGGGGCATTCATCTTTGTTTTGAGAACGAACGCAGGTTGGCATGAATGGCGCGAAAGCGACAACATGAAAACTCGTTTTGTTTGTTTTACCAATTAAAATATCTTCCTGACCTGGCTCAAGCGGAACCCCTGGAGCTTCATTTTTATGTGCTTTATTCATGCATCCGGTACTCCCTAAGGGATCTTTCTCACAGACCACGTTAAATACAGGAACCCAGACAATCTCATCGAGACGGGTTGAAAGGGAGCTATATAAATTTGCTACATTTCCTGTAACGCCATTAAGCCAGGTATGAGGTTTTAGATTA
The DNA here is from genome assembly GCA_038562515.1 of Anaerolineaceae bacterium. Classification (GTDB taxonomy): domain Bacteria; phylum Chloroflexota; class Anaerolineae; order Anaerolineales; family Anaerolineaceae; genus Mesolinea. The sequence goes on from JBCFBG010000037.1 coordinate 15,241, forward strand.
AATGAGGAGCCATTCTCAATCCAATCTCTCAATTCAGATGTACCGCCTGACCCATCCAGGCTTAACCAACCACGATTGCCACCGCTTTGTAGCTGGTCTCTATCGATACCATCTCCAAAAAAATCACAATTAATGTCATCGCCGCACACCTTGTCAGAATCCATGAGAATGTAAATTTTATTGGCGTATAACCCAAACAAGTCATCGCTGATTGCCTCAGCCTGTCCCTTTGTTGGGTTTACACCAGCAGGAAGAGGAAATTGAGTTAAGTAATCATTCGCCACATCCTCAACATCAGCATAATCAAGCTTAAGAATATCGCAATCTTCGGATTCAGACCCATCGGCTGGTGGACGGCAAGACCATGCAATTGGCAATACAACATCCGCCTGATAAGGGAAGCAGCCAGCACCTGCGGATGCAGAAGCGCTCAGGATTTCATCGCCAAAAATTCTTGCGAAAAACGACTCGTGTTCGACCTTAGCCTCGACGACAATTTCTCCCTTGATTAACCCAACGATGAGCCCAAGGTTCTCTTGAGTAAAATACCAGTCGTCCAGGGTGGCATTGTTATCAACCACATAACGATTAATTTCGTCCTCAATCTCCGTGTCAGAGTAATTGCCATCGCTGCATTTCAACCGTGCCCCTGCCAGGGCGCCGGCATCCGCCGCGTTTTGAGCTGAGCGACGGTTGACCAGCAACGCGCCGACGTCAAGCAGCAAAACCGACATGGCTGCTAAAACAAAGATGCCAAGCGCCATGATCGGGATGATCTGACCGTGTTCTAATTTGTGATCAATTTTTGTCTTCATTTCAGTCTCCTTTACAAAGACTTTCTAATCATCTGGCAGAACCAGACAGGCGCATGGTAGACTGCGCCACAAGGTCAATTGTGCTCGCATTGCCGAGCAAACGTGCTATGAATGGGGTAACCGGTTTAAATGCAAATGTTGCTTCTACCTGAACGTTTTCATAAAACTTGCCATTCCAGATCCTGGTTATATCAACCTGAATATTCTCACCCGGGAATGTGCAGGTGGCGTTTTGTCCAGTGGTTTGTGTTGTAAAACAAGTGATAATTGACGGGGTCGTACTGACTTCTGGAATTGAAAAGGCAAATTTATTGATGTGAGCAATGGTATTCTGGTAGGGAAGATCAACACCGCTGCCAGCAGCAACAGTTGAGTCGCTAATGGCAAAACGCGCGCCTTCGCGGACCATGTTGGAAATTGTGGCGTAATTGAAAATTGCTCTGCCAAGGTCCAAAAACCCCAACATAATAAATAATGCAATCGGAAGGATCAATGCAAACTCAACCAATGCCTGGGCTTTGAAATGTTGCTTCTTCATGGATGCACCACCATCCTCGCTGATGTGTTGATGGTTATGGGACCGTCGACGATACCCATCGTATCTAAAAATCCGTCAAAAAACAAATCAACTTCCTTTTCAATCGAGATTTCAACGTAGTCTCCAACCGTACAGCAGTTTGTGTTTTCCCAATCGACCTCATCGATCGCAATGGTGACACCCGAACTCTCCCCTTCGGTTTCAATCGCAGTCCAGGTGTTCGTATATTGGCAGACTCCGAGAGCGGTACATTCGGTTGTGGAATTGCGGGAGAGGTAATTTGCGCCTTCCCTGGCAGCATTTGTCAGGACAATCTTGTAGTAAAACAGGCGTCCGAAGTCCATCGCTCCCAGCACAAGGATCAGCATGAGCGGCAGGATTAAAGCAAATTCGACCAACGCCTGGGCAGGAAGACTTTTTTGTTTTTGATATTGGTTTAGAGGTCTATTTCTCATCCCGTACCTTTACTCGCCCTCCCACTTAGCATGATCATGGCTGTCTTTTTTGAGCGTGACTGCTTTTGTGAATTTTTTGTCTGGTCATCTTCATTAACCAAAATCACCTGCAGAGGAAAGCCCTCTGCCAATGGTTAACTGAACTTTTGTGCTCTCTTGTGACCAAAATTATACCTTGCTTATTGCCTGAAAAAACCACAATTTCATTAAAAAACAATATTCTGTTCTCCCGCCATTCGCTAATCAGGAGGCGGAAAGTTGAAGGTCTTGGCGGTAATTTGATTGGCATAAGCCAAGCCGCGGAAACATCTTTGTCCTGACACATTTGCAGAAATGTCCGACCAGCGCATGGGACCTTGGGTGAATTCAAAGGTGCTTAAAATAGTGTTGTAAGTGCATTCTGGTCCTGCGTTGTAATTCATCAGGGTCAACTTCCAGATGGTGGCGTAATCAACTGCCAGGCTGGAGTGCCAGCCGGTAGCGTTAAAAACCAGCATGGCGGTCTGGTAGCAATAGCCCAGCAGCGCTTCTGCCAAAACGTCAACACTGCTGTAGGCGATTTTCATATCCACCCCGTTGGGGCAGGTGGGGCAGGTTGCCACCAGGGAATCGAGAATATCAGCGGCGATCATGCTGCTGGCGTAACAATCGGAACCCGCGGGGCAAACCTTTCTACTCAGATCAGGGTTCCATTTCAGGGCATTGCGTATGCCGATATTGGTCATATGCCCATAGCCAAAATGAATTTCGTCGGGAGATCCTGGCCAGAATTGACTCTCAAAGCGGATGAGCTGCTTGAGCACAACCGGGGGCGTGCCCACGTCTTTAAAGGCTTGAAGAATGGGTTCATTGACCAGGTTTTGAAAAGTGATCACCATATCCATCGCAGCTGCCATGCCGCAGGCATTGGCATAACCATTGCCCATCAAGCCGCCCGCGGGACAAAAGCTGGCATCTACCAACTCGTTGGCAATCAATTGTCCTGCCAGGTAGAACAAAGGCTCTTCGGTGTAGAGTTCTTCAGCGGTCTCAGGAACATAGACCCAATGAAGGTCTTGCTCAGAAATATTTTCGCGGTTCAGACAGGTGGAAATTGCCTGGGCGAAGACCTTGTGTGGTTGGGAAGGGGGAAGGTTAAAACCAAGGGCGGTGATTAAAAAAATGGCAGCAAGAAGCAACTTAGCTGCAGCAGACAAGCGCTTGGTATGATTGCTTCGCATTGACATTTTCTACCCCGATAAAGGCAGATCATCGTTATTGAGTCGCTGTAACCTGGCAGTATGCTTTGATAAACAGATGCCTAACACATTCTTCCAGGCAACACCTAATAAAGGCAAGGGCTTGCACTTGCTGATTGAGATTACAGACCAATTTGTCTTATAAAGTCTCTGGTAACAGAGACTTTATAAGACCTGGTTTTGAATTGTTGGTAGCGAGTTTTCTATTCGATCGTTATCGCATCTAATACTTGTTGGTAGACAGCTTGAAGTGGCTCTTCAAATTGTGTTAAGATAACAATGACAACAATAGAAATGAAGACCAAGATCAAGGCATACTCAACCAAACCCTGACCCTCTTCCTGGCTAAATTTGCCAAGAAAATTTTTCAACATAAAATAAGCTTGATACAACATGATAATTCGTCCTCCACTCGTCTAATGGCTTATTCGATAACGAATAAGATGAATGGCATGATTGTAGACTGTATCAACAAGGTGTCAAGGGATTCTTGCATTTTTGCATGAATTTTCAATGAACATTGGCTTGACTGCAATTTAAAAATTTAACCAGATGATATACTGGTGAAGAAAAATTAGATGAAAGCGCACTGAAATCAATGAATTTATCCCTTGGATCAACTCTTTCAGCAACAAATCGGATTTTTTTGAGCCTGGAAACCGCTGGTGATCCCCCAATTCAGAACGTAATCATCAGCATTTTTGTGGGTCTCATCTTAGGGGTGCTGATCAATTATTTGGCGGATGTTTTGCCAGCCACCCGGCGCTTCAGCCAGCCGGTCTGCCCGGAGTGTGAGCAGCCCTACAGCTTGAAAGAATATTTGTTTTCCCCGCATTGCCCCCATTGCCGCCAGGGGCGAACGGCACGATACCTCGTCGTCCTCATCAGCAGCATCAGTCTGTCTGTTTTGCTGTGCTACTTTCCGTTTCACGGGCTGAACTTTTGGACAACCTTACCGCTTTTGACCTATTTGGGCATGATCGTCGTTATTGATCTTGAACACCGATTGGTGCTGGTTGAGACCAGCCTGTTTGGCTTTTTTCTTGTTTTGATCTATGGCACCTTCTTCCACGGATTTTTGGGAGCGATCAGCGGCGCGCTGGGTGGCATGCTGATTATGCTGACGTTTTATTTTTTGGGGGTGGTGTTTGGAAAAGTGGTTGGCAAATTGAGGCACAAAGCCATCAACCAGGTGCCCTTTGGTTTTGGGGATGTTGTCTTCGGCACGATTTTGGGGTTGCTGAGTGGCTGGCCCGCAATTGGAGCAGGACTCTTGTTTGGCATTCTGCTGTTTAGCGCTTATTCGATTTTGTGGCTGATTGGTTTGGTTTTGACCAAGCGCTACAAGAGTTTTAGCAACGCGCAAGCCCTGACACCATTTTTGATTTTGGGGACAATTGTTTTGTTTTACTTGTGATTGACATTCGACATTTGTAACATTCCTTCGTAGGGCGAGATTGGAAGCACCGTAACATTGTTTGGCGTGATCGTTGTGTGCTTCCAATCCGCCGATAAACCAGCATTGGATGTGACGGCTGCGTAGGGCGAGCTTGGAAGCACCGTAACATTGTGAGGCGTGAGCGTTGTGTGCTTCCAATCCGCCGATAAACCGGCATTGGATGTGACGGCTGCGTAGGGCGAGCTTGGAAGCACCGTAACATTGTTTGGCGTGAGCGTTGTGTGCTTCCAATCCGCCGTCGGACATACCCATAAACCGGTGTGACGGCGGATTGAGGAGGGTGGATGTTAAAACCTCACATCGTCACAACCTCCTCAATCTCGCCCTACGGGCACTTCGTCTCGCCCTACCCGTCCGTCGTCGGAACCCCCCTATATACCAGTATGACGGCTGCGTAGGGCGAGATTGGAAGCACCGTAACATTGTTTGGCGTGAGCGTTGTGTGCTTCCAATCCGCCGTCGGACATACCCATAAACCGGTGTGACGGCGGATTGAGGAGGGTGGATGTTAAAACCTCACACCGTCACAACCTCCTCAATACCCTACGGGCACTTCGTCTCGCCCTACCCGTCCGCCGTCGGAATCACAACCCCCACGCGTCGGACATACTCATCCGACATCGGGTTCACTATGGGTTGTGCACTTCTCTATTCCCCAAAACCATCAACTTGTCTCTCGATTTGTGCGAGGTCAATTGTCTTCAACCAATCGTCACCCTCATCAAAATAACTCCTGAAACTTGACCACTTCCACCCATCAAAGGTTTCCATTAAACCGTGTTTTACCGGATTGTAATGAATATAATCAAAATGAATCTGCAAATCATTTTCATCGCGAATCGTGTGTTCCCAAAATTTGTCTTGCCAGATGTGCTCAACATTGTCCTTTAAATCTTTTTTCATCCACAATGTTGTCAATCGTTTGATTTCACGAATTCTGATTGAATAATTGCGCTCTGCTTCAGGCAAAGTGACCAGCAAATGGATATGATCCGGAAGGAGACAATAGGCAATCAAATCAAAAGGCTTGGATCTTTGGACTTGTCTGATTATGCTTAATAGATGGTCAAGCTTTTCTGATGTATCGAAGTATTTTCTTCTATGAAAAGTGACCAGAGTGAAGAAAAAGGTTCCGCCATGGACATAATTGCGACGATAATTCGGCATATATGGATTTTACCAAAATGATCATTCTTGTGTCGGGCGAGGTTACCGGTGTGACGGTGGATTGAGGAGGGTGGATGTTAAAGCCTCACACCGTTTCAACCTCCTCAAACTCGCCCTACCCGACGGCTACGGAATCACAACCCCCACGCGTCGGACATACTCATCCGACATCGGGTTCACCATGCATTTCGATCACATCGTAGGGCGAGATTGGAAGCACCGGAACCTCGTGAGGCGTGAGCGTTGTGTGCTTCCAATCCGCCGTCGGACATACCCATAAACCGGTGTGACGGCGGATTGAGGAGGGTGGATGTTAAAACCTCACATCGTCACAACCTCCTCAATCTCGCCCTACGGGCACTTCGTCTCGCCCTACCCGTCCGCCGTCGGACATACCCATAAACCGGTATGATGGCGGATTGAGGAGGGTGGATGTTAAAACCTCACACCGTCACAACCTCCTCAATACCCTACGGGCACTTCGTCTCGCCCTACTCCTGCAAATCGAAAATTAAACAAAAAATGAGCGCGGAGAGGATCGAACTCTCAACAAACGGCTTAAAAGGCCGCTGCTCTACCATTGAGCTACGCGCCCGTGTGAAGGGATTGATATTTTAGCACGCACTTTGGGTCGCGTCAATCGTTTTTTGGATTTTGGTTGGGACAGATTATCAAATCGATTTTGCCGTACGAAGGGGGCTCATCTCCTTCCGACCATGTTTCCCAAAACCAATGATTTTATATTCAGAGGCAAATGCCGGATTGGACGCCGGCATTCATTTAAATATACAAGGGCAACATCGCGTCCAATCTCGGCCTACGAAAAGATGTTTTCATAGTCAGGATGCAATGAAGAACGTGATATCAGCCGTAGTGTATAGACCGGATAGATCGCTGACAGGTGTTCGGACACATGGTTGACAGATTGAATCTTTAACATTCGCTCTCTCGCAAGTCAAAACGAGCTATCTTGTTATTATAAAAGTAGACTT
>JBCFBG010000038.1:0-21571 GCA_038562515.1 Anaerolineaceae bacterium
TTCCATTGCTGTACTCTCTTTCCATGGCATGGCAGATGTTCTCCTTCATGCCTAATTCTAAAAAGTGTCAGCGATGTCTCCGAACGTTTGTCAACTATGTCCCCGGTCTATACACGTACGGGCAGGTCCCAGACCCGCCCAATCAAGACCTTCGCGACGACCTGGAGAGAGCGAAGACTCCCTTTACGGTACACCTCAACCTTGAAGCATATTTATTTCCACATGAGGAACCCTTGAGCAGGGCAGGCTGGTCAGTGCCCGTTCCCTACATACCTCCTGCAGGGGCAACCTTCCATGGTCGCCCAGCAAGACCCCTAATCTATGAGATAATCATAATTATTCAATCAAAATCTGGGAGGCAGCAATGAAACGCAAAGTCACCTTTGGGAAGATCCTTTTGTTCATTATCCTTGCCTATCTGTCCATCGGGCTGGTTTATTCTCTTGCCGGTTATGCCCAGGATGTCATGGACGCCAAAGCCGTGGTGTTCTCGCCTCTGGTTGCCATCCCCTTCGACATGGTCGGCTGGCCTTTGAACATGCGTGGCGATTACATCAACGGATTCCTGGACATGCAATTCTTCGTCACCGCAGGCGCCATCCTGATTGCCTTCATTCTTTTCTTGAGATTGCTTTTCCGCAAGCCGAAGGCAACGTAGACTTAAGTGTTTGCTTAAGCCTACTATTTCAATCCACCTGCACAGAAGTTTCGCTCCTGCTGCGCCTGTTTATTTGCGGGATTGAGCCTGGCTTACTTTACCGCATCCACCAAAGCCTGCAACTGGGTTTTTAAGGTCGAAAAAGACAAACCCTGAGCAGTTGCCCAATCCTTGATCAGCAGGTTCGCTGAAGGCATGGGCTGACCGATGGTCTTCTCGATGTCCTCCTGCGTTACTTCCCAATCCAGCAGATTCTGGAAAGTGGTTTTGCCAGCTACTTTATCAGCCTCAGGCGTATGCTCGGGGTCAGGTGTGCCCGAGCCCCCTCCTGGGGTGCCAGTACCACCGGATGGCGTAGCCTGGGGCGTGCTCACCGGAATTGACTCAGATTGCTGCGTCTTAATGTTTACTTCTGGTGCCGCAAGCTCTTGCGCTTCGTAGACAGTATGATTTTCGAGATAGGCTAATGCTTCCGGGGAAAGAGAGGCCTTTTCCTTCAGTAGCACTGTCGCTTCCGATAGCAAATAGGAGTCTTCCACGTTAACGTCCAGAGGATAGCCTTTATACAGGTTCACAAAAAGCCTGACGGAGCTGGTTCCCAGGTCCACGCCCAGGTCCACAAATTTCTCTTCGAGAGTTTTGACCGAGACCGCGGCCGCATCCGGTTCCGTAACCCGGAACGCAACCGCAAGGTCTTCAAGTGGTATTTCAAACAGCTCTGAAACATCCCCAAAAGTATATGATCCGCGGATATCCGCGGGGTTGTACTCTCCGGCAAATTCACCTTCCGTGAATTTAATAGGTTCTTTGGTGCTCTTAGTCGTCCATTCCCCCAAAGCAATCGAGACCAGGATTCCTCCGAAGAGGACAACTACAACAAAGATCGCCATCAAACGTGGTGTTATTTTCACTTTTTGCCTCCAATAACAAAGTCTACCGTCGCAGGCACCGGGCAGTGAGCGGAAGAAGTACATTCCATACACGAGATGCACTGGTGATTGCGAACCACAGACAGCTTACTGACTTCAATGTTCATTGGGCAGGCTTTATCGCAAGCCTTGCAATCAATGCAGGTTTCCGCGTTGCGTCGCAAAGAAGCGACGCGGAACAGGTTGAAAATGCCCTGGAATGCGCCATAGGGACAAGCATATTTGCACCAGGGACGTTCAATAAACAACGACGCGGCGATGGTTAACCCCAGAACAATCAACCCACCGACGGCAACTTCACTGGTCCAAAAATTGAAAAGCGCAAAATAGGGGTCAACATTGGCGAAAACGAGTGTCATCGACCTGGCGGTCATGAAAACCACCCAGACCAACACGAGATAACGCAAATAGCGCAGACCATTATCAACTTTTGCTGGAATGAAATGATTGTAGCGCTTCTTGAAAAGTTTCTTACCAAGTTTTGCGATCCAATCCTGAAAAGTGCCCAGCGGACAGACCCAACCACAAAAGACTGGTCCGGCAAACAGAGCCAGCACAACGCCGATAATCATCAGGATCAACGAAGATTGATGTACCTTCTGAACGAAAGTTCCGGTGGTAATAAACTGATAAAGACTGACCACGCCGCCAAATGGGCAAAGCGCGTGTAGTGAAGCAGAAGAGAGAAAAGCAATACCTTTTCCTTCTTCTGCCAAACCGTGGTTAATCGAAATCAGCGCGATCAAGACAAAAAAGAACAGTTGCACCCAACCACGGATCCAATTGGTTTTTCGGCGTTTAGTCGGTTTCTTAGCAGGTTGAGATAATTCCATTTTTCTCCTTAATAAAAATTCCCTGGAATACTTAAGTGTATTCCAGGGTTATAGTTCATGCTTTTTATGGGTTACAGGCTTCAAAAGCAGGCAAATGGTTATTAAGGGAAGCACGCTGCAGGTTGGTATACACCCGGATTAGCGCCGGGTTGGTTGTGTTGAGCAGTAACTCATCATAAAGAGCCGCGTCCATCTGTTCAAAGGTGACGCCCATCTGACAGGCTTCTTCAATTGTGCTCCATTCGATATCAGCTACTTCGCCGGCATTCTCTGGCGCTTCAACTCCGTAACGTTCCGCTACCCGAATCAACGCGTTAACATGCTGCTGTTCAGAGCGAGCGATGCGGAAAAAAAGCCTGATCTCCCCCAACTCATTCATAACTGCCTGGTAAGTGTTCATGGCGGTGAACTCTTCCTGAATAGCTAAAGCAAGATCGGTTGCTTCCTGTTCCGAAAGGGATGCTGTTGTCGTAACCTGACGCGGGTTCACTTGCTGACCCCTTCCATTGGGAGGACCACCACGACCACTTTCAAATGCAGCCTGCGAAGGGCTGTAGCTGAAGGCGGTTAACACCAGTGCCAGAATTGTTAGTGTAATTGATATAACTTTTTTGTTTTTCATTTTTTCTCCTGTTCTAACTTACTCGGTAATTTTATTGGTAAGTTATTTAGAAAAGGTTAAGCAAGCATTTGTTTTTAATTTATACCTAAATTTTGCATGCAGGATTGCAGGAGTAGGAATCCCTCCCGGCTGTTTATTCAGAGAAACCATTTATGCGGTTGAATATACCTGTTTGTGAATTTGCCACACCCTGCTTGAGCCACAGCCCGACGGTATAGAATAAGCCCCTTCCGTACGGCTGGGATCATGATGAAGGTTCCATCTTTGCGTAGGCTGAGATTGGACGCCATGCTCCAATTGTCTATGGATATTTTCAAGGCATCCAATCCGGCAATCGCGATTGAAAATAAAAGAGTTGGAAAATGAGAAACATCATTGGAGGGAGGCAAGTACTGCTGGCTCCGCTCCCAGCATCAAGACCCCCTCCCCCTTTCTTTTCCCCCGAAATTGGGAATTATCGACTCCTCCCCCCTCTCGTAATAGCCACTCTATACCTATTGTGGCTACGCGCATTAACTTTCGTGGATGGTTGAGAAAGTGGTAAGGAATTCAATTCAGCCCGATTGAAAAATCAAAAAACCGGGCTTTCAAGCCCGGTTTTCTACAAATCAACGATCAATTATATAAAATAGTGTGTATTGGAGTCGGTTGCTGCGGCAGCCATGGTTGCCACACCAGAGATCTCGATGCCATCCAGCAGTTCTTCTTGTTTGATGCCCATCAGATCCATCGACATCTGGCACGCTAACAAGCGCACGCCGTTTTCCTGGGCTACCCTGATCATCTCGGGCAGCGAATCGACATTGTATTTCTTCATAATGCCCTTGATCATCGCAGTGCCCGCACCCATCATATTCATCTGTGAGATGGTCAGCTTGTTCGCTCCTCTTGGCATCATCCAGCCAAACATTTTCTCAACCAAATTCTTCTTGACCTTCACGGGTTCTGGCTTGCGTAAAATATTCAGCCCCCAGAAAGTGAAGAACAAAGTCGCTTTTTGACCCATCGCTGCGAACCCATTGGCAATGATGAACGCGGCAATTGCTTTGTCCAAATCGCCGGAGAACACCACCATGGTCAGGTCTTTCCCGTTTGTTGGCATGGGCAGGTTCTCAACATTATCAACCTGGACAGGTTGATTAAGCCCTTTTTGAACTCGCGCGGTCACCACACCATTGCTGATGTCCAACGCGAGCAAACTGTTTCCGGTAGATTTCGCCCAGGCTCCCACGTCAGCAGAAAAGCCCATATCCGTGGCTTTGACCGTCACCACATCCCCGTCGTTCATTTCGTTGACCTTTTTGTATAACTTCAGGATCGGACCGGGGCACTGCAAACCGCAGGCATCCAGGCTGTAATCAGCCGAAGCCGTGGCTTGAGGTGCTGATGAGATTGGGGCAGTCTGAGTGATTTCAACTTGTTTCATGGTGTTTTCGTTCCTGTGGGTGAAATTAAGTGTCTTGAAGCCCCCGCTGACGTTCACGGCATCAAAGCCGTTCTGACGGAGGATGCGCTGGGCAAAATAAGAGCGTTTCCCAGTGCCGCAGATTACAGCCAGGCGTTTCTCTTTGGGCAGTTCTCCTAAACGTGAACGCAATTCAGTCAAGGGGATGTTGATGGCACCAGGTAAAGCAGAAACCGATAGTTCCTCCGGGTAGCGGACGTCCAAAATTGCCCATTCGTTCGAATCCAACTGGTCAATCCGGTCCCATTGGATCACCTCAACGTCCCCACGCAGCACATTTGCCGCCATGAAACCGACCACGTTCACCGGGTCGCGCGAGGAGCCAAAAGGCGGCGCGTAACTGAGTTCCAACTCTTCCAGGTCATAGACAGTCATCTTGCCGTGGATAGCAGTGGCAATCACATCAATGCGCTTATCCACGCCGCTGGTACCCACCGCCTGCGCCCCGTAAACCTGCCCTTGGGGTCCAAAGAGCAACTTCAACTGGGTGGGCGCCGCGCCAGGATAATAACCGGCGTGGTTATTCTCGTGAGCGGTGACACTGTCAAAAGGAATCTGTGCCTCTTTCAGCTGGCGGCTGTTGAGACCAGTGCTGGCGACGGTTAGGTCAAATATTTTCACCACCGAGGTACCGATCACGCCTTTGAATGTTGCTTCCCGTCCGGCAATATTATCGGCAGCCACGCGGGCTTGCTTGGATGCCGGACCAGCCAGCGCCAGGAAGGTCGGTTTGCCTGTCAGGCGGGAGTCGATCTGGACGGCATCACCAACCGCGTAGATGTCAGGATCGGAGGTTTGCATGTGGTTGTTAACCCAGATATGACCCCGCGGCTCCATCTCCAGACCAGCGTCTTTTGCCAGTTTGGAGTTCGGACGCACACCGATGGAAAGGATCACCAAGTCAGTCGCCAATTCCAAACCACTACTGGTGTTGACTTGCAGTGGGCTTTGCTGACCATCCACGATTCCTTTGAGCCCATCGCCAAGGTGCAGGTTGACGCCGTGCATTTCCAAATGCTGATGCACTTCGGCTGCCAGTTCGTAGTCAACAGGAGCCATCACCTGGTTCAGCATTTCCACCAGGTCGACTTTCAAACCTAGTTCGACCAGGTTTTCGGCTACTTCCAGACCAATGAAACCGCCACCCACGACAACAGCCTTCTTTGGATTGTGTTTTTTGATCCAGTCAACAATAGCATCCAGCTCAGGGATGTTGTGCAGCACGAAAACACCTTCATGGTCGACCCCAGGCAAGGGCGGGACAATCGGGCTGGCTCCGGGAGAGAGCAGCAGTTTGTCGTAACTTTCAGTGTAATCGCGTTGGTTCAGCAAATCGCGCACGTTCACGGTTTTGTTCGCGCGGTCGATAGAAAGCACTTCCTGGTTGGTGCGAACATCCAGGTTGAGGAGGTTTTCCAGGTCTTTAGCACTGGTTACCAGCAATTGTTCGCGTTCTTTGATTGTGCCGCTGAGGTGATAGGGTAAACCACAATTGGCAAAAGAAACATAAGGACCTTGCTCAAAAATGATAATTTCGGAATTTTCAGAGACTCGACGCAGTCGCGCAGCAGCCGAAGCACCGCCGGCAACTCCTCCAACGATAAGAACTTTCATAAGCACCTCCCAGGTAGCAATGAGGGAAAGTATATCACTGGTCTTTTACAATCACTTGATCAGTTTTTCTTACGGGATGAGGTCTTTTTGTGGGTTGGGTTTTGGAGACAATTGTGGGATGAGGCATGCCTCTGCCTTACACGAAGGCATAGGTTAGGTTGCGCGGCTTGTGCCCAGGTTACTTTTTTCCTAAAACGATTTATACACGCGCAGACCAGGTTCTGAGCTGACCCTGCCAATTTCCCAAATGGAAATCTCGCGCTCTTTGGCTTTTTCCTGGAAATCCAGCAGGCTTTCATCAGGAACGCACATCAGCAGCCCACCGCTGGTCTGGGGATCATAGAGCAGCATCTTCTCGTTATCGCTCAAAGCAGCATCAACAGTAACGTATTTTTCGAAAAATAGTCTGTTATTACTGGCTCCACCGGGGAAGGTATAAGACTGGGCAAATCTGTGACAGGCATCTATAAACGGAATCTGGCTGAAATCGAAATCCAGACCTACCCCACTCGCCAGAGCAATCTCACTGGCGTGACCCAACAGCCCAAAACCAGTAATATCGGTGGCGGATTTGAGCCCGCAATCGACAGCCAGTTGTCCAGCTTGATTATTGAGCTTCTTCATCCAACCCGTAACCTCAGCCACTTCTTCCGGACTGGTTAACATCCGTTTCATCGCCGTAGTGGTCACGCCAAAGCCAAGTGGTTTACTCAGGAAAAGATGATCGCCCACCCTGGCACCACCTTTGGTCAATAATTGTCCGAGTTCAACCATCCCAATCACAACCATGCCAAATTTGGGTTCACTATCCTGAACCGAGTGCCCACCCGCCACCACAACACCGGCTTCTCTGGCTTTCTCTGCGCCGCCCCGGATGATCTCACGGGTCATTTCCAGGGGAAGATCAGGCGGCAGTGCGGCAATATTGAGCGCCAAAATAGGCTCTCCACCCATGGCATAGACATCCGAAAGGCTGTTGGCAGCGGCGATGGCGCCGAAATCGTAAGGGTCATCGACAATGGGAGTGAAAAAGTCAGTCGTGATCACAAGCGCGCGCTGGTCATCGAGCTTCCAGACAGCAGCATCATCAGCAGAATCCAAACCGACCAAAAGATTGGGATAGTCTTTGGAGTCAAAAGTGTCTTTGATTGGCTGCAGAACCTGCGCCAGCGTTTCCGCGCTAAGCTTGGAAGCTCAGCCCGCGCAGCTGGAAAGGCTGGTCAGACGGATCTGCTTGCCGTTGGTGCCATTCTCGTTCATTGGCATAATGATACCTGAGAATTGTCGGAAGCAGGAGGATTGATAGGTGATAGCTCATAGCTCATAGGAAAGGTTTATAAGTCGCCGCGAATTGTAAGGAGGGGGGTTCATCTCCCTCCGCCAAGAACGGGTTAGAATATCGTCATGAAATCCAATGATTCTTCTCTACGTCGGCGGAACTTACGGTTGGCTGAATTTGACTATTCTCAACCAGGAGCTTTTTTTGTAACCATCGTTACCCAGGATCGCAAACTCCTGTTCGGCCAGGTTCTGGATGGAGAAATGGTACTGAATGATACCGGAAGGATGGTCACAGAGTTCTGGCTTGCCATCCCGAATCATTTTTCAAAAGTTGAATTGGGTGAATTTATGGTTATGCCAAACCATATCCATGGGATCATCTCCATCACAAACGAAAAGATGACGATTTCAAGCAACGTAGGGGCGACGCATGCGTCGCCTCTACCCGGAATATCCAATGGTCCTAAACCGGGTTCGATTGGAGCGATAGTAGGATCATTTAAGTCAGCCACATCGAAAAGAATTCACGAAATCACCCATAGTCGCGATCTTCACCTATGGCAGAGGAATTATTGTGAACATGTAATCAGAAATGAACGGGATCATCAGTCGATTTACGATTACATACTTGCCAATCCGGGAAACTGGGAAAAAGACGATGATTACGCACAGGTGTAGATAAACAAACGTAGGTGCGACGCAGTTGCAAAGCCTCCCCTTGCGGGATTCGTCGCCCCTACCCGGAAGGGTAAAGATTTATTCGTACTTCAGCGCATTCACCGGAACAAGCGTTGCAGCCGAAAGCGCCGGGTAGAGCCCGGAAATGAGCCCAACGATTGTGGCAAAGACAATGCTGAACAATGGCAGCCATACCGGGATCGAGGTTGCCAGGGTCGTTCCGCCCCCACTTTGCGATGTCAGGTATGATCCCGCCAGTAAATTGATGACGCCGCAGATCGCCCATCCCAACAAAAAGCCGCCAACACCACCCAGAAAACCGATGCCCGCCGCCTCTCCCAGGAAGATGCTGAGGATGTTGTTGTTGGTGGCGCCAATCGCCTTCATAATGCCGATCTCACGTGTGCGTTCCAAAATTGCCATTGCCATGGTGTTGGCAATGCCGATGGCAGCCACCAGCAACGCGATCGCCCCCACCCCACCAAACACGACCTGCATGATGGTGAAAAAGCTGTTGATGCTCTGCACCTGGGATTGTGGAGTATACGCTTGAAAGCCCATATCGGTGATTTGCTGAGCCAGGTCGATCACAACCTCCGGGCTGGTGGCTTTGACGGTCACGTTGTTATAACCTTGTTTGCTATAATCCACCCGTCTGCCCGCCACCCAATCGTTCAGTTTCAGAACCTCATCCCAATTCATATACATGTTGTAGTCCGCTTCGCCGCGGGTTTCTGCGAGCACACCCACCACCTGCAAGCGCATGCTTTTGCGTGTCTCAGTGCCGTCACTGTTCCACTTCACAAAATCCACTTTCAGCGTTTTACCCATCAAATCCGGGAGTTCCATAGGTTCATCCCCTGGGCGCTGGTTGGGGTCATAGAAATTATTTTTAATCCACGATCCAACCACGATAGTTCCCGTGCCGCTTATATCGGTTATACCTTGACTGGCCTTGACACCCATATCCGCCAAATCGTCCAGGTTGACCCCGGTGATATTGCCCCACGCCATCAATTTATCCAGTGTGATTTCGACGCCAGTGTTGACCCCTTGTTTGATGATCACCCTCGTCACGCCGGGTAAAGCTTCAAACTGAGCAACCACATCAGGGGTGATCTTTTTGATGTCGTCCTCGGTGATCTGCATTGGACCATTACCCATCATTTCCGGATATCCGGGGTAAACCTCAACGTTGCTGAGGTCGTTGATGCCCCACAGTTGGCTGGTGGCGCTTTCTTTCAGCCCCGCACCCAGCGAGATGAGGGTCACCACAGCTGCAGTACCGATGATGACGCCAATGGCGGTCAAGACGACGCGCCCTTTACGCCTTTTCAGGTTATCTACGATCAGACTGATCAAATCTACAAAGCGCACAAAACACCAACCTCTACTTTTTCAGGGACAAAAACCATCAAGGGGCTTTCATCCCACCGCCATTGATAACTGTTCCCGGTTCTTCCTCTTTGATGGGGGTATCAATGGGGTTGTTGCTACTGGTGCCAAAGCCAAAGAAACCTTTGATCGCGTTCCAAATCTTGGCAAAAAAGCCTGGTTCCTGCACCGGTTCGTTCGGCCAGGGTTCGGGGTTCATCGGGTCGATCATGATCGGGTTGCCGTTTTCATCCAAAACCGGGTTGCCGTTCTCGTCAAGCTGTGGGTAGGGCTCGGGCATTGGCATCTCGGGCATCACCTCAACTTGCAGCTGGCTGTTGTAGGTTCGCAGCTGGTTGAAATCGTCGGTATAGCGGATCTCCAGGTTGATGGTGGCAGTGCCGTCCAGGAACGGAATGAACATCGGGTCGATGGTAAAGTAGCCACCCGGGTCCAGCGTGCCCACCAGCACGGAGTTGTTGCTCATCTCGCCGGCATCGGATGTGACCACCACGTTGCCCAGTACAACCGGCTTACGCGCCAGATTGGTGATCTGGATAGGCAAGCTGCCCATCTGTCCAACGTAAAACATCCCTTCCACCGGGTTGTAGAAAGAAATCTCGAGTTGAGGCAGCGAGAAAACCAGAAGCGTGATGACCTGGTCGTCGATGACGCGGTTGCCTTTGGTATCGGTATAGACAAAAGACAGTTTCAGTGGGTAGGCACCTGGTTGGGCGGTGACATTGACCACAAATTCCTGTTCTGGGCTAAGGCTGCCGCCAGCGGCGACATCGCCAATCAAGACCACGTTTGATTTTCCAATCGGAGCAAAGACGGTGACATCACCGGCACCCCCGCTGACACCACCCGCTTGCGGAGTGCCTTCCGGGTTGGTGGTGATGGTGGAGCCGCCATAGACCAACGAAACATTGCGTGCCAATTCACTGCCGGCATTGCGCACATCCAGGGTCAGTTTAAAAGTCGAACCCGGCTGGAGTGGGTCGATGTCGGTGCTGTAATTATTGACCACCATCTGCGCTCGTTGCACTGCGGCGGGCGTTGCAGTGGCAGCCACCTGACCGGTTCCGCTTTGGTTAATGCTGATGGCGAAGGTAAAGGTTTCAGAATAGGTGTTGCCAGCCGGATCCATATAGGACACCGCGGCAGTAATAATGCCCGAATACTTCCAGGTGGACATATCATTGACCTTGAATTGATGCGTGCGGGTCTCATTTTGTTCATTGAGCTTGTCCACTTCCCAAATGTTGATCACACTCCCATCGAGAGGATCAAAATCCTGGCTGCTGAAGGTCAAAATGATGTTTCGCGCGTGTTCCTTGCCGTTGTTTCCGATGGTGAAAGTGAGACCAAAATTACCATAGGGGTTGACACTTTTCTTGCCATCACCGGTATCATAACTGGCGATGTAAAGCATCGGGCGTTCGGTCACTTGCTGCACAATATTTTCTGGCACCCATCCAGGTGGGTTGACCACACCCTCGTTGTCCGGGATATAGTTCCAGGGTATCGGCGTGGTAACAGTGTCTTCAGGTGGGTCCACCCATTGGGCACCAGCCGATATAACCGGCAGCAGTGTAAAGGAGAGGATCAGGATAATTACCAGGAAGATTTGTGTGTTTCGTTTCATTGCGTACCTCTACGAACTAATTGAAATAGATTCCAAATATTGTTTTTCGTCCACCATTCGCCCATCCATCAGGTAGATGCGGTGGGTGGCATAATTGAGCATGCGAGGGTCGTGGCTGGCAACCATGATGGTCTTGCCGGCTTTACAGAGCTCGTCCAGCATGCTCATAATCACCTGCCCACTGGTCGAATCCAGGTTGCCGGTAGGTTCGTCAGCCAAAATCAGGGGCGGATCGTTCACCAGAGCCCGGGCAACCGCTACACGCTGCTGTTGACCGCCGGAAAGCTCTGTCGGCTTGTGACCAATGCGGTCCTTCAACCCCACCTTGTCCATCAAAGCTTCAGCGCGGTCAATTCGGTTTTTTTTCTTCATTCCCGCAAAACGCAAAGGGAAAGCCACGTTTGCTTCCGCGCTCATGTTGGCGATCAGGTTAAAACTCTGGAAGATGAACCCAACCTTGTTCCTGCGGTAATCTGCCAGGGTGTTCTCATCCATCTTGGCAATTTCCAGCCCATCCACCAGGATGTTGCCCGAAGTAGGCCAGTCCAGCCCGCCTACCAGGTAGAGCAAGGTGCTTTTGCCCGAACCGCTGGGACCCATGATCACCGTAAAAGAACCACTGGGAATGCTGAGGTCCAGACCGTCCAGCGCGTGCACTTCTGTTTCACCCATATTGTAGGTTTTTCGAAGGTTGATTGTTTGAACAAAATTATCCGGCATAGACGCTTCCATTAAAAGTAGAATCCTGCCCCACCAGCATTAAGCCCGCCCAACAGGCTGCCCACCAGGCTGGGTATGCCTTGCAGTAGCAGCATAATCAGAACGGCAACGATCGTGGTGACAATGGCTTTGCTTTTCTTCAGCCCGGAAATAAGGATAGCACCGATGATCAGCAGAACCAGGAAAAACAGCCAATAAAGGTCAATGTTGCCCAAGATGCCGCGTAAATAGGCACTCACGCCCTCGGCTTCGGCGTCGACCAGGTTGGAAAGACCGGGATTCTCTACCAGCTTTCTGCTGGAGCCAACCACGAAAAACTTGACCAGTTCACGCAATCCAAACGGGACCATAGCCCAAGCGACCAGGTTGCCGATTTTCAGGCGTGGTGCCCGGCTGCCTGCCAGTGTGAGCGCCAGGTAAAGAATGCTTGCCATAAGCATGCTGAAAACAAGGTAGCCCAGGATGCCGGAAAGTGCTGGAAAGAGGATCATGAAGATTGGAGATGCCTGGTTGGCTTGCGCCTCCATGTATTGTTGTTGTTGCTCCTCAGACCACCACTGAAAGTCATCGGGTAAGGTCGCGCCCATTTGCAGTTGCTGGGTTTTGACTGGAGCGGCTATCAACACCGCTAAAACCACCAGGACACTGATGAATAACAACGGCGCACGCTTGTTGGATACCTCTTCAGAACCCACCCGGGTCAATGTGGCGCGGGGTTTGTAGAACAATTGAAAAAGCCACTTCAAGTAGCCCTTACGTGGTTTTTTTTCTTTGTTCTGCTTTTTTTCTCGTTTCATAGGCGACCTCAATTAACCTGTTTGAGTCCAGCTTTACTTATGACGCCTCCGGCAGTTGAAAAGTTCCAGCCAGGAGGGTTTGTGCTCCTCTTAGTTTATCGCAAATCAATAACACCAGCATTTGTGAGCTCAATGATGCCGGTTCTACACAAGAACCGGATTGGATTCCCTATGCAAGACAGTATGGGTACCCCCTTGTGGTCACATTGGGTAGTGTTGCCCTTAAGAGGGTGGTGCCCCAGGGGCTGTCTGAATTGTCGAAATCCAAGACAAGTCAATCATTCGATTTATTACATGAGATAAAAACAGAGGACAACAACTGTTGTCCTCTCTGAAACTTGCAGTTTGAAAGGTTAGCGGGTAATCAGAGGCAAGTAGAGTTTTACTTGGTCTGAAAAGTTTGCTGAGATGTGAGTATTGCCAGTTATGGTCAATACCAACGGGTTACTAACTCCCGAAACATCCCCACTCCAGTTTGTAAACCACCAACCCGAAATTGCAGTGGCGGTTAGCGTTACTTGATCTCCATAATAATAGAAGGGCTTTGATGGTGAGATTGTCACCGATCCTTTCCCCCCAGGAGTTACAGACACAGCCAACGAATATTCATCTCGCGTGAAATTAGCATTGATCACCTGATTGCCATCGATCGTTACTGTTATTGGGTTTTGTGTTCCGCTTGCATCTCCAGTCCAACTCAGGAATGAATAGCCGGGGTTGGGCGTTGCCGTAAGCGTAACCTCATCTCCGTAATGATAAGTTGGTTGGTCGGGTAAAAGACTCACATTTCCGCTGTCTGCTGGTGCAACTGAGGTGGTTATTGTCCACACATCAAGCCAGAAACTTGCAGTTATATGCGTATTTTTATAAATCGTCACTCTGAGCGGGTTGACCATACCGCTGGCATCCCCGCCCCACCCGTCAAATATCCAATCTGGACCATCCGAGGCAGTCAGGATTACCTCCTCTCCCCATACATAACTCGGTTTATCGGGATTTTTTGTGACAGTTCCACCCCCCAAGGTGTCTACGGTCAGTGAAAAGGCGGCTTCAGAAGAGCCGTATTCATAAGCACCCATATCGCAGCGCGGTCCATTGACCCCATCTCCATCAACCGGGCGGAAATAAGCGCGTGCATCTACAAGCGGACAAACCGAAGGGCTGCCCGAATCAATTGCCGGACTGCCAGTCATGAGAGCGTGGGTCGAAACAAAACCACCATTATTGGCTAAAGCGCTCAACAATGGAGGGGTACTGATATTGCCCTCGCCAGCGTAACCATCTTGGATAAGGCTGTAGGTCATCGTTACTGAGTTGAATGGGACCTGATCGGGGGTATTCCCCCAAAGTATGGCGTTAGTCAAAGTTGTTCCTTCACCGTAGTCCAAAATCCCACCACCATAAGCACCTGAAAAAGAGGCTGAATTGTCAACAAATGTGACATTAATCAAAGAAGTATTAACAGAATTCTGGTCGTTAAACATACCTCCCCCAAAAGCGGCTGTATTGCTTGAAACCGTCACATTGGTAAAGGTGGGGCTGCCGGAAGCATTGAAAATACCGCCGCCATGAACAGAGGCGATATTACTGTCAAATGTAACGTTCATTAATGTTGGAGTAGACGATCCGATGTAGATTCCAGCACCATAACCAGCAGTGTTACCCAAAATTGATACGTCAGTAAGGGAGGGACTGCCCCCTCCAATGTAAATTCCACCTCCGACACCATCATTCGTACAGGAGTTTTCAGAAATTTCCACGGTATTGAAGATCGGGCTGCCATTATTAATGTATACCGCGCCACCGCGGCGAGCCCCATCATTGTTCTCGAAGAGAATGTTTCTCAGGGAAGGGCTGCCGCCTGAGATATACATGCCACCGCCTCCATAGGAGGAAGTGGTTCCAGTTGCGGAATTGCCATAAAAAACGATATCACTTAACAAAGGGTTGCTATTTAAGTTAAACATCCCGCCGCCTCTTGCCGCAGAATTGATAACAAATTCAGTTTCTGTAATGGTAGGGTTGCTGTTATTGTTGAATAATCCACCACCATCACCATAGCCTCCACTGCCCATACTTGCAGAGTTAGACTCAAAAACAACATCGGTGAGAACAGGGTTGCTTGTGTGGTTGTACATTCCACCACCGCTGCTTGTTGTGCGCCCATACACGCTGTTGCTGGTAAAGTTGACGGAATTCAAGGTTGGGCTACTGTTGTTCTTGTTATACATTCCGCCCCCATCATTATATGCAGTGTTTTCCAGGAAGGTGACATCAGTTAACGTGGGGCTGCTTTCATCATTAGTCATTCCGCCACCTGTGCCTGCTGTGTTTTCAGTAAAGGTGACATTGGTTAGCGTGGGATTGCTTCGTAAATTGAACATTCCTCCCCCGCCATCAAGACCAACAATGTAAGCGGAATTGCCAGTAAATGTGACATCAAACAGGATTGGGTCGCTGCCTGAGTTATACATACCTCCACCAGTACTATGGTTGGTTCCTTCTGCTTTATTGTCAGTAAAGGAGACTCCGCTTAGGCTCCCACCACTATTTAGGTTGAATATTCCCCCACCATTTACGGTAGCCGTGTTATTAGAAAAATCGACATTTGTTAAAGTTGGACTGCTGTTGGTGTTATAGATCCCCGCGCCGGAATCTGAGGCAATATTGGAAGAGAAGACAACATCCTCAAGTGTGAGAGTGCTGCTTTCGTGGTTGTACATCCCACCGCCAAAAGCAGCTGAATTTGCAGAAAATGTGAGGTTGCTGAGCGTGGCAGCGCCACTTGTGTTGTACATCCCACCGCCACAATTGTGTGGAGAGCTGCCATTGGCATTACCAGCCACAATGGTAAAACCATCCAGAATTGCAGCAGCATCGACCCCGCTGCCGGTGACCACGTGGTAGCTGTTATCTCCAATTGTGGTTTCAACCCCAATCTCCCCACTGAGCGTGGTGGGGTTGGTTTGCCAGTTTCTTTGTTCCCACGTTCCGCCGGCAGCAGGGAAGCCGCCATAAATGGCGACACCCGACTGTAGTTGAAACGTGGCTTCACGATTGGAGGATGAGGTGGGTTTGTAGGTACCGGCTGCCACCCAGATCTGATCCCCGATTTTCGCGTTAAATATTGCTATTTGTAGGTCACAGGCGTCACCCCAGGAGGAGCATCCGCCAACGCCTCCTGGCTTGACGTACAGAATGCTGCCCTGGGTTTGAGAACTAGTGGAATTAGCGGAAGCATTCTTCCAACTTATGCTGATAAAAAGAAAAACTGCGATAGAAAGCATGACCAAACCTAAATTCTTCATTTTCATAGGAAAAACCTCCAGAATTTTTGAATGTGCGATGGGATCAAGGGGAATTGACAGAAATCGATTGACCTGTTTACGGGGTTTAAGTACTTCTTGAACCCCTTGCTGGAAATGAAATAGACCTTATCAAGAGATTAAATACTATTATAGTTTTCTTTCAATTAAATATAACTATTTTCTCAACTTTCAATCCTCTTTTTTACCTAATTTCTTCCCTTTTAAAGTTTTTGCGATAAGCACCAAAAATAACTACGGACAGGTGGATCAGACATCCCCTCCCCTACGCAAGTGTAAAACTGTTCATCAGTTAACAATGGCTACGCGCATTAATGTCTATTTGCAGCAACAGGTGAAGACCACTATTTTGTCATCCTGAGCGTAACGAAGGATCTTATTTTAGAAATCCAGTCAAAAGTGTCAACATTAAGATTCTTCACTTCGTTCAGAATGACAACTGGCACCCGGATGTCAACCTGGCTCACAAGGAACAACTACCTCGTTATCAGGGGCAAGAATAGGAATAGCGCAGAGCCGTATTCATATGCGCCCATGTCGCAGGTTGCAGTTCCATTTCCATCACCATCGATCGGACGATAATAACCTCGTTGATCGGTGGCAGGGCAATTGCTTGGATCACCGGTATCAATGGCCGGGCTGCCTTCTCCAAGCGCATGGGTTAAGGTGAACCCTCCGTTATCCGCCAGTAGACCCAAAAGAGGGTTACCTGTGATGATGTTATCGCAACTTGCACTGCTTGGGCAGCCGCCCTCGATGAGACTGTAGTTGATATATCCCCCACCTTGAGGGTCTATCTCGATGCTGTTTCCCCAAAAGATCGAATTCCTAATGGTCACGCTGCAAAATAGATTCACATAGATTCCGCCGCCTAAACTTGCTGTGTTCCCGCTGAAAGTCATATTGGTCAAGGTAGGGCTGCTGTTGTTATAGTTATGCATCCCACCACCTAAATCTGCTGTGTTCCCGCTGAAAGTCACATTGATCAAGGTAGGGCTGCTGTTGTTATAGTTATGCATCCCACCACCATTAAAAGAGGCTGTGTTTCCGCTGAAGGTGACATTAGAGAGTGTAGGGCTGCTGCTGTTGTTGTTGTACATCCCACCACCATCAGAGTTGGCTGAGTTGCCACTGAATATGACATTGGTCAGGCTTGGGCTGCTAACAACATTTGACATCCCGCCACCATCTGCTGCAGTGTTGTCGCTGAAGGTCACATCGGTCAGCTTGGGGCTGCCTCCAGCATTGAGCATCCCGCCGCCTAATCCTCCAGTGTTACTGCTGAAGGTCACATCGGTCAGCTCGGGGCTACTTTCGGTGTTGTACATCCCCCCACCGCCACCGGCGGTCGCCGTGTTAGTGTTGAAAGTAACACCTGTCAGGATGGGGCTACTGCTGGAGTTAGACATCCCGCCCCCTTGACTAGCGGTATTGCTGCTGAAAGTTACATCAGTCAGGGTAGGGCTGCTGTTTATGTTGTACATCCCGCCGCCATCGATGATGGCTGTATTGCTGTTAAAGTTGACATTGGTCAGGCTGGGGCTACTTAGAAAGTTTGACATCCCGCCGCCTTGCCTTGCTGTGTTACTGATGAAAGTCACATCGGTTAGGGCGGGACTGCCGGTATCGTTGTACATGCCCCCGCCTTTATCATTTGGAGAGTTATCGCCATTGGCATTCCCACCGCTGATGGTAAAACCATCCATTATGGCTGTGGCGTCCACCCCGCTGCCATTTACAACGTGATAACTGTTATCGTCGATAACCCCACCTGTGCCAATATCACCGCTCAGGACAGTGGGGAAGAGTACCCAATCCCGGTCTTCCCAGGTTGGATTGCCAGTATCGGGGAAACCACCATAGACTTCGATCCTGTTTTTCAATTGGAAAGTGGCTTCGCGAACTGTACCGGGCTTGTAAGTACCTGCAGCAACCCATACTTCATAAGCTGGACCAATATAATTCAAGGCAGATTGCAGATCACACGCATCAGCCCAATTGGCACAAGAGTTGATGGATGTTCCTGTGGTCTTAACATAAAGGATGTCGAGTGTCGCTTGAGCGTTTGGTACTGCAAGAGCGTTTGAATGCATGCCCAATAGAATTACCAGGCAAATGACTAGGGTTTTCAGAGTTTTCATAACAACACCCTCCTATTTGATTATCTACTTTATGGACTGGGAAAATCTTAATACAAATTTTATCATATCACAATAGTAAAACACAGTTCCCATGTTATTAGGCTGGCTTACACCACCTGCCCACAGGTATTCATTCTTGGAGACCTTCGGTCAAAACCTTTGCAAAAACGGAGTACAGCCTGCGAATGGGAATGTTGGCGGAGGGAGATGGACCCCCTCCGTACGGGCGGGTCCTAGACCCGCCCTGAAACGACCCTCAGCTAGAATGCCCCAAAATATGGGGCTACCGAACCCGCCCCAAAGGGGAGGGCTGAAGGCTCGATTTCAGCTACCATACCCTGTGTATGCTCAAAAACCCCTAAATCCCCCCAATAAAACTATAATAAAACCAACTGTAACCAAAGGAGATACTTGTGAAAGATTCAATCCGTAAACAAATAGATCAACTGCACGCCAAAGGCGCGCATTATGTTGACGCCCGCTGGTACCCACACGAGGACACTAACTTCCTCTTCATGTGGAACGGCAATCTCAAAGAAAACAACGCTTCCAGCCAGAGCGGTTTGGGTGTGCGTGTGCTCTATAACGGAGCCTGGGGCTTCTCAGCCTCGTCTGACCTTTCCAACCCGGACGCGATCTTCGAAAAAGCCTTCGATAACGCCCGCATCGCTTCCGAACGCGTGACCTTCCCGGTTCGCCTGGCAGAAAAAGATGCGGTTGTCGGCAGCTTCAACAGCCCCAACCAAATCGACCCCTTCACGATCGGTCTGGATGAAAAAGTGGCATTCCTGCAAAAAATGGACGCTGCCACCAACCAACCCGGTGTCATTCAGCGCTTCAGCATGCTCGAATTCGTCCGCAAACAAATCATTTTCATGGATTCTGAAGGCTCGGAGATCGAGAAAAACATTATCGAGGTCTTTCCTTCCATCAGCGTCATGGGTGTTGACAAAGACGGCGGTATGCAGCGCCGTAAGTATCAGCCCGAACGTACCGGCGCGACCCGCGGCTGGGAAACCATCAACGAAGCCGTTTTCCTTCAAAATGCCGAACGCGTCGTGAGCGAGCTGAACCAGATCCTGGTTGCAGATGACGCCCCCAACGGCAAGATGTCGGTAATTTTGCTGAATGGCATCATGTTCCTGCAGACCCACGAAACCATCGGTCACGCCTTGGAACTCGACCGCATCCTCGGTTACGAACTTTCCTTCGCTGGTGGTTCATTTGTCCGCCTGGAAGATTTTGGTAATCTCCGCTACGGCTCCGAAAAACTGACCGCCCGCGCGAATGCCCTCGAACCCAACAGCCCGGGCAGTTTCGGCTTTGATGACGATGGCGTCCCCGCCCAGGATAACCTGCTGATCGACAAAGGCATCCTTGTCGGTGCCATCACTGGTCGCCAAATGGTGGAAGAAGCCAATGCCAAAGCCCAAAAACAAATTTTCGAAGGCTCCAGCGGCGCCAACCGAGCCACATCCTTCTACCGTGTGCCAATTGAGCGCATGACCAACATCAATATCGACCCTGGTACAGACGGCAGCCTGGAAGACATCATCGCCAACACCAAGTACGGTTTGGTGCTGGACGGCGACAAGAGCTGGTCCATCGGCTCCAACCGCGAGCAGTTCCATTTCGCCTGCGATATTGGCTGGTTGGTGGAAGATGGTCAGAAGAAAGGCGTTGTCAAGAACCCCACTTACCGCGGTGAGACCCTGCCCTTCTACAATTCACTCAGTGCAGTCGGTGATGAAAGTACCTGGGGGCTCCATTATGTTGAAAACTGCGGTAAAGGCGCTCCCAATCAGATCATGCAGCTTGGGCACGGCGTTCCGGTCTGCCGCTTCGATAATGTTCAGGTAGGAGAGTAAGATGAGCAACCAGGTCATTGATTTATTGAAACAACTGCGTCAAGCTGCCCTTGAGAGAGGTCTGAAGGCATTGATCACCTATCACGAAGAAGACAGCTACCTGATGCGCTTCGCCAACTCGGCGATCTCGCTCAACACCAACGAACACCTGATCTCACTGGATTGCATCGCTTTCTATGGTCGCAAAAAGGTCAGCTATAGCATGATTGTCAACCCCACGGATGTCAGGACGATGGAAAAAGGTCTGGACACCCTGGTGGAGATGCTGCCCCATGCTCAGGCGCAAAGCTACGACCCCACCTTCCCTGTCTATGAGAAGGATATCGTCGATGAACGCTCTTTCGACCCAGCCCTAGCGGCTTTGACCAACGAAGAACGCCTGGCGTATTTCAACACGCTGGCAGAAGGTTTGGAAAGCGACGACGTCAAGCTGAGCGGTATCTTCAGCAATGGCACCACCACCACTGCCCAGATCAGCACCGCCAACGAGCACACCCAGTATTTCCGGTCCACAGACGCGCAAGTAACTGCTGTTTTGTCTTCCGAAAGCCTCAAATGGGAGGTCAATGCGGAGCAAAGCGCCCAGAAGAAGAGCGACCTCGACGCGCCAGGCTTGCACACAGACCTGGCAATCCTGGTCGGGCATTATCAACAGGCACAGGCTGTGCAGCTGCCGGTTGGCAAGTACACGGTCGTGTTCGGTCCGGCCGCTACGGCTGAAGTAGTCAATGTTATGGCGTATTATGGCATGACTGGCGGGGCATTGATGCAGGGCTATTCTTTCTTAAAGGAAGAAGACCAGGGCAAACTGCTCTTTTCTGAGAAAGTAAGCTTGCGGGATGACCCTGCCGAAGTAGAACTCTATGCCCAAAACGCGGACCGCTTCGGTTTGGAAAGAAATCCGTTCCCCCTGGTTTCGGAAGGTCGCTTCCAGGCTTTTATGTGGGACCAGGACTCTGCTGATGAATTCGGGAAAACACCAACCGGGCATGACGTCAGCCATGCCAGCCTGGTAATGGACGCCGGAGGGCGTGAAATCAACACCTTGAAAGCGTTGATTGAGATGGAGCGTGAAGAGGATATCCTCTACATCCCCTATATCCACTACATGAACGTGGTCAACCCCACCCAGGGCATGATCACCGGCTCCAGCCGGTTCGGCGCGCTCTTTTTGAAGAAAGATGGCAGCGTGCAGGTGCCTTACAATGTGCGCCTGACTCAGAAATTTTATGATTTCTTTGGCGAGCGTGTGCAGTGGATGAGCCAGAAACAGGTTGCCTACAACGTCTCCAGCAGCTATGGACGCCGCGACCCCACCGCGCTGAAGGTGCCGCGCTTTATTTGCGTGAAGGAGATCGAAATCTCCCACTCCAATCCGTCGTATTGATGGCAGGGAACAGGGAACAGGTAGCTGATAGCAGTAATTCAAAAGATTCAATCGTACGGAGGGGGCTTGTCTCCCTCCGCAATCATTTAGCCGTAGGGAAGGGGCTTGATGTCAAGACCATGATTGTTTACACTTTGTTTGAGGTGATTGTTTACACTTTTTATCGATCAAACAGGTTCCCTTCAATCCTTGGATCACCATGGATCAAGTAGGCTTTTCTTGATGTGATC
>JBCFBG010000039.1:0-20763 GCA_038562515.1 Anaerolineaceae bacterium
AACGGCGTTACAACTGAGTATGAAATCCATCGCGTCAATGCGAATTATTACATCAAACGAGAAACCGATACTGTCCTTATCAACATGTTCGAGTTTCCCTCTTTAAGACACCCGCTTGGAACCGATAATAATGGTATGGATATGCTTACCCGACTTATGTTTGGCGGTCGAGTTTCTTTGATGGTTGGTTTTGTAGCTGTTTTCCTGGAGTTAGTCATCGGTGTGGTTATCGGTGGCATTTCGGGTTACTTTGGCGGCGGCGTGGATACAGCTTTGATGCGGTTCGTGGATTTATTCAATAGTATTCCTGCAATGCCTCTGATTTTGATCTTTGGTTCTGTCATGGACACTCTTGAAGTAACACCAGTCAATCGTATGTTTATCTTGATGGCAATTTTGGGTTTCCTTGGATGGACTGGCATCGCCCGCGTGGTTCGTGGTCAGATCCTGAGCTTGAGGGAACAAGACTTCATGGTTGCTACTGAAGCAACGGGAATTCGCACGAGCCGGAAGATCTTCCGTCACTTGGTCCCGAATGTTATGCCGATCTTGATTGTGACCGCAACTGCCAGCCTGGGTGGTTTGATCATTACAGAGGCGACATTAGGCTTCCTCGGACTGGGTATTAAATATCCACTGGCATCCTGGGGTAGCATTATCAATATCTCCTCAGATGCTTTCATCATGGAGACATTTTGGTTTATGTGGATCCCTGCTGGTATGTTAATTCTGTTGACAGTACTGGGCTTTAACTTTGTCGGTGATGGTCTACGTGACGCATACGACCCGAAAATGAAACGCTAAGGTGTGATAATGACCGAAGAAAAAGACTTAACTCAATACGATACTACTGATCTGGAAGATAACCAGATTACGGAAAGAATCCATTTAACAGCAAGGGAGTCTGGTCGGATCAGCCGTGAAAACCGACGGATCACCGATGCGATTGAAAAACAACGTAAACGCACGAATGTCCCTGAAAGTGAATATCTGACGCAAATGCGCGATCCAAATAATGTTGTGGAATTTGACGACATTCACACTTACTTCTTTACCGACATTGGTACTGTTAAGGCTGTAGACGGTGTTACTTACGAAGTCCCAAAGGGCTCTACTGTAGGTGTAGTAGGAGAATCGGGTTGCGGAAAATCAGTGACCGCTCTCTCGCTTATGCAGTTGGTTCAGCGTCCGCAAGGTCAGATTATCCAAGGCACCGTGCGTTTGAACACCGGAGACAAAGTTTATGATATCGCCAAAACCCCATCTTCAGAAATGGAAAAAATCCGCGGTAACGAAGTTTCTATGATTTTCCAGGAACCGATGACCAGTCTGAATCCAGTCTTCAAAGCGGGCTTTCAAATTGATGAAGTTATCGAGCTTCACAACCCGGAAATGAGCAAAGAAGAAGTCAAGGCACGCACCCTTGAAATGATCGACCTGGTTGGAATTGCGAATGCCGAAGGCGTCTATGAGATGTATCCCCATCAATTGTCTGGTGGTATGCGCCAACGAATCATGATTGCTATGGCTTTAGCCTGCAATCCACGTCTGATCATCGCTGACGAGCCGACTACTGCATTGGATGTGACCATTCAAGCACAGATCCTTGATCTGCTGCGAAATTTGAAAGATAAGATTAACTCCAGCATCATGCTCATCACCCACGACCTGGGAGTTGTAGCTGAAATGGCGGATTCTGTTGTGGTTATGTATGCCGGTCGGATCGTTGAAAAAGGAACGGCAGATGAAGTCTTTAACAACCCGATGCATCCTTACACCGTTGGTTTGATGGCTTCAAAACCAGTTATCAATAAGGAAGTAGAAAAGTTGTACAGCATCCCCGGCACAGTTCCAAACCCGATCAATATGCCGGACTACTGCTACTTCAGGGATCGTTGTAACCGACGAATGCCCATTTGTGATGGACCATATCCACCCGAATATTTCCTCTCACCAACCCATATGGCGGTATGCTATCTCTATGAAAACGAAGAGGTAAAAGCAAATTATGGCAAATAATAACAACGATACTACGATGAATAATAGCGTAAATCGCAACGTCATTGAAGTAAAAAACCTGAAGCAATATTTTCCGATTAAAGCCGGTCTGATGCAAAAAATTGTTGGCTATGTGAAGGCTGTCGATGATATCAGTTTCCGAATTGAACGCGGTAAGACCATGGGATTGGTTGGTGAATCCGGCAGTGGCAAGACGACTGTAGGAAAGACCATGCTGCGCTTGAACGAAGCTACCAGCGGCAGAGTGTTGTTCAATAATGAAGATGTTTTTTCCCTGAACCGTGCTGAGCTTCGCAGAGTTCGCCCAAAACTGCAAATGATTTTCCAAGATCCATATTCAAGTCTTTCTCCCCGAATGCCAATTAGTGAAATCATCGGAGAAGCAGTGCGCGAGCACAACATTGTGCCTGCCTCAGAATTTGAAGCACACTTGGAAAAGGTCATGTTGCAATGCGGTCTTCAACCGTATCATAAAGACCGATACCCACATGAATTTTCAGGTGGTCAGCGACAGCGTATCTGCATCGCTCGCTCTTTAGCATTGAATCCTGAATTTGTAGTGTGCGACGAACCTGTTTCAGCCCTGGACGTTTCGATTCAGGCACAGATTATCAATTTGTTGGAAGAATTACAGGTAAACAATGGTATTGCCTACCTGTTTATCTCCCACGACCTTTCTGTTGTCCAACACATTTCTGATTATGTTGGCGTGATGTATTTGGGAGACCTGGTGGAATACAGCGACAAAAAGGGTCTGTTTGCTAATCCACTCCATCCCTATACACAGGCTTTATTGAGCGCTGTGCCGGTGCCGGATCCGAATTACAAGATGAATCGAATCATCCTGCAAGGCAGCATCCCATCACCTGCCAATCCGCCAAAGGGCTGTAAATTCCACACTCGTTGTCCGTATGTCATGGAAGTCTGTAAAACTGTGGCTCCACAAACACGTGAAATCGAACCCGGACATATGGTAGTATGTCATTTATACAATGAGCAAGGAACTGTAGTCGATGAAGGATCAGAAAACGCAATTTGACGATGATGATGGCAGGACGATTGTCAGCATGGATGTTGACGGAACGCCCTGGCATGATCGTAACGTTAAATTTGCAGAAAGACAGGCGCAAGAGCTAGGCGTTAAGCAGAAGAGAGCAATGTATGGCGCCCGGATGACAAATTCGGAAGCCAGGCGTTACACCTTCTACGCTTTATTGGCTGGACTTGCGCTAACAGCAGTCATGGCTGCAGTCTGGATTTTATTGGTCCTGTTTATGACACAAGTATGGTTTAGATAGATAACAGAACCGCCTCGCAAGAGGCGGTTCTTAATGACCCAATACTGTAAACATAGCCGTCCGATAGATGATTGCCTCAGAAGCTGAATCCACTTAAATTTCTCAGTTACAATTGAAACCTATGAAAAACATACTTAGAAAATCATTAATCACATTTCTTTTAATTACCCTTCTCTCAGCTTGTGCTGTCAATATCGGCAATCCTGAAACCGTTGAAGATCCGCAGGTTGACCAGCCGCTTGAAGAACTGTCAGGCAACCAGGCAAGCGCGATCCTTAATGAAGATCTGATTTTTACCTATAAGCCAAACGAAGTCTTTGATGGGAATGCCGTGATAGCGTTCTCACAAGCACTGGAAGAAGGCAGAAAGCAATTCACGTCTAATAATGTTTCTTACCATTACGAGCCATTGGGTCAGGATTCCTACCGCATTTATCGGCTGACGCCCATTGCAGAATCTCTGCTTGGTTCGGTTGAGCCGGTTGGTGGAGCAGTGCTTTCCAATGAATTGCTCACCGCGATTAAAACCGCGATGGCTGAAAGCGCGCTTACTTTCGAACACCAGGGCGAAACCTATGTGCTCTCGGAAGCGCGAAAAGCGATCCGAATCTCAACCATGTCTGATGTGGCAATCGCGAACCGGTTTTTTTTGGAAGCTTACGATCCGGCTTATAACGAGGTCATTCACGCGTATAACTTTGTCTTAAACCTGGAACTTGCTCTTCAGAAGCAAGAGCGCTCTTTCTTCCATGAAGGAGACAAATATGGCATTCTGGCAGTGGCTGGCGGCTATTCAATTAGCGATCCCCAATCGAACCTGTTTGCTGAACTCTCCAATATTTACGTAATTCCAAAAAGTAGCAGCAATTCCATCCCACTTGGGTTTAAGAATCTTGTCCGGGATGCGATCGGGAATGATAAAGCGGGATTTACCTACACTGATTCGGCAGGGGTTGAAACTGAATACCAGGTAGAAAAGCTTGAAAAATCCTGGTCGGTAAATCCGGCACAATAAACTCACAAAAAATTGAGTTTATGATGTAAAATACACCGCTGTAGCTGATTTGGCATGCGGTGGAAACTATGCTAAAATATTGGCTACGATTTGGGGCATGGTGCAATGGCAGCACATCGGACTTTGAATCCGCTGATCTTGGTTCGACTCCAAGTGCCCCGGCTGAAATATTGTGGATACAGACTCAGACGATTCACACCTATCTGTTTACAAGATGAGACAGAAGTACCATCTTGTGTTTCTATTTGTTAACTTTCGGAGCAATCAATGACAATCGCATCTGTTGTACTCGCCGCCGGCATGGGTACGCGTATGAAGTCACGCACACCAAAGATGCTGCATAAGCTGTTGGGGAAGCCGTTGATGATGTATTCACTCTCGAGTGTGATTGGCATCAGTTCCCTTCCTCCGGTTGTTGTCGTTGGACATGGCAGCGAAGATGTGACCCAGACTGTTCAGAACCTTTATGGTGAACGAGTACAATTTGCCCTCCAGGCAGAACAGCGGGGTACCGGACATGCAGTTATGAGCGCAGAAGAAATACTGGCAGGGAAATCCGAGTTGGTTTTGGTAACCCTGGCAGATATGCCCATGCTTCGGGCAGAAACCATTGCCGCTATTCTGAAATTTCACCAGGAATCTGGAAATTTCTTGACCATGACGAGTGTTGTTGGCGACGTGCCGCGGGGTTTTGGGCGCGTAATCAGAGACGCAAACGGAAAAGTAAACGCAATTGTTGAAGAAGCGCTTGCAACCCCTGAACAACTGAAAGTACGTGAATACAACATCTCAGTTTATTGCTTTGAAGCCAACTGGCTTTGGGAAAATCTGAAAAGGATTAAAGCTTCGCCAAAAGGCGAATACTACCTGACCGACCTGGTCGAAATGGCAGTAGCGCAAGACAAAAAACTGGACGCGTTCATTCTGCAAGATCCAACGGAAGGACTGGGAATCAACACTCGTGTAGACCTGGCAGATTGTGAACTTGCCATGCGCAAGCGCGTGATCCGGCAATGGATGCTGGACGGAGTCACTTTCCTTGATCCGGACAGTTGCACAGTTGAGAGTGATGTGGTCGTCGGGCAGGACACAGTCATACTGCCCAACACTCACTTACGAGGGAGCACACGAATTGGAGAGAACTGCCAGATTGGACCAGATACTACCCTCAGTGATACAACCGTCGGCAACGATTGCATGATCACTTACAGTGTTGCTGAGAAGGCAAGTTTGGGAAACCATGTCAGCATGGGTCCATTCTGTCATTTGCGGAAAGGTGCTGTGTTGATGGATGGCGTGCATCTCGGGAATTTTGGTGAAGTAAAAGACTCAGTTCTTGACGAAGGCGTCAAGATGGGTCATTTCTCGTATATTGGTAACGCTAAAATCGGAAAAAATGTCAACATTGGTGCGGGGACGATCACCTGCAATTTTGATGGCAAGGAAAAACACACGACCGAAATCGGAGAAAACACATTTATTGGCAGTGACACAATGCTGGTCGCGCCGTTAAAAATTGGCAAAAATGCCAAAACAGGGGCAGGTGCAGTGGTGACCAAAGATGTGCCTGATAACACGCTTGTGTTTGGCGTGCCAGCTCACCCAAAAGAGAGAAAGGAATAACGTGACGGAACCTATTTTGCTTGGAGCCTTATGGGTAGTGTTTTTTGTTTTTACCCTGGTCTCCTCAGCGGCTAAATCATCATTCACTCATGTACGTTTGCCTTGGCTGCTCAGTTTGCGTATCGAGAATCAGGGCAAGGTTGATAAAACAATAGCTTTGATCGAGAAAGAGGGCTTGCGGACAGCTTTGCGGCTGGGGCTCGTGGTTGCTCATTACCTGCTGGCGGGTGTTAGTGTCTTGTTACTTGACCGTGTGGCTAAGATAAGCAACATTTGGTTGATCCTCTTTATCTTGCTGTTGGTGTTTGTGATCGTCACGGCTTTCGAATTTCTGATTGAACGGAAAATTCTGGCTTCATCAGAAAAGGCTGCCTTAACCTGGACAGGACCTGCGAGTGTGATCAATGCCCTGACGGCTCCTTTCACCAAATTGATGACAGCAATTTTGGGCGAGTTTGCTGAAAAAGTGACCCTTTCTGTGACGGATGAAAGCCTTCGGGATTGGGTGGAGCAGGAACAGCCCGAGAGCACGCTGGACCAGGGCGAGAGGGAGATGATCTACTCGATCTTCCACTTCAGCGAAACCATGACCAAAGAAATTATGGTGCCACGGATGGATGTTTTAGCCTTAGATGTGAACACCACCATCCGGGACGCCAGGCAAGAATTTATCAATGCCGGGCATTCACGTGTACCGGTTTATGACGATACGATTGATAATGTAATCGGTTTGTTGTATGCAAAAGACCTTTTGGCTGTGGTTGATGGTGACGATTGCATCGCAAACCAGCGCCACCTGATTCGACCGGCCTATTTTGTCCCGGAAGCAAAAAAAGTAGACGAACTACTCACCGAGATGCAATCCCGTGGTGTGCATATGGCACTGGTTGTGGATGAGTATGGTGGGGTAGCGGGTGTTGTGACCCTCGAAGACATCGTTGAAGAGATTGTCGGTGAAATTCGGGATGAATACGACCAGGGTGAGGTGCAGCTTTACGAAAAACTACCCGATGGCGGCTACCTGGTCCTGGGACGTGCCACCATAGATGAGTTCAACGAGATCACCGGTCTTAACCTCTCAGATGAGTATGCAGATACCTTGGGCGGCTATATTTACGGGCAGCTTGGGCGGGTTCCCCAACCGGGGGAAGTAGTCAGAAACGATAATTTTGACTTCACAGTTGAAGAAGTGGTTGCCCGCCGGATATTGAAAGTCAAAGTGCAGAAAATCCCCGAGCCAAACTCAATCATTGAAGAGGACACCCATGACAGAAATGGCAATTGAGCTAAAACAAGCGCTGATCGAACAAGCTTGCCTCTATCAAAAACGAGCCTATAGTCCATATTCACACTATGCTGTCGGTGCTGCTGTGCTGATGGAAGACGGTCAGATTTATGGTGGTGCTAACATTGAGAATTCCGCCTACCCTTCGGGGTTGTGTGCCGAGCGTGTGGCAATTTTCAAGGCTGTCTCTGAAGGCAACCGTCAAATCAAGGCGATCGCGGTGGTCACCCGCAATGGTGGCTCTCCCTGTGGGGCTTGCCGGCAGGTAATGCGCGAATTTGCCAGCCTGGACATGCCCGTGATTTTGGCAGATGAGCAAGGTGAGATCGTCTTTGAGAGCACCATGGACGGAATATTGCCGCGATCTTTTGGCCCGGAAGACCTGGAGAAGTAAAGCAGGTTCCGATGGCAAGCAAGGAAGCCAGATCCTATCGCGTGCAAGCGTTGGTGATCCGCCACCGTGAATTCGGAGAGGCGGATCGAATTTTAACGCTCTACACGCTCGAAAAAGGCAAACTTCAGGCAATTGCCAAAGGCGTAAGAAAGATAAAAAGCCGCAAAGCCGGTCACCTGGAGCCATTTACCCAGGTGAACCTGCAATTGGCAAAAGGACGCAATTTCGAAGTGGTCACACAGGCAGAAACGATACGGAATTTCGACAATATCCGCGAAAACCTGAAGCTGACCGCTCAAGCCGCTTATGTGTTGGAACTGCTCGATCGCTTCACCTATGAAGAAGGGGAAAACAGAGCTCTTTTTAACCTGGTTACAGAGACTCTTGTGCGTTTGGATAGTGGTGTGGTCCCTGGGTTGGTTGTGCATTATTATGAAGTGCATCTGATGGATATTCTGGGCTTCAAACCGCAACTGCGTGAGTGCGTGGTGTGTGGAGCTGCCATCCAGCCGGAAGATCAGTATTTTTCAGCAAAGCTTGGCGGAGTGGTTTGCCCTAATTCGTTATCTGGAGACCCTTCCGCCTGGACTGTGAGCACGGATGCGCTGCGTTATATGCGCTTTTTCCAACGTTCCCCCTGGCCTCAGGTGAAGAACCGCACCATTCCCGAAGATGTGGACCGGGAATTGAGCAAATTAATCGAGAAATACCTGACCTATCTGCTTGAATACGGTCTAAAAACTCCCGGCTTTCTGGACGCGGTCTCGTAATAAATCTTTCGATAAGACTCTTGAAACTTGATAATTTGTTCAGCCATTCCGGGTGAGCCAATCCACAATATTGAAGTGCTGAATGCCTTCCCGACTTAAATTGATTTGATCCATCGATAGTACAAATTTACCGAAATTATCTACCAAACCCGAAAAAGCACCAAATTCTCTTCGAATCGTGTTCTCATCTGCCAGAAGATATGCAACTTGATAATATTGAACCTCGGCATTTCTTGTAGCTACAAAGTCGATTTCCTTTTCAGAAAATTTTCCTATCGTGACCGAAAACCCTCTCCTTTTGAGTTCCCAATAGACAATATTTTCTAGAACTCCCTGGATGGAAGATTGGTTTCCACCTAACAAACTCTCTCGAAATCCGTGATCGACCACAAAATATTTTTCATTAACAGATAACAGTTTCTTACCGGGTAAATCACGTCTAGGAACCCGCTTTAAGAGAAATGCATCTTCGCAAAGAGAAAGATACGACAATACTGTGTCCACTGTTACTGATCGGTTTTCGCTTTTGAAATATTTATTGATACTTGTCGCTGAAAACGTGTTTCCAATATTGTCAAAAACGAACAATATCAGTCGTTGGAGCAAGTCTACATCCCGCACCTGACCATAAAACACCACATCTTTTAAGATGATAGTGTTGTAGATATCCCGGAGTAATTGCATTGAAGGTTCATATTGAAGTCCGAGGTATTGCAAAGATGGCATGCCGCCAAATGTTAAGTAATCGATAAACAACTCTAAAGGAGCCTTCTGCAGTCCCGAAAAAAGCTCAGTGAATTCCGAAAACGAAAATGGATAGATTTGGAATTCTATATAACGACCACTCAGATACGTTGCGAGATCACTAGATAGTAGGGAGGCATTAGAACCGGTGATATAGATATCGGCATTGTATGAAGTGTTGCAGGCGTTTACGACCCTTTCCCAGCCAGACAACAGTTGGACTTCATCAAGAAAGACGTAGCCTTTCTCACCTTCAACAAGTGATGAAAAGAAAGAGGTAAGCATGCCGAGAAGGTCATCAGAGTCCTTTAGCGCCATTCCTTCTACCGCCTCCATATTTAACCGAAAAAACTGATTTTCATTTACTCCAGATGATTTAAGATCCTCTTGAACCAGGAAAAGCATGGTGGATTTACCCGACCGCCGTATGCCTGTCAGTACTTTCACCATAGGCGTGTTATAGAATGGTCGAATTTGCTTGAGGTAAAGGTTTCGTTTAATCATGTGGCCTCCTTGTTTATATCGATTATAGTCGATAAAATATCGAAAATCAAGTAATATGTCGACTATAGTCGATGAAAACATCAACACAAGAGGATTTGTCGATCGTGATCGATAAAATAGCGGTTGACTCATCATGCTTCATATCTGTGTTGTCTTACTTTTTAGGTTTGGAAGGGCATCCCACTCTCCTTTTCGGTTGGAACGAGACAGACTGCGTTCCTAAAGAAACGATTGGAGTCCTGCTGAGATTCTACTTCTCTCAAAGTAGAAGGAGCATTAGCTAACCGGAAAATCTTTGCACAGTAGAATTGCTGATTCTTTGCAAGCGAAGCGTAGGGTGATGGTAGATGCTGTTGTATAATCAAGCGGATAAATATAGAGGTGTCTTATGAACCAGGGATTAGATTTTCAATCAATTATTTTCAATTTACAGACTTACTGGGCGAGCCAGGGCTGCATGATTTGGCAGCCGTATTATTCCCAGCTTGGCGCGGGTACGATGAACCCGGCTACCTTTCTGCGCGTGCTCGGACCCGAACCCTGGCGTGTGGCTTACGTGGAACCTTCTGTGCGCCCGGATGACGGACGCTATGGCATCAACCCCAATCGACTTCAACAGCATCACCAATTCCAGGTGATTCTCAAGCCCGATCCAGGCAACCCACAGGAGTTGTATCTCAAGTCTTTGCTGGCATTAGGGATAAATCCCGAAGAGCATGATATTCGCTTCGTTGAAGACAACTGGGAATCGCCTGCGCTTTCCTCCTGGGGCTTGGGTTGGGAAGTGTGGTTGGACGGCCAGGAAATTACACAGTTTACCTACTTTCAGCAAGCTGGTGGGATGACGCTGGACGTGCCCGCGGTCGAACTGACTTACGGGCTGGAACGCATTGCCATGACCTTGCAAGGTGTCAGTCATTTCAAGGATATCCGTTGGAACGATCAGCGGCTTTATGGAGATGTTTACCAGGTGGCCGAGCGCGAGCATTCCACCTACTATTATGAAATTGCCGATGTACCCCGGCTGCGCGAGATGTTCAATCTCTTTTCCCAGGAAGCCGAGAATGCTCTCAAAAAAGGGCTGGTTTTACCGGCTTACGACAATGTGATCAAGTGCTCCCACACGTTCAATGTTTTGGATGCAAGAGGTGCTGTTGGCTTCACTGAGAGACAAGCACTGTTTGGCAAAATGCGGGATCTTTCCCGAAAGGTAGCTGAAGCATACTATGCCCAGCGTGAAGAGATGGGCTTCCCCTGGTTAAAACAAGTGGAAACGCAGCAACATGAAGTCGAAAGCCTTTTCCTTGCTCAGTCTGAGATTGCTGAGCGTGCTGATTTCCTGTTTGAAATCGGAACAGAAGAATTGCCGGCATCAGAGTTGGACCGGGCGATTGAACAATTGCAGCCCGCCTTCGAAACCTGGCTGGCAGAAATGCGCCTCGAACATGATGGAATGAAAGTTCAAGGGACACCCCGCCGCCTGGCTGTGTCGGTCAAAAACCTGCAAACTCGGCAGACAGAACGAACACTGGAGTTGAAAGGTCCTCCTGCTGACCGGGCGTTCGATAACGAAGGCAAGCCAACCAAGGTCGCGGAAGGTTTTGCGCGCAGCAAAGGGTTGGAGCTTGACCAACTGGCTGTAAAAACCTTTGAGAACGGACGCTATGTGGTGGCAGAAATTTCTGAACCAGGTCGGACCAGCCTGGAATTGCTCAGCGAAAAACTACCGCTAATGATCACCAACTTGCGCTTCTCAAAATCGATGCGCTGGAATCAAAGCGGAGCAAGTTTTTCCCGCCCGGTGCGTTGGCTTGTGGCAATCTTAGATGACCAGGTGGTGCCTTTCGAATTTGCCGGGCTGCAATCTGGCAGAACCACCTGGGGTTTGCGCTTTTCGACCCAGGGGAGTACAACAGTCGATTCCTTGGCTGCTTATGAAGCATATTTGGATGAGCAGGGAATCATTCTTGACCCGCTGGCGCGCAGGCAGAACATCTGGCAGCAAGCGCTCAGGTTGACAGAGAGTGTGAATGGTACGCTTGTGGATGACCCGGACTTGCTGGCAGAAATCGGCAACCTGGTGGAACAACCGACTGCGTTATTGGGCACGTTTGACCGCCGATTCCTCGAAAACCTCCCTCCGGAAGTCCTGATCGGTGTGATGAAAAAGCATCAACGTTATATCCCCGTTCTGGACCAGGAAGGAAAATTGACCAATCACTTCATCGTGGTCCGCAATGGCGACCATCAGCACGCCGAGATCGTAATGGACGGTAACCTGCAGGTGATTTTGGCGCGCTTTGCCGACGCTGAATTTTTTGTGCAGGAAGACATGAAGAAAAAACTGGAAGACTTTGTGCCCAAATTGGCACAACTTACCTTCCAGAAACAATTAGGTTCGATGTTGGATAAGACCGAACGAATCAAGATGATCAGCCTGAAATTGGCAGAAAAACTGGGCTTGGACGAGACCGAGAAAGCAACCACAATGCGAATCGCCCAATTGTGCAAGGCAGATTTGGCATCAGAAATGGTGGTCGAAATGACCAGTTTGCAGGGTGTGATGGGCAAGTATTATGCCCGCCATTCCGGGGAGAATGAAGTCGTTTCGCAAGGTGTCTTTGACTATTATTTACCCAGCTCTTCAGAAGACCAGCTGCCAGGCAGCAGGCCCGCCACCGTAGTCGGACTGGCAGACCGGTTGGATTCGATTGCCGGGTTGTTTGCCGTGGGTTTGACCCCAACGGGCAATAAAGACCCCTTTGCGCTACGTCGGACGGCAATTGGACTGGTTAGTCTTCTGTTGGGTAAAAACCTTGATTTTAACACTCGCTGGGCATTGCAGCAGGCGGGTGCAATGCAGAGTGTTCCCTTCACCACTGAAGTAGAAGACCAGGCAACCGCATTCATTACCGGGCGCTTGCATACCATTCTCCTCGAACAGGGTGTTGCACATGATGTGGTCGATGCCGTGGAAGCCGTTCATGGCGAGAATCCTGCCCAGGCAAATCACGCTGCTGAAGTGTTGAGCAGGTGGGTCGCCAAGACAGAGTGGAGCACCATTTTGCCGGCATTTAGCCGCTGTGTGCGTATGACTCGTGAGTTGGAGCGAGAGTTTTTGGTTGAACCGTCTGTATTGACCGAAGCAGAAGAAATCCGGCTTTACCATGCTGTATCCCAGGCAAAAACAAGCCTGAATCAGTCACCCAGTTTTGAGAATGCGCTTGTGCAGGTGGAGGGGCTGGTGTCACCAATCAACGCCTTCTTTGATAAGGTGTTGGTGATGGTGGAAGACCAGGCTCTGCGTGAATCCAGATTGGGAATTCTGCAGAGAATTGCCGCGTTGTCAAAACCGTACGCGGATTTGTCGAAGTTGGAAGGATTTTAAGGTTTTTATTCGGCTGAACCAACGAGATACCATTCTAAAATTCGCGAAGATTCTTCGCTACTGTGGCTCAGAATAGCAGCCCAGACTTGGAACCAGACAAGCCGCGTTTCTCAAGAAAAAATAAACACAAGAGCCGGGTTGAACCCTCAACAAGGAAGGGATGCAACCCGGCTCATAACAGAAAAAATCAGACCGTTCCCATGGTTAGAAGCCGGCGAACGCGCTCCAGGTTTGTTTTTAGCGTTTCACCCAGGTAAACTCCGCCCAGGTTCTCACGCACACTTTCATTTTGATTGACATAACGTCCAAAATAAGCGAACTTTGGTTTTCCTCTCACGCTGCTTAGCTTTTTTGAAAACCCGTTCAACAGAAAGGCGGTAGGCTCTGAGTGAATCGCCAGACAAATTAGTTTTGGTCGGGCAATTTTTGAATAATCAATCAAATCATCAGTGGTCAGATCCGGTCCCAGGTATTCAACATGGTAGTTGCTCTGACGGAGCAAGACGGAAAGCATCATGGCGTCTATCTCATCCATTTCTTCAGGACCACAGCCTACCAAAACCAAGGCGCCTTCTTTGATGGTTGGCAACCCCTGCATAATGCCTGCCAGTCGTCCCTTGAGCACCTGGAATGCCATATGACGGGTGGCAATGGGGATATCTCCGACAAACCAAGCTTCTTCCAGCAGTTCCAGAGAGGGCTGCACAACCTCTTGAAAGATTGTTACCAGGTCAAAGTAAATCTGGCATTCCTCAAAAATCAAGGCTGCTCGTTCCTCGTTGTGGGCAACCAGGGCACCAAAAATCATTTCCGCGTAATGGCGGGCAGGGCGGGGCGGCTGTTTGCGTGGTTTGGCTGGACTGAAGGTTTGAATACTTTCAGGCCAGATGCCTTTCTCACGAAATTGATTGAATTGTTGAACGACCTGGCTGATGCTAATGCCCGAATCGACCCGGCGCTGCACCCACAGTAATAACTGGATATCACGTTCAGAATAAAGGCGATAACCATTTGGCAAGCGTACTGGTTCCAGCAGCTCATAGCGGCGTTCCCAGGCGCGTAGAGTGACAGGTTTGATGCCTGTGCGATGCTGGACCGCCTTAATTGTAAATTCTGGTTCTGTTGGGTAACTGTCGATCTGGCTCATGGTGTGCTCCTAAGCTCTGCTGAGGAATCAAAAATATCTTGAAGGAATTTTGCGCGCTCATCATCGGTCATAAAGCGCGGCTTGGCGGTATCTTCCAGGGTGATTGTGAGCAATTGCGTGCTAATGTGTCGACCCTGGTAGAAAAAGTGTTTTTGAATGAAACCATCGTAGGTAATATAGAATCCGGGTTGGTCGAAGAATAAATTGCCCAGACCGTACTGAATGAGTGCGTCGGAGTAAA
Organism: Anaerolineaceae bacterium; assembly: GCA_038562515.1. Lineage (GTDB taxonomy): Bacteria > Chloroflexota > Anaerolineae > Anaerolineales > Anaerolineaceae > Mesolinea. The sequence goes on from JBCFBG010000039.1 coordinate 14,429, forward strand.
ACTCCAGGGCTTTGCCAACATGCGATTGACTGCCATTGACGATCACTGCGCCGGCTTCGGCTAAAGGACGGAAATCTCGGATAGCCAGACTGGTGGCGGTGTAGAGATATTCCTCCTGGAATTGCAGGGTAACAATGGGGAGGTAGCCTTCCAGCTTTAAAGCGGCAACTGATTGCTTGATCCACTCCCAATCTTCACAAGGGGCAGAACCACTGCTATCATCGGTCGCCCACGCCATATAGGGTCCGTAGGAGTTGCACCCCACGAAAGCGAGTTTATTGCCATTATGCTCAATTTTTAAAGGTGCTTTGGCGTTTGTGAGGTTGGTGCCGCCGGCGTACCACTGCATGTCGTTCTTGCGATACAGATCGAGAGAATAGGGGACAGAGTCGACTTTATAAATTGCACGCACATCGTTGTTGTGATTGCCAGTCAACTCGACGATATCGGTGCCGAGATCGGCAAGCAAGTCGATATATTCCGGATCGCTGCAGAAGATAAAACCTTCGTAATCAGGGTCTGGTAGGGGACAATCCTCGAAGAAAGAGACTTCATTACTGATGTGAGTCAGGTCTGCGGCGCGCATTACCTTGCGGATGTTGGTCCCCGGATAGAGCACGCCTTCGGTTGACATCACGAACGCGGTGTCTCGTGCCATGGCAGTCACACCGGTCATGATCAGACTGGTCAGTTGTCCTAGTTTGTAATTACTCTCAGGCAGCAGCGAGCTTAACAAGGCTGGGTCAATTTCGCGGTCTGTTGCGTTAAGGCGAACTCCAACGGGGAGTGAAAGCGAGTATTCAGAGGGGTCGAAATTGTCGTCAAGCGGGCTGATACCATCGATGGAAATGACTTTGAACTCGGGCTGAAGCTCTTCAAATGGCACGATCATCCAATATTCCTCCGGAATAACTGAAAGATCGGTGGTCGTCGCGAGCGTTACCCGTTTTGGGTTCTTAGGGTCAATCAGACTTTGAAGCTGACTGAACGGCTCTTTAGCATAAACACCTTTGAATGGTGCTTCTTCCTGACTACTCATTCCGGTCAGGATTGCGGTTAATTCTTTTAGAGTGATGTTATCCTGAACGGTGAAAAAAGGCGCAACCAAGGTGTACACCTGGTAACTGATCAATTCGTATTTTTGTCCATCGGACGCAACTTCGACAACGATATCTGCTTCTTCAGGATCATCCGAAAGGACCATCCCGAGGGGTGTTGGAATGGAGGCAAACATCTCGGCTGGCAGTTCCTGGCTGAGGTTCAATTTCAAGGGGCCTGGCGTTGGTGTCGGTGTGGGACTGGGCAAACTGGTTGCCGTGGGAGACGGCAAGGTTGGAGAGGCTGTCTCCGTGACTACCGCCTGGTTTGGGGTAGTGGTTTGGCAGGCTGAGAGCATAAGGCTCAGAGTGAGGAAAAGCAGAATGGCTTTTCTGTTGAAGGTATTGTTATTGTTCTTATTGGTCATATAAAAATAATTTCTCCCGATGGATTACCGGGGAGCATCAATGGTATTTTGAACCTTCAGGCAGCTGATGCACGCTGCATGGTTTTTTGTATAAGGTTATTATAGTCTCGGGTTCTCTCTATGGCAATATGGCAAGGGACGAAGATTGGCTGAATTTGCGTAAATGTTTTGTTAAAAAGGAAGGTAATGGGAGGATAATCGTTATGGGCTCATCCCATCAGGCGGTTGAGATCCGTATTGGTTGAAAAGGTCTTCCCACTGTTTTACTTCTTCGGGAGAAAGTTCGCGCTCAGCTGGAGCAGCCTGTGGCTCTCCCTCGTAATAGATTTGAAGCAGTTTAGAAAACTCCTGGCTGGTCAGAACCATTGCATGATAAGAACGGGCAGATGCTTGCACGGCACGATCTGAGCTAACCAAAGTGTGGTTTTGGCTGGCACCTTTAATTTGCCGGATGTAGTTAGCGATGGCGGAATCCGCTGTCTGCCCGGCAGGAACAAAGACTGCCTTGATCAGACCAAAGTTTCGCTGACCGGCTAGCCCAGTGCCAGCCCGGTCGAAAAACACCATTGCGCGTGATTTTTTGGCACGCAAGAAGGGCGTGAGCAGATCGATTAATGCTTGCTCGTCATCAAGATCGCTCAGTGTCAGTCCGCGGATGTTTGGAATCAGATTATGACCGTCAATGATGTATTGCATGCGAATATTGTAACCGAGTAAACGGCAGATAATCGCTCGCCACGATTTCCAGCGCGATTATAATAAACAGGATGATCATCAACCCTCCGATTTGGACAGATAAGACAGAATTCCTGACAAAGGTTCCGGGTAAATTGTTTAAAGCGGTCAGGTGCGCGTGACTCCATTTTTCCTCGCGTTTTTTCTTTACCTGGTCGGTTTCATCGGTGTCCTGGTTGAAGGGGCCGGGGAATTTTGGCTGTGGTTCCTGGCTTTGGGAATCGTGCTTGACTTCACACTGATCACGCTGGCTTACCTGGGTTCGACCAGGCTCATGTTTGTAAGCGAGAATGCAGTTGCTGCGCAAATCAGTCATATTCTTGCATTACTTCTTACGGGGATGGCAGCGTATTGGCGTCTGAAGGCGGAAATCTTGTGGTTTTCGCTCATCCTGGGCATAATTCTGATATTATGGAGTTATTCCATTTTCAATCTATATAATACCTGGCGGAGGAAGAACCGAAATGAATAACGTATACCCATCATCACATCCGTTGGTTGCTGCAAAATTGACTCTTTTGCGCAATGTTAAGACCGATTCAAAGAAATTCCGTGAGCTGATCCGGGAGATTGCCGCTATGCTTGCCTATGAGGCCACCATGGATCTGGCAGTGGGCGAAGTTGAAGTTCAGACCCCTTTGATGATGACCAAGGGCACCACGGTTGTGGAACGCATCGGATTGGTGCCAGTCTTGCGAGCCGGACTGGGGATGGTGGAAGGTTTCTGGGAGTTGATGCCAGGTGCGGAAGTCTGGCATATTGGACTCTTCCGGGACGAAAGAACCTTGAAACCCGTGTCTTACTATAATAGGCTTCCAGTCGAGCCGACCGTCTCGGTTTGTTTGGTTCTGGACCCCATGCTGGCAACTGGTGGCTCGTCGGTTGCGACAATAGATATTCTCAAGAAGTGGGGAGTTAAAAAAATCAAGTATGTTGGTATCCTGGCTGCACCGGAAGGGATCGAACGCCTGCATGGAGCTCACCCCGATGTTGCAATTCACATCGCGGCAATTGATGAGTGCTTGAATGAAAATGGATACATTTTGCCAGGCCTGGGAGATGCCGGCGACAGGCAGTTTGGGACGTAGATTCCTGTAAGATTTTGGTTTAAACCGGAACACATACGGATACCAACTTACCTGACAAAAAGGCGAGATTGCTTCGCTTCGCTCGCAAAGACGCCCATAGGAAACGGACTTGACCCGCCTACCCTGCATAAGGATTTCGCGCCATGGTTTGGCTCATTATAGTTTTGTTTGACACTTTCAAGCAGAATTAACTTTCGATTTGCCCACTTATCATTCGAGCGACTTTGCCCATCGGATAGTCAACGAGATTTTCAGGTGAAACCCATTGGCAATTATCCGGGATATTCAGAGGAGAGGGGGAAAGAAGCCTGACATACCAGGCATAGACGGTGATTTTGAAGTGCGTGTAGGCATGTTTGAAAACCCCAATCTTCTCAGCAACCGTGACTATCAGACCAGTCTTTTCCAACAATTCTCTTTTCAAGCATTCCTCCAGGCTGTTATCCCCCTGCTCCAACTTCCCTCCGGGGAACTCCCACAAGCTTGCCAGCAACCCTGTTTGTTGTCTCTGACTTAACAGCACTTTCCCCTCAAACGTCAATACGGCTACACAGATTTCATAATGAGGTACTGCTGCTTTTTTGATCCGAAGAGGCAGTTCGTTTTGTACACCCTGTTGAAACGCCAGGCAATAATCCTTGACTGGGCAAGCCTGGCAGAGGGGTTGACGAGGGAGGCACAGGATCGAACCGAGATCCATCTGTGCTTGGTTGAAGTCGCCAGGGCGTTCAGAGGACAAGACGGTATGTGCGTAGTCTTCAACGGCTTTTTCAAAACGAGTAGAACCAAACACTTCCTGCAAAGCAAGAATGCGGGAATAAATTCGTTTGATATTGCCATCCACAGCTGCCACAGGTTCACCGAAGGCGATCGATGCAATCGCTGCTGCTGTATAGTGACCAATTCCTGAGAGCTGTTCCAGCTTAATTGCCGTGCCCGGAATTTGTCCATCATGTTCCGAAAGAATTACCTGAGCAGCCTTGTGTAAGTTGCGAGCCCGGCTGTAATAACCCAACCCTTCCCAGAGCCTGAGGACATCCTCCTGGCTGGCTGAGGCCAGCGTTTTCAAGTCTGGGAATTGGTTTAGGAAGCGTTCAAAATAAGGTAAGACGGTTTCGACCCGGGTTTGCTGAAGCATGATCTCGGAAATCCACACCCGGTATGGGGTAGGAAAGGAACGCCAGGGCAATTGCCTGGCGTTCTTGTCGTACCATTTCAATAAGTCATTTGAAAATGACATCTAAAACTGAAAACCGCCTTTATGCGAAGCTAATTTGAACTGCAAATTGTCGACATAATCCAACAACTGCTCATTCAGATGCTCCCACTCGTTGGACCCCAACACGGTTCGCGCTTTGAGCCTCGAAGCCATAACAGCGCCCAGTAGGATCTGGGGACGGTCGCCATAAACAGTGACCCAGGCATCAGTGACTTCGAAACCAAATTTGTTTACTTGCGGCAAATATTCGTGCAGTACGTAAGTAAAATAATCCTGTTCGTGTCCTGGTTTGATGTTCCAGGTCATAATGAGCTTAATCATCAACTTAGAGCGGTGATAGTTTTGGGTCCAGCGCAATTACTTGCGTGCCTTCTTCACTGAACCCCCCTGAGGGCGGAATCTTGTAGCTTTCCATCGTTTCCAACTCTGTGAGCCCCATCTCCTTCAAGAACTTGCTTAAAGGGTCAAGCTCCAGCTTGGAATAGGGAGTCTCATAGTGCATAGGGATGACAATATTCGGTTCGAGCATGCTGATCACTTCGGCAGCCTTGGAAGCATTTAACCCGCCACCAGAGCCGACCGGTACAAGGGCGATGTTGATGTTACCCAGCTCTTCGACCATAGTCTGACTGGGAACCACGTTGGTCTGCCCAAGGTGCAAAATGGTAATGGCACCGTAATCGATCACGTAAATGGTATTGCGTAATTCCTTGTGTTCAGACAGAAACGGGGTAGTCTGGATGCCTGTAAGGAAAACACCACCGCGTTCATACTCACCGGGGCCTTCAATCACAAAGGGGCTGCCTTTGACAACACTGACATTGTTGTGAGAAAGGTCGTTACTACTGATTGTGACGATCTCAGCTTTCAATTTGAGCGGATTGTAACCAGCCACAGCCGAATCAAAAGGATCGGTAATGACAGTAGCAAAATTGCGTTCGGTGATGCGAAAACAAGAATTTCCATACCAAGTAATTTCCATAAGTTAACCTCCGACAAACAACCTCTTTGGTGAGGATTGTTTTCAACATTATTATATCAGGTCGGCTCCCGTCTCCTTATACAAGTGAAACGAGTTGAGGCGACCTATGAGACCTGGACTGATACTAATTCCAGGCTGGTTTTAAGGGTTGATTATTTGCATCTTTCCACCACATCCTTATGGTGTCAAACATGATCTCGAGCCTCTCCGCTTTTTCTTCAGCAGTCATCAGACGCGGCTGGACTTTGTCGATGAACTGGATCGGGATCAGTTCGACCCCCAAGTATTTGCCTTCATAGAAAATGTGGCGGTCCAGGAAGCCAATGTCTGTGTTTTCGGCAAGTCCGTACTGGTCGAAGAAAAGGTTGCCCAAACCGTAATGGAAGAAACTATCGCCATAAAACTCGGCATAATGGGGTACATGCGACTGGCTGCCGCTGGCAATGATCGCGCCGGCATCTGCCACAATTTTGAAATCCCGCTCGATAGCTGCTACCGGCGACCAAGTGTAGACCTCTTCGTGCTGGAAGGTGGCGATGGGCAGATAACCCTCAGCACGAAGTTCGCGGATCGTTTGCGCCATGGTTTCCATATCGCAGTGATAAGCCCCGGAAGCAGTCTCGCTTGCCTGGGCAAAATTGGGTGATTTGGCATTGCAACCAATGAAAGCAATCTTGTTGCCATTCACTTCCATTTTTACTGGCGCGCTGGCATCAAAGATATCTTTGCCTCCGCCGTATACTGGCCAACCCTCATTCTTGTAAAGCTCGAGGGTATAGAGCATGCTCTCTTCACCATAATCCTGGAAGTGATCGCCGGTCAACTCTACGATGTCCGTACCGACAT
>JBCFBG010000040.1:0-20446 GCA_038562515.1 Anaerolineaceae bacterium
GCCCAGCCAGGCACTGTCCGAGTATACATTGTGGTGTCTTGTCCATATGCATCACGGCACTTTTGGGTACAACCCATCCATGTTCCACCAAGTGTATTGATCACTATAGGAGGAACTATCTGACTAATTCCATTACAAAACATTTGTGTGTCGTTGGCAACCGAATTGGTGGATCTAGCATAAGCCGCTGACTGTCCGACGTAGTTGTAATAAACATCGAGGCTGGCGTTTGGTTGAACCAGAGCTTCCTGCTTTTCTAATCGCAAAGCTTCCACACGCTCAACGTCAGTAAGGTGTTGATCGCGAACATCCCGAGGCATGTTGTCTATGATTTCGACCGTTTCGGTAATCTGCATAAAGAAAATCACAGAATCACCAGATTCATAGACCATATCACTCTTTCTATCGAGAAAACTTCCGTTTTCAAGAGAAAGGCTGTCAAGGAAATTGAAGCCAATATATGGCTGAGGATATTCATCAAAATCCAACGGTTTATCGTATCGAATTGTCCTCATTATTTTTAGGACAGGAAGCTCATTTTCAATTTCAACCCAAGCTTTTATGCTCTCAAGACTCTCTTCAGATGAGATGATTTGGGCGATATATCCTGTAAGCTGGCTTCCCATCTTCGTTGGTATGCTGGCTAAGAAGGCTTGCGGGTCTTCCGCAGCCCGACTTCCGAAAGCATTTTCTAAATCTCTTTCTATCAAGGTAAGGTTGCCGCCCCGACCTGAAGCATCGTTAGCAACAACCTGAACTCGTTCGCCTGCTTGATTGGCGATAACGGTATAGGAGCCCAAGCCCAGCTCCCCATCAGGCCCTTTCACGCCAACCCAGTGGTCTTCAGTTTGCCAATTGGGAAACAGACCTTCGGTTCGCTTTCCGGTGTGGTCACCTTGAAACGCGTTGTAAAATATTGTTAAGGAGTGATGCCAACCAGGCTGGCGATTGAATTTCAAATTCAAATCTTCCAGGGCATGCAGAACTGGTAGCATTGCATCCAATGTTTCAATGACTTCCCCGTCCATTAGTGATTGGAACTCAGCGGGAAGATCAGTGGTGTCTGAAAAATCTTCAGCGGACTGGGCAAAAGTAGGGGTGAGGGTCGGTGCGCTAATTCCTGACAGAAAAATTGCCAACATGGCAACGCACAGTACAAGTTTGGAAAATCTAACATTTTTCATAGTTTCCTCCTAATGTGCTGCTGTTCGTTGTGTCCAATGTACTTTTATATAGTACCACATAACAATATCTTGCTTTTTTGTGAACTCTATGAGCGTTTATGGAGCAAGCCCTTGTCGCATAATATTTACAAAGTGTGTTGATTGTGAGCACAAAAGGTAGAGCATAAAATTTTTGACACCCATTCTATTGAGTGATAAACTAGTGCAAGTTTACGGCGCCAAGTCAGGCGTCTTTTTGTGGGTATGAAGGAGTTTTGGCTATGAAGGTAATTCTGACTGGTTCGATAGCAATAGACTATCTGATGAAATTTCCAGGTCTTTTCAGCGACCACTTACTGCCGGAACATCTGGATAAGGTCAGTTTGTCTTTTCTCGTGCCTGAACTTTCTCGTCGGGATGGCGGCGTTGGCGCAAATATTGCGTACACCCTGGCAATGCTGGGTGGAGAAGCTTGCCTTTTTTCTACGGCGGGACAAGATTTCCCTGACTACGCGAGGCGCTTGGAAGCAGTAGGTGTGGATACCAGCAGTGTCAGGATCATCCCGGAGAAATTCACTGCTTCTTTCTTTGCAACCACGGATCAACATAATGCGCAGATTGCCAGCTTCTACACCGGCGCTATGGCGGATTCTGCCAACCTTTCGCTCAAAGAAGCGCCTTATGAGTGCAATGATTTTGTGATGATCTCACCAACAGATCCGGGGGCGATGTCGCGTTACATCGAAGAATCGCTGGAGTTGTGCTTGAAAACACTCTTTGACCCAGGTCAGCAGATAATCAGTGTGGATGCCGACCTGTTGCGCAGAGGTTTGGACTGCGCGCACGGCTTGTTTGTTAACGAATATGAATTCGAACTAATGCAGAAACACACTGGTTACTCTGAAGCAGAGTTGCTGGCCAAACCTGTTTTTAGCGTAGTTACTTTGGGCGAAAATGGCGCCAGAGTACATTCTGCCGATGGCGATATCTACGTTCCGGCATTACAGGGTTTGAATATTGTTGACCCAACTGGCGTGGGAGATGCTTTTAGGGGTGGGTTCCTGCGCGGTTATCTGGCAGGTTTGAGCTTGAAAACATGTGCCGAGATGGGCACAATTACTGCCGCAGCCTGCATCCAACAGAATGGAACCCAGGTCCATCGTTTTACCTGGGATGAATTTGTTACAGAATATCGAAAACACTTTGATGATCAAGGTGAACTGGATACAATTGATAGATAAATAATATTTGGGAGTATTGAATGGAAAATTACAACATCAAAGATCTGAACCTGGCCGAAGGTGGCCGCCGAAGAATGGACTGGGCTGCCCGTGAAATGCCAGTTTTGGCATCGCTCGAAGAACGTTTCCGTAAAGAAAGACCTTTTGAAGGTATCCGCATGTCCTGCTGTATGCATGTGACAACCGAAACAGCCAACCTGATGCGTGCCATGCAAGCTGGTGGTGCTGACATCGTTCTGACCGCATCGAACCCGCTTTCCACCCAGGATGATGTTGCTGCAGCTTTGGTTGCACAATATGAGATCCCGGTGTTCGCGATCAAGGGTGAAGATGACAAGACTTATTATAAGAACCTGCATGCCGCATTGGACCATAAGCCGCATATCGTCATGGATGATGGTGCTGACCTGGTGGGCACAATCCATAAGGAACGCCGTGATTTGATTCCGAACATCATCGGTGGAACTGAAGAGACGACCACTGGTGTGGTGCGTTTGCGCGCAATGGCAATGGACAAAGTTTTGGAATTCCCTATGATGGCAGTCAATGATGCCATGACCAAGCACTTTTTTGACAATCGCTATGGCACCGGACAATCTACTATTGATGGCATCATCCGGGCAACCAATGTGCTCTTAGCCGGAAAGAATTTTGTTGTTGCCGGTTATGGCTGGTGTGGTCGCGGTCTTGCGATGCGTGCGCGAGGAATGGGTGCGAATGTTATCGTCACCGAGATCGACCCGATGGTTGCGTTGGAAGCTGTGATGGATGGCTTCAGAGTGATGCCCATGGTTGAAGCTGCTCCACTTGGCGATATCTTCATTACTGTGACTGGTGATTTGCACGTGATCGACCGTCACCATTTTGAAGTGATGAGAAACGGTGCTTTGGTTGGTAACTCCGGACACTTCAATGTTGAAATAAATATTGACGCATTGGAAGAGATGGCAGTTTCTAAAAACCGTGTACGTCCCTTTGTTGATTCTTACGAATTAGCAGATGGTCGCAAGATCAATATCCTCGGTGAAGGTCGTCTGATCAACCTGGCTGCTGCTGAAGGTCATCCTGCTTCCGTTATGGATATGAGTTTTGCCAACCAGGCGTTAGGTGCAGAATATTTCTTGAAGCATCGTGATAGCCTTGAGAAGAAGGTTTACAACGTGCCTGAGGAAATCGACCGGGAGATTGCCCGCTTGAAATTGCTGTCAATGGGTATCGCAATCGATGTTCTCACTGATGAACAGGTGAAATATCTGGGATCCTGGGAAGAAGGAACCTAAACCGTTTTTAATTGAATCAAAAACCCCTCAGAATAAAACTTGAGGGGTTTTTTGTTACCTGTCGAAACAATTATCTTGAGGAAAACGAGGGTTGTAATTCCCAATTGGTCAAATTTTTAAGAATTGCACTTTGAATGGTTTCGTTCGGGAAAACAAAAACCTTAAGATAGTAATCCACCAATTGCCATGTTGGCGAAGTCGGCTTTTGTGAGCCTTTGTCCGGCTATGACCCGGGGCAAAACCAGGTCTAAAATTGTTTTGTTAGTGGACATGACGCCGCCAGGTAACCCCATGACAACACCGCCATTTTCAAAATAGGCGAGCATGAACATGGCACCAGGAAATACAGGCGTTCCATATGTGACAACCTTTGCGCCAGCGGCACTGATTGCACCGGGTGTATGGTCATCCGGATCGACGCTCATTCCGCCAGTACAAAAAATCAGTTCGATATCAGCTTCATGTGCTTCGATGATGGCATCTTTGATGGTCTCAATATCATCGCCCACCATCCGAACGATTTTTGTTTCAACGGGGAATTTAGCCAGTCTTTCGAGCACAACTGGTGAAAAAGTGTCCTGGATCCTCCCATGGAGGATTTCACTTCCAGTGACAAAAATTGCCGCATTCATTCGTTGGTACGTCAAAATGTTGAAAACCGGAGAGCTAACTTCGTCCTGTAAAGTGGACAAACGGTGTTCCTCAATAAGCAAAGGCACAACCCGCATCGCTGCCACTTTATCTCCTGCTTTGACAGGAATGTTATTCAGTTGGGAGGAAATCACAATAAGCTCGGCTGAGTTCAGGCGAAACAACTTTTCAGCATTGATTTCCAGCAAACCATCGCATTCTGCAAACAGTTCAATTTTGCCTTCATTGGGTGTGCCAGCCCTCAAGTTAGGCCCCATGCAAATATCCCGAAGGATTGCGGCGGCGTCATCCTCATGAATCATTCCGGGAGCTATCTCGAAAACAAAAACCGTTTCTTTGCCCATCTCGAGCAAGACGGGAATATCTTCCTCTTTGATGATATGTCCCTTTGGAAAGCGCACGCCTTTGAACTTGTCCTTAATTATTTGAGTATGGTCATGACCCAACACCATACCAATCGCATCTTCAACTCTAATTTGCTTCATTACTCATCCTGTTTTAAATACAAAAAGCCGGGTTTGGTCGGCTTTTTGTAATCGATTTTATTCTTCGTCTTGAATGCTTTCATCTTCGCTAGGATCGAAGCTCTGAAGAATCTGCTCGGAATCTGCCAATCCCCGAACGGTTTCTTCAATTTCCTGGCGGAGCTCAATATTTTGACTGAGGTAGTTTTTGGAGGCTTCCCGTCCTTGACCGAGGCGCTGGTCTTTGTAAGAGTAAAAAGAACCACGTTTCTCGATAACTTCAAGGTTGGTCGCCAGATCCAGAATGTCGCCTGACTTGGAAATTCCTTCGTTATACATGATGTCAAATTCTGCGGTCTTGAAGGGAGCGGAAACTTTGTTTTTGACCACGCGTACGCGAACACGATTACCAACGATCTCTGCTCCGACCTTGATGGACTGCACGCGGCGTACATCCAGGCGAATTGAAGCATAAAACTTTAAAGCGTTCCCACCGGTAGTAGTTTCGGGGTTGCCAAACATGATACCGATCTTCTGGCGAAGTTGGTTGGTAAAAATAACGGCAGTTTTAGTCTGGCTGATAGCCCCGGAGAGCTTACGCATAGCCTGCGACATCAAACGTGCCTGCACGCCCATGGTGGCATCGCCCATATCGCCTTCGATTTCTGAACGAGGTACAAGTGCTGCAACCGAGTCAACCACAACCAGATCTACTGCACCCGAACGAACCAGGGTTTCTGCGATTTCAAGCGCTTGTTCGCCGGTATCGGGCTGGGAAATGAGAAGCTCGTCGATTTTTACGCCACAACGCGCCGCATAGGTGGGATCGAGGGCATGTTCCATATCAATGAAAGCAGCCGTTCCACCTTGTGCCTGGCATTCAGCCACAATATGTTGGCTTAAGGTGGTTTTACCGGAAGACTCAGGACCAAAAATTTCAGTTATTCGGGCTTTGGGGATACCGCCTACGCCAAGCGCCATATCCAACGAGAGTGAACCGGTCGGGATTGAAGCTACCTGCATATGTTTGGCTTCACCCAAACGCATAATGGAACCTTCTCCGTATTTCTTTACAATATCATGCAAAGCACGATCCAAAACGGCTTTCTTTGCTTCCTCCATGTTTGGGTCGGAAGCGTTTATTGGGGTTGTTGTTTTTTTCTTGGTTGCCATGGTCACTCCGGTTGATAGTAGCTTTCTATTAAATATAGCACAATTGTTCGATACGTCAAGAGTTGCTATCGTTTATGATACGGCGGGCTTCAAGGTAGAAACGTTTATCCTTGGCATGTCCCATCGAGAAGGTCTTTCTGGGTAAAGAACCATCCAGGATGACCGATTTGAAGAAATTATCCTTTTTTATGGGAGGTAAATAGAAGCCCACATTGCCAGGTTCCTGGCTCAGTTTCTGCAGCACATCATCGCCGTGTACGTAATCGATTTCTGTTTCTGGATTTTTCTTGAGATATCCATCAAGAAATTCCTGGAGGCTGCCCACAGAAAGATTGGATTTAGGAGCGGTCAGTTCAACAACCCGGTAGCCGGCATTGGTGATCATACCAAAGCGTTGTTTGCCCGATTCAGCTGCCAATACTATTGCTTTCATCGCGAAGAAATCCGGGACACTCTGAATTTCATAATCCGGCTCAAAATGTTTGGTGACTAAAAAACCAAATCCGTCACCTACATCAAACATAACCCGGTGGATCGGTTCAAATTTCAGCGAAGGATCGTGTAAATTAACCAATTCCACCAATGCAAACCGAGCTGGATGATTTGGGCCTGCTGTTGGTTTTATTTCTTCCCAAATGCTCTTAGCTGTCGCTAATGAGTGGTTTCCGTCGCCGACCGCAAAAAGAAGGGGATGGCTTTGATCGACTTTGCCATAGCGTGCCTGGTATTTATCTTCGTCGAGAAGCGCCGCGATGTGGTCAATGACTGAGCTCAAGGTCTCAGGATCAATAATGAAGTGTCCGGTAATATGACCACTGCCTTCCATTAGGTCGAAGTCATAGGCAACTGGCAGAGCGTCTTTTTGCTCAAGCAGTGGCTTCAGGATGGAAAAATCCGGGTCATCATAGAGGACTAAAATATGAGGAAGTTCGAGTGGGGCACCGCGTCTGACCTGCATGCGAGGTGGAAGGCGATCCAGAATTGTGCCTTCTGTTGCCCGAATCAGGGATTGAGAGCCTTTGTTGAAATCGTAAGTTTCCAGGTCCAGCGCGACAATTAAACCCGTCTGGATGGCGTCGCCGACCGTTCTCTCAACCAATACAAAACCTTTGTGTGGTTCAAGCAAACCAGAATCGAGATATTCACACATCTTGGCTTGTGAAAACTGGATTCGTTCTGATTTATCAGGCCTGGTCAGCCAGGCTTCAGGCAAAATCAGATGATAGGTAGAAGGAGCATCTCCGACTGTATCAGAGACACGCTCCCAATACTCAGGTTCCGAGGTGAACTGATCGCAGGCAATTACTGCCCATTTATGAAGATCGACATCTCGTCTGGGAAGGAGTATTTCCGGAATCTGGATTCCAATTTTTTCAGCATTTGTCATGGGAAAGTCCTTTTAGGTGAGTTTCCCTTATTGTAACAGAGCAGACTGAAAGATTGGGCTACTTCTTCTCTGCCAGGTAAACCAAACCAACGGCACCTGGTCCGCTGTGAGTGCCGATTACCGGGCTGATTTCGCTAACAAACTCGTTCTTGATTTTGAAGCGCTGGCGGGCGGTTGCTACCATTTCTTCGCTAAGCTTTGGTGAGTTAGCAGAGAGAACACCAAGATACTCGACGCGTCCTTGTTTTCCAAGATCGGCCTCTGCGATCTCAAAAACACGTTTGATCGCTTTTGAAAAAGTGCGTACTTTCTCCAACGGTACTATGGCGCCATTTTGTAGTTTGAGAATCGGCTTTAGATTTAATGCTGTGCCCAGAAAGCGGGAGGCAGCTCCGATGCGACCGCCTCTATTGAGGAACTCGAGTGTATCAACTACAAAAAGGGTTTGGATTCGTTCTGAGATGTCGATTGCCAGGTTTTTACACTCCAATAAAGATGCGCCTTTAAGAGCTGCATCAGAGGTCATCAATGCCATAATTGCTAAAGGCATGGACGCCTGTAGAGTATTTAAAACGACCAGTCGATCTTTTGGCAAACCCTCCGCACCCTGTATGGCAGAATCCCATGTGCCTGAAATTTTCGAAGAAATCACCATGGAAAGGATGTCATAACCCTCATCCAGAAGTTTGTTGTAAACCTGGGCAAATGCGCCTGCAGAAGGTTGCGAGGTAGTGGGCATGGTTTTCGAAGTTTTCAGTCTTTTGTAAAATTCCTGGGGAGTGATCTCAATCCCATCAAGGTAGGTCTGACCGTCCCAATTGACTGAAAGCGGCACAATGGTGAGCTTCTGTTGCTCAACGATGGAAGGGGGTATTGCAACAGTGCTGTCCGTAACTATGGCTACTTTGTTCATTTTAATGTCTCCTTAGGAGTGTAAAACACCAAATGTTTATCTTAGTTTCATTAAGCTCGATAGTTAAGGTCGTGAATTCCAGGATACGAAGAGGAAAAAGCAAGATCCTTCACTTCGTTCAGGATGACAGATTCTGTTGAGTATGACCAAATAGGAGATGCCACTATTGCGAGACTGAACCTTCTTAAGGTATCATAAGAAAAAACTTTAAGAGAAGTGTTTATGTTCGAGAGTTTGTCAGAAAAACTTAACGCTGTCTTTGAAAACCTGAAAAGGCGGGGGAAACTTAGTGAAGACGATGTCGATCTCGCCATGCGCGAGGTCAAATTGGCTTTGCTCGAAGCGGATGTCAATTACGCCGTCGTGCGTTCTTTTACCAACCGGGTAAAGGAAAGAGCAATCGGTGCAGAGGTCTCCAAAGCGCTGAACCCGGCTCAACAAGTCATCAAGATTGTTAACGAAGAGCTTATCAGCACGCTTGGGCAACCAGTTGAACTGAATCTGAAAGGTGAACGCCCCCATGTCTTGATGTTGGTCGGTCTGCAAGGTTCAGGTAAAACAACGGCAGCGGCGAAAATTGCCAAGAAATTACGTGCTTCTGGCGAACGAGTGATGTTAGTGGCGGCTGACATTTACCGCCCGGCAGCCATTAAACAGTTGCAAACACTGGGCGAACGCATTGATGTTCCTGTTTTCACACTGCCAGGTGCCAAACCGATCCAGATCGCAAAGGAAGCCAAACAAAGTGCCCGCAATGGTGGCTATAGTGTCGTAATCATTGACACTGCCGGACGTTCACAGTTGGATAATGAGTTGATGGATGAGTTGGTCGGCATCAACCAGGTTGTACCGTCCAATGAAATATTGCTGGTTGTCGATTCGATGATCGGTCAGGAAGCGCTTAACATTGCCAAAGGGTTCCATAAAGAAATCCCGATTACCGGATTGGTTTTCACCAAGATAGATGGTGATGCTCGTGGCGGTGCTGCCATCTCCATCCGGGAAGTGACGGGTATACCCATCAAATTCCTGGGAACTGGTGAGGGGTTGGATGCACTGGAAATCTTTGACCCGACCCGAATTTCAAATCGCATTTTGGGAATGGGCGACATTCTGGGTCTGATCGAAAAAGCAGAAGCTGCTTACACCGGCGAGGTCGATACCAAAGATGCCGAGAGAATGCTCACCGGTCAATTTACACTTGAGGATTTCGCGAAGCAACTTAAACAGATGAAGAAAATGGGTCCGATTTCTCAATTGCTTGGCATGCTGCCTGGCCAGATGAGCGCTGTCGCCAAGGCGGTGGACCCCAACGAAGCAGAAGGTCAGCTGAAGACAGTGGAAGCGATCATCAATTCCATGACCCCTTCAGAGAGGCGTGACCCAAGATTGTTGAACGCCAGCCGGCGACGCAGAATTGCAGCAGGCTCTGGAAAAGACGTCCAGGACGTCAATCGGTTAATGAAACAATTTCGAGATATACAAAAGTTAATGAAGTCTTTCCAAAAAACGGGTGGACGTGGTAATATTGGTAGGTTATTTATATAATTACGGATTTGGATAAGGGTATGCCCCTTCAGCATCTCTCAACCTTAGCCTGGAACCGGATTAATTTTTTAGGAAAAGAATTTAAGGAGCAAATAGTAAGATGGTAAGAATTCGCTTACGCCGTGTGGGTTCAGCCCACCAACCTCATTATCGTGTCGTAGTTGCCGATAAAGAAAGCCCCCGAGATGGTCGCTTTATCGAGATTATTGGTTTCTACAACCCCAGAACAGAACCTGGTACGATCGGACTGAATGAGGAAAGAGTATATTATTGGTTGAATGTCGGTGCACAACCTTCAGAATCCGTTCAGAAACTTTTTAAAGTCGTCAAACTGGATGAGCGTTTTGAACGCTTGAAGGCTGGAGAAGACCAAAAAGCGCTGATCGATGAAGCCAGCAAGGTTTACCAAGCTCGCGCTGCCAAGATCGCCGCAAAGTAACCAAAAGTCAGCGAGGAAAAGAGCATGGCACAAGATAACCTCCGTGGTCTGTTGGAATACCTGGCAACGTCGATTGTAGACAACCCGGATGATGTGACCGTTGAGGAATTTGAAAGCGGCAAATCTGTCCACCTTGACCTGCGTGTGCATCCCGAAGACATCGGAAGAGTCATCGGCAAGCACGGCAGAGTTGCCAATTCGATGCGAGCGATCCTGAGGGTTGTCGCAGCTCGAACCGGCAAAAAAGTGGAGATGGATGTCGTTGACCTTGACTGATCCTAATCATGACTGAGATCAAACATAACACAGCAGGCTCGTCGGCTCAAAACGAGCCTGCTTATCTATTAATCGGCAGACTTCAGAAAACCCACGGAATCAAGGGTGAGATCGCTATGCGTGTGATCACGCAATACCCGGAGCGGATAAAAGCTGGTAAGCCAGTATTTTTGGGCGAGGACCACAAGGAATTCAACATCAGTACCCTCAGATGGAAGAATGAGTTGATGCTCATAGGGTTCGAAGGTTACGAAAATCCTGAGGACGCTGCCAAGCTTACCAACCTGGAAGTCTTTTCTACTACCCGAAATTTACCCAGGCTTCCAAAGGGTCAGTATTATCATCACCAGTTGATTGGTCTGAAGGTTTGGCAAGAGCAAGAATATCTCGGCGAGCTGATTGAAATTCTGGAAACCGGTGCAAACGATGTCTACATCATCCAGACAGATGGAGCAGTAGAACTGCTCATTCCGGCGATTCCTGATGTGATCAAAAAAATTGACCTCGAAGCTGGTACGATGGAAGTGCAGTTGCTCGAAGGATTGCGTGATTGAGCAGCGAAGATGCCTTCTGGTTGGCTTTCAGCACTGTCCGCGGTATCGGCGCGGTTCGTTTTCGGAAACTTTTAAATTTCTTTGGTGACCTTTCAGTTGCCTGGCAGGCTAATCGAAGTGAATTGATCAGCGCTGGTCTTACCGAGAAAGCGGTTGACCAGGTCTTTGAATCCCGTAAGAACGTAATTCCAGAAAACCTTGAAACAGATTTATCAAGAAAAGCGATCAACTATCTGACCTGGAATTCTCCAGGTTACCCACGATATTTGCTGGAAATTGCCCAGCCACCTCCCGTGCTTTATTTTATCGGCGAAATTTTGCCAGACGATGACCTGGCGGTTGCCATTGTTGGTACCCGGAATGTAACCAAGTATGGTCGCCAGATCACTCATGACACTGCCTCTTACCTGGCAGCCAGTGGGATTACTGTTGTAAGCGGGTTGGCAAGAGGTGTGGATGGCATCGCGCACCAGGCTGCCATTGAAGCCGGAGGACGCACTTTCGCTGTTTTAGGTTCAGGCGTGGATGTCATTTACCCACCTGAGCATCGGAAATTAGCCAGGGAAATTGCCCAGCACGGTGCAGTGATCAGTGATTATCCTCCAGGAACCAAGCCGGATGGCATCAATTTTCCACCTAGAAACCGCATCATTTCCGGGCTTTCAAGGGGGACGGTAGTAATTGAGGCAGGTGAACGCAGTGGAGCTTTAATCACAGCAAAATTCGCCTTAGAACAGGGGCGTGATATCTTTGCTGTGCCGGGTTCTGTCCTGTCGCAGATGAGCAAAGGTACCAATCAGTTGATCGCGGAAGGGGCAACACCCATGACCAATCCGGTCATAATCACAGACACTTTGAACTTAGCCCGAACCGGCAAAGAACGAAAAACGGAACAATTAGATATTAGCGCGATCGAAAAAAACATTTTGCGAGTACTGGGTGATGAGAATCTGCATATTGATGAAATTTGTGCCCGGACTTCGCTCTCTATCGAGAAACTGACCGCCGAATTGACCATGTTGGAACTCAAAGGCATTGTCCAGCGGGAAAATGGCATGGAATACCAGCGGGTAAAAAAGTGGGATATAGGCTGAAACCTTCCGCAATCAGCGCTTGACAATAAATTGAATATGGTATTATAGTGCCCGGCTAGTGTGGGATAACATTGCCTGGAGAGATTATTATGGAAGCTTACTGTTTAAAATGTAAAGAAAAGCGAGAAATCGCCAACCCTGAAGCCGGATTCAACGCTCGTGGAGCGGCTGTAACGACTGGTATTTGCTCTGTATGTGGGACTAAGATGTATCGAATAGGTGCAACCCCTGCCCATGAAGGGCTTGAAAAACCGGCGGTGGTAAAAGCCGAACCCAAAATTAAGGCTAAAAAGCTGAGCACAACTACTAAGCTTACAGCAAAAAAAAATCCGAAAGCAAGTTCCAAAAAGACGACCATCAAAACCACCCGTGCAAGTGGCAAACCTTTGGTGATCGTTGAATCTCCCGCAAAAGCCCGAACAATCGGGCGGTTTCTGGGCAAGGAGTATGATGTTGTCGCATCGGTAGGACATGTCCGTGACTTATTAAAATCACAGATAAGTGTAGACGTCGATAACGGATTTGAACCTAAGTATCGCGTCCCTAACGAGAAAAAAGAAGTCGTTAAAAAGATCAAAAGCCTGGCGGATGGAACCAAGAAAGTGTTCCTGGCAACTGACCCTGACCGGGAAGGTGAGGCGATTGCCTGGCACCTTATGGAGTCAGCCGAAATTGACCCTGCCAAAACAGAGCGGGTTGTCTTTCACGAGATTACCAAGAATGCGATTTCAGAAGCTTTCGAAAAAACACGCGAACTTGATATGGACCTGGTTGACGCTCAGCAAGCTCGCCGTATCCTGGATAGGTTGGTTGGGTACAGCGTTTCCCCAATTCTTTGGGCTAAAGTGAAAGGCAAACTTTCGGCAGGTAGAGTACAGTCGGTCGCTCTTCGACTGGTTGTCGAACGCGAAAGAGAAATTGATGCGTTTGAACCGGTTGAATATTGGTCGATCCACGCAGTTTTCAATCCCGATGAAAGTGACAAACAATATCGCGCCAAACTGGTGAAGGTAAATGGTAAGAACCTCGACATGAACCTGGAAACGGAAAAACAGGCGATGACGACGGTTGAGTTACTTAAGAAAGCTGCGTACAAAATTGGGGATATCAATGTTTCGACCAGGCTTGTTCGTCCAGGGGCTCCTTTTATCACCAGCACCTTGCAGCAGGAAGCCTCGCGTCGTGTTGGATTTTTAACCAAGAAGACGATGTCAATTGCTCAGCAATTGTACGAAGGACTCGACCTCGGCAACGGAGAAGAAACCGGTTTAATCACCTATATGCGTACCGACTCGGTACACGTCTCAACTGAATCTGTGAAAGAAGCCAGAGCCTACATCAGTGAACGGTTTGGCGAAAGTTACCTGCCGGAAAAACAACCTCAATACCGCACACGCGCTGTTTCTGCCCAGGAAGCCCACGAGGCAATCCGACCGACCTCGGTCAATCGGACGCCTGATTCACTAAAAAAACACCTTACACGCGATCAATATACGCTCTACCGGTTGATTTGGCAGCGGTTTGTTGCCAGCCAGATGAACCCCGCCAAGCTTGAAATCACTACCGTGGAAGTGGAGGGTCAGGCTGACAAGAACAATTATTTGTTCAAAGCCACCGGTAGTCGGGAAGTGTTCCCTGGTTTTCGGGCTGTCTATCGTTACGAAAAAGCAGACGACGAAAATGGCGAAGAAGAGCTGGTTGATCTGCCGATCGAAGTGATGTCTTTTGGACAAAAACAAAACTTGGTAGAGCTCGACCCAGCACAACATTTTACTCAACCGCCAGCTCGCTATTCAGAAGCAACCTTGATCCAAGCTCTGGAAGAGAATCAGATTGGGCGACCATCCACTTATTCTCCGATCATTTCTACTATTCAGACTCGTGGATATGTCAGCCGCGAAAACAAGCGTCTTTATCCTACGGAAATCGGTTACCTGGTCAATGACCTGGTGGTCGAATATTTCCCTGGTGTGGTAGACCTGCGATTTACCTCATTGATGGAGGACGAATTGGATAAGGTGGCTGCAGGCAAGCAAGCCTGGGTGGATGTGATCCGAGAGTTTTACACACCATTTAGTCACGAGCTGGAAAACGCCAAAAAGCACATGCCGAAAACCCAGATTGAACCTGAAAAAGTGGGAAGAGCATGCCCGGAATGTGGTGGAGAACTAGTTTTTCGAAATGGCAGGTTTGGCAAGTTTATCAGCTGCAGGAATTTCCCCAAATGCCGCTACACAGAACCATGGTTGGAAAAAATTGGTGTTGCCTGTCCGACTTGTGGAATTGGAGAGGTCATTGAGAAACGCTCTAAAAAAGGCCGGAAGTTTTACGGCTGTTCGCGTTACCCGGAATGCGATTTTACGTCCTGGGATAAACCAACCGGAAAGGCCTGCCCAAATTGCGGGGGAGTGCTGGTTGAAAAAGCGAACAAGTCAATTGTCTGCAACGATTGCCACACCCGTTTCGCTAAGGAAGAACAAGAAGGCTAAGTCATCCATTGGTACAAAACGTGCACCTACAAAGGCAATAAGTATTATGCTGAGAGGTGCAGGTTATGGAAAACTTTACCGCTATCATCAAAGAAAAACTTGAGATTCCGAGAAATCTTGCAATTGCTGCCGCAATTGGTGGCGTTCTGCTCGGTTTGTTAATCGGATATCTCTTCCCAATCCCATGGACAGATGCGTCGGCTGAAAATTTGCGGCCCGATTTACGTGTTGATTATCTGCGAAATGCAATCACCACCTATACCCTCACAGGCGATAAGGCGAAAGCATTGCAGGCTTATGCGGAGCTTGGAGACAAGTCTGAAGAGACGTTGAAAGAACTCACTGAAAAACCGGGTTTTCTGAACGTTGAACAGATTCAACGCTTTGGTTCTGCGATTAACACGAGCGTGCCAGCTCCGGATACGGTTTTGGCAACTCCGGGGACAACACTGCAGGACGGTACAGAAATCCTGGTTGATGGTGTCAAGCCAGAGGAAAAGACCAACTCCTTGCTTTGGATTGGATTAGGACTTTTGGGTGTGCTCCTGATTGGTGGAGGCGCCGCTTACTGGTTCTACTTCCGTGAACACGGCTTTAATTTTGGATCAGGCAGTGTGCGTGAAATTACATCCGAAAACAAAGTGATTCCATCCGCTGTGAAACGCCCTGTGATGCCTGCCGCTGTTCAGAGGCAACAAGTTCCAACAGCAGAGGAGCCTAAGCCAGCAGCTCAACGCGCTTCCATCTTTGCTAATGGCAGCAAAAACGGGAATGGAAACGGAAATGGTGTTGCCAACGGCGAAAAACCCCTTGCCCAGTTTATGTCAAGTTATATGTTTGGCGATGACCGTTATGACGAATCTTTCACTTTTGATGCACCCAATGGAGCATTCTTAGGTGAGTGTGGGATTAGCATTTCCGATTTGATCGGCGTGGGTGAACCCAAGAAGATCTCCGCTTTTGACGTCTGGCTTTTTGATAAAAACGACATCCAGACGGTGACCAAGGTAATCATGAGCAAACACGCCTACAACGATCCTGTCATCAGCCAACGCCTGGAGATCCGGGGTGAACCGATTTTGGCAGAACCTGGCAAGCTTTTCCGCTTGGAGACGGCTACGCTGAGGATGGAAGGTCGCATTGTGGATGTTTCGTACGGTGATCTGCCCTTGCCGGAAGATAGCTATTTCCAGAGAAATACGATCGAATTGGCGATCTATCGAAAGTAAAGTTTAGTGAACATTGATAAGCCGGGTTGTATCACACAACCCGGCTTTTTGTTTCAAAAATTGGGAGCGTTCTTTCCACATTTTTCCACCAGAATGGCGGATTGGAACGAATTGACTTTCACAGTCCACAAGGTGACGATGTTTCAAATCTTACCCATATAGATACAATACAATCAGCTATCAGCTATGAGCTTTGAGCTATCAACTAATCTATTTTTAGAATTTTGTAGTAGATTTTTGAACCATTCGGAAGACTGACTTCAGCCACTTCTCCAACTTTTTTATCCATTAATGCCGAACCAATGGGAGATTCATAAGAAATCTTATTGTTCTTGAGATCAGCTTCGCTGGCACCTACCATTGTCCAGGCTTCTTCCGTCTGTCCGTCTTCCTGGATGGTGACCTTGTTTCCGATTTGAACCTTGCCATTTTTCTTTGGCGCACTGTCAACTATCTCTGCCTTGGAGAGAATGGCTTCAATTTCCTGGATTCGCCCTTCCAGGAAACCCTGATCTTCTTTGGCGGCTTTGTAATCAGCATTTTCTGAGAGATCGCCCATCTCAATAGCGCTTTTCAGGCGTTTGGAAATTGCATCTCTGCGAGGTCCTTTGAGTTCTGCGAGTTCTTGTTCTAATTGAAATTTACCGGCTGGTGTAATAATTATTGGTTGTTTCATTTTCTCTTTCTAAGGTAATACATTTACGTCAAACAGACGTTGATACTCATCAATGGCAAAGCGATCGGTCATTCCCGCAATGTAGTCACAAATACTTCGTTCTACACCACGCTCAGCGATCAAGCCCTGGACAGCAGGAGGCAATGCGGATGGCGTCTGTTGATATACATTGAAAATTCTGGAAAGAATCTGCTCAGATTTTTCTGCCATTCGAACGACACGATAATGCCTGTAAAGATTATTGAATAAGAAATCTTTCAATTCGCGATTTCTGCGGTACATATCCTCGCTGAAACCGACGACATTATAAGGCAACTTTTGGAGTTCAAGCGCAGTTTTAATATTGCTCTTACGCAAGTAACGATCGATGGATTGTACCAGGTCAGTAATTTCAAAGTTGATCAGTCGGCGAATAATCTGATGGCGGGATAGCTCATCCAAGGTTTCTGTCCTGCGGCGACCAATACTTTCGTTGATAATTTCCCAAATGGCGATTCCGTCCAATTGTGAAGGCGTGATCATCCCGGATCTCAGTCCATCATCCAGGTCGTGGCTGGTATATGCCAGTTCATCGGCAACATTCGCAATCTGGGCTTCTAATGAACCGCGTAGTTCGGGGTCATAATCCTGGACGTCAGATCGGTCATAATCAGTCTCGTGCTTGACCATCCCTTCCAATATTTCCCAACTCAAGTTCAACCCCGGAAAATCTGGATAGCGGTTTTCGAGCACGGTAACTATTCGAAGAGACTGGTGGTTATGATTGAACCCGCCATGATTGCTCATTATCTTGGCTAATGCGCTTTCGCCTGAATGTCCAAACGGAGGATGTCCGAGATCGTGTGCGAGGCAGATGGTTTCAACCAGGTCTTCATTCGCGCCAAGTGAACGAGCAATGGAGCGACCAACCTGGGCCACTTCGAGCGTATGTGTAAGGCGGGTGCGATAGTAATCACCCTCATGGTTGATGAAGACCTGTGTTTTGTATTCAAGCCGGCGGAAGGCAGTGGTATGCAAAATGCGTTCACGATCCCGTTGGAAACAGGTACGCAAATCAGCTTCCTCCTCTGGAAATTTCCGCCCTTTGGAATTTTTGCTGAAAGTTGCATAGGAAGCCAACTGCTGAGACTCAAATTCTTCTAATTGTTGTCTTGTATAAATCATGTCGAACCTTCTCGCCGAGTATAGTCCAATTTCGAGTTTATTCCCAACCGGTATATCAGGAAATGATTGTACCTGAATGCGAACCAGAGAGAGCTTTTAAAAGTTCTCCGGGTTGGCTGGCTCGGAAGATTTCTACGCTTGTTCCCGGGCTTGCCTGGCAAATGGCTTGCATCTGAGCAACCTTGGAGCGCATACCGCCGGTCACATCAAGATTTTGCGAGGGCTGCAAGTAACTTTCGAGTTCCGCTGTTTTGGAAATGTGGGCGATGGGCTGTTGGTTTTGAGGGTAATCTGCAAACACAGCTTCTTCCCTGCCTGCTAATAAGAGGCGGCTTGGTTTCAGAATTGTTGAAAGATGGGCAAAAAGTTCCTCGGTCGAAAAGATGGTGCCACCGAGAGTTTCATCGAAGACTACATCCCCATACACCAAAGGGATCAAGCCATGTTCCAGTGCACGTTCGAAGGGCTGCGTGTTCCACAATTCAACCTCTCCATTTCTGGAAAGCAAACCTGCGGACGGTGGAAATGAGATCAAGTCCAGGTTGGCTTGGCGACCAATCTCAAGGACGATCTGGTTGAGTTTCCTGGCGCTCTCCCAAACCTGGCGGAAGCCTTGCCACTGTTCGCAGGTGCTGACACCTTTTCGTGTGTTGAATTTTGCAGCGGCATAATGCCCGAAGGAACCGGAACCGTGTCCTATCAATATTTTTTGATCCGGAGAGCATTCAAGGAAATGCTTTACGTCGGTAAGCAGAGTAAAGATAACATCTGGCAAAGCGGTTTCAGGCTGGGCTTTGTCGGTGATCAGTGAGCCGCCAAGTTTAAGGAAAATGACGTTACTTGTCATCAAAATTTTTCCTCTGGCTTGAGGATTGTGGAAAAAGCTTTACCGGTGGATGCTTCTTGAAGTGACGCAAGCACAGGTTCAAGCGAGTTTTCCTCCACCAGCGCCAGCATGTGTCCGCCTTTGCCACCACCCGTCAGTTTGGCAGCCAAGGCGCCTGCCTCCATCGCCTTTTCGATTAAAAAGTTCAACTCAGGGCAGGAGAGATCCAGTTCCGCAAGGATTTTCTGGTTGCGGTTGATTGCTTCCGCCAGGCTTGTCACGTCACCGTCATGAAGAGCTTGCTTACCCTGGAGAGTCAGCTGCCCGATTTCCGCCAGCATTGGTTGGAGATGGGTTGGGTTATCTTCTACTT
Source organism: Anaerolineaceae bacterium (assembly GCA_038562515.1). Taxonomy (GTDB): domain Bacteria; phylum Chloroflexota; class Anaerolineae; order Anaerolineales; family Anaerolineaceae; genus Mesolinea. Next base: position 18,941 of record JBCFBG010000040.1, read on the forward strand.
GCTGAGCAAGGCTGGCAACAGTCTCCTTCGTTGATTTGTTTACGCCGCTATCTGCAAGAACAAAGAAAAAAGATCTTCCTGACTCGATAAATTCAATGTCCTTCCCTTTTTGGAAGATGATTGGTTTTTCATAAGTGACAACAGTGTTATCGATCCCGGATGGTTTTCCATGGACGTACGTCTCACATTTAAAGGCAATTTTGTTGACGGTCTTGGAGTCCAGTGGGTGGCCAAGAAATTCTGATAATGCCCGGGTTGTCGCGACCGCCAGCGATGCGCTGGAGCCTAAACCGGAACTGATCGGTAAGGTCGAAGAGATATGGAGAGTGCAGTTTGGAGTTTGGAGGATATTCAACTCAGCAAGGGTAAGCAGTACAGCCTGAAAAACCGGATGGTTTTCAGGCAGGGTATCCAAATCCCGGTTCAGATCCAGTACTGGCGAAATTACCCTTATTTTTCCTGTTGGGGCAAGGATTTGCGGCTCTACGCTGACTTTCACACGTTTACCGGAAAGCGGAATCGCAATGGCTGGCTGGGCATGGACTACCGCATGCTCGCCCAAAAGAATGGCTTTTCCACAAGCAGATCGACTTATTGCAGGCATGGGTACCTCAAAAAACAATATAGATTATCAACAAAACTGAGAGTCCCCAAAGAAAAATTGCGATCTGCAGAGGGCGATCTTTCAATAAGACTTCTTCGGGAGATGAGGTGATCAGGTCACTCTGGATCAGGTAAAGATAACGAAAAATTCCATAGACCACAAACGGAATCGTCAGCATCATCACATAATTGGACTGACCAGGATGAGCAGAAAACGTATAAAACGTATATGTGATCAAGATCGCAGTGAGGATGACCATCGTGTACTGATTTAGTAGTGATATGGTGTAGCCGTCCAGTGTTTTGCGATGGCTGACAGCATTGGTTTCCAGAAGTTTTAACTCAGCCAGTCGCTTGCCAAACGCAAGGTACATCGCCAAAAGTGTGGTCAGCACAAATAACCAGGGAGAAAAGTAGGCTACTTGAATGATGCTCAACCCAGCCAAAACTCGTAAAACAAAGCCGGCAGCAATCACAAGCACATCCAATATCATCACTTTCTTGAGCCATAAAGAGTAGGCAAGGATTAGAAGCGTATAAGCGACGAAAATCAATGCCAGGCTGGGTGAAAGCAGATAACCGCCGACCAGCGAGAAAATTGATAAGAAAATGATGACACCGATTGCCACTTTTTTGCTCAGCCTGCCTGAGGCGATTGGCCGATTGCGTTTTTGTGGATGCAGTTTGTCTGCTTCAACATCCAGCAAATCATTGATAGTGTAGGTAACCCCAGAAACCAGGCAAAAGAGCAAAGTAGCAGCCAGGACGCGCAGAAATGGCGTGAGCTGAAGGAATTGACCGTCAAAGAGTAAACCAGCAAAAATGACCAAATTCTTGGTCCATTGCCTCGGTCGCAGGGTTTCAATCAGTGCCTTGAACATGGGATTATCTTATCATAAAGAA
>JBCFBG010000041.1:0-10761 GCA_038562515.1 Anaerolineaceae bacterium
GGGACGAACTTTAATAATGTGGCGGAGAGTGGAACAATTAGTAATTGGCTGCTATTGCCGTCTCAAACCATTAAGAATGGCGATGTTTTTACCTTTTATTCACGCGCAGCAGATCAGGTATACCCAGACCGCCTGGAAGTGCGATTGAGCACGAATGGTGCTTCCATCGATGTGGGCTCTGACGCCTTCAGCACCGGAGATTTTTCGACGCTCCTGTTAAGTATTAACCCTGATCTTTTACAAGATGTTTATCCAGAAGTGTGGACACAATACACGATTACCATCGAAGGCTTGCCCAGGTCATATCAGGGACGCCTGGCTTTTCGTTACTTCGTCACTGCGGGTGGACCATTAGGTTCGAATTCGAACTACATCGGCATTGATTCGGTAAGTTACACAGAAGGTCCCTGGCAGCAATTTCTTCCGACGGTTACCAGATAGACCCTGGTTCTAATCACTTGAAAAAAGAACCCGTCTGACATTGGCGGGTTCGTTATTTTTTACTTCTTTTCCATCTCGAGCTGGTAGAGCTCTTCGACCGCCAGGGCGATTTTGGTGACGGAGGTGTCATCCGAGAGCGGGTAGGCAAAATAGGTGTCTTCCAGCGTGCTGATATCGACACAATCGCGTTTTTTATCGATGTAGTTAAATTCAACGTGGATGGAATAGAGCGACTGGTTCGATTTGACCACTTCAAATTCTTCTCCCAGGTGGCTGCCTTTCAGGACGATGCCGTTCATATCGTGGCGCAGCCAGCCTTTCCCGAGCTGGACAAAGCCTTTTGAGTTGGGGAGAGAATCGATCAGGACCTCGGATTCCACCCCGTACGTGCCAGCGCGCACTTCCGCGCGCACGTTTTCGCGCTGCCATTCATACCAGGCGGGGGGCGATGTGAACTCGGTTTCGCCTTGCAGTGCCTGAAGCTGACCATATTCGGTCAATTCCCAGACCTTGCCGCAAGCCGAGCAGCTCAATTGGCTGTCCTGAGAGTGCATGCGGTACTCTGCTTTGCAGTTGGGGCATTGGTACAAGACGCGGTGCAGCCCCTCAGCGCGTTGAGGATAGGTTACACGCACCTGGTTTTCGTATTGCCAGGCGTAGTCGTCGAAGACGAGCGCTTCGGTGGTTTTTGCCTGAATCTCGGCAGGGCTCAGCTTGGCAACCTGTTCTTTGGTGAGCAACAATTTCATTTCGGCTTCCACAGGCGTTCCCCGTGAGACCTGGTTCCAGGCGGGTTCATCGATGTGGTGACCATGGAAAAGCAGCGAAACCACCGGCACCTGCAGATATTTGAGCATCTTGCCCAGGGATTCCGGCAGAACAGAGTTGGTCCCAATATGAGAATAGCGCGCTTCTGGATAGTAGACCACGATCTGCCCCTGGTCCAGCAGGCGGCTGGTCTGGCGAATGAGGTCAATATCGTTGACGAATTTGCGCTTGCTGAGGCAGCCGACCATTCGCATGATCGCTTCACGCCCGATGAAACCATCCAAAGCGACGACGTAATTGGCACGGCGGGGGAAGAGGGCTGCGGTCATGATTTTGAAATCCAGGAAACTGTTATGGTTGCAGAGCATGATGTAAGGCGGTTTGACGCCCCGCAGGTCGCGGGTGATTTTGGCTTTGTGCTTCCAAACGTCCGGAAAACTGAGCGCCCAGGCGACCGGGGTTAAGAAGCGTGCTTGCGGTTTGACCGGCTTGACAAAATCGTAGCGTGGAAAATCAGCGATTTTTGTATTTTGTAAGTCCGGGTTGTAAACACCCATGACATTGTCAGTTAATTTACCCATAGCACTGCCTTTTTCGAATGTTATTGTATAGATAATACCTTAAATTACAGAACTGTTAACAAAAGCGCAAGAAATTAGTTACGCTAAAAGAAATCTCGGACAAGCATCCGGGATTTCACGGGAGGGGGTGATCTTTACGCAAAAATACGTCAACGGGGTACAATTAACTGGCAATCACAACCAAATCACAAAGGAGTAACAATGAAAGGTAAACCCGAAATTATCGACAGTCTGAATTTCCTGCTGAGGGATGAACTGACTGCCATCAACCAATATTTTGTACATGCAGAAATGTGCGGCGACTGGGGCTATGAAGCCCTGCACGAAGCAATCGAAGAACGCTCGATCACTGAAATGAAACACGCAGAGCACTTGATCGCGCGGATTTTGTTCCTCGAAGGTACACCCATCGTGACCAAACTTAACCCGATCCATATCGCTGAAGACGTCGTTGGCATGTTCGAAAATGATCGCAAAGCCGAGCAGGGCGCCATCCTTGAATATAACAAAGCCGTGCAACTGGCAGCCGAATTAGCTGACAACGGTACCAAGAAATTCCTCGATGCGATCCTCAAAGACGAAGAGGATCATCTCGATTACATCGAAGGTCAGCTTGACCAAATCGAACAGATGGGTCTCGAAAGCTACCTGACGACCATTACAAAGGAATAAGGATATGAAAACCAACGAAAAAGTAATCGCAACGCTGAATGGTCTGCTCAAAGACGAATTGACCGCCATCAACCAATACATGGTCCACGCCGAAATGGCGGAAGACTGGGGTTATGAAGGATATGGGAAGGTGGAAGAAAAAACCGCCATCGATGAAATGAAACATGCCGAATGGTTGATCGCGCGGATTTTGTTCCTGGGTGGAAAACCGGTCGTCACTGAGATGAACAACATTCGCATCGGTAAAGACTTGCCCAGCATGCTGGAAAACGATCGTGTCCTGGAACAGGGCGGGATTGATGGTTATAACGCCGCCATTAAAGTGATGGTGGAAGAAAAAGACAATGGCAGCAAGCAGCTGTTGGAAACCATCCTGGAACAAGAAGAAGGTCATATCGACTACTTCGAAGAACAGCAGGGTCAGATCGAACAGATGGGATTGCCCTACTACCTGACCACGATCAAGTAGTTGTTTTTGTAGTCTTTCGTAGGCCGGCTTCCGCACCTGCCCTGGTGAGGGTTGAAGCCGGCTTTTTGTATTGCTTCTCGTAGGCCGAGGTTGAAAATGGGATGGATTATGTGAAGCGCGAACGTTGGGGCGAGGCATGCCTCGCCATTACACCTTTAAATATTGAGATCCCCCTTCACTACGCGCGTTAATTCGCTATTTCACTCAATCGTTGAGCATCCAATCATCACCGAATAATCAATCTACCCGTGGTAACACGGAAATTACCTAAAGTTATTTAGCATTGACACAAATTTCACAGCCAGTATAATAATAAAGATGCTTTTTATCTTAATTTTGGAGAATAATCAATGAATCAAAGAAGTTTTGTCGTAGTGTTACTCCTTATTGCCGCTTTACTTGCAGGTTGGATGTTCTATACCTCCCAACAAGCAGTCCAGGCGGAACCCATCCAGGAAGTTACTGCCAAGTACTGGAATTCCGGGCATGCGGATGCCGCGTCGGAAGCCTTCGTCCATTGGAATGAAGACGAACCAGCGGAAATCCCCGTTTATTGCGCCCGCTGCCATAGCAGCTCTGGTTTCATGGATTTCGTCGGCGCTGACGGCTCTGAAGCTGGCAAAGTGGACATGGCTGGGAAGATCAACGACCCAATCAACTGTACCGCCTGCCACAACGATGAAGCCCACGCTTTAGACGCAGTCACCTTCCCCTCCGGTGTTGAAGTTACCGGAACCGGCGCAAATTCAGTGTGTATGTCTTGCCACGGTGGTATGTCTGCAGGAACTGCTGTTGCTGCAGCTACTGAAGGCAAGGAAGAAGACACACCAATGGCTGATTCCAGCCTGATGGGTCCTCATTATTTTCATGCTGCCGCTGTCCACCAGGGCGCGGATGCTGGCGCTGGCTATCAGTATGAAGGCAAAACCTACGTGGGTGCCTTCGAACATGCCGAGACCGTCAATAGCTGCACGGAATGCCACGATCCTCACTCCCTGCACACCCAGAAAATCCCCAATTCCGATGCCAGTTTGTGCTCCACCTGTCACTCAGACGTCTCCGGCTTTGCAGATTACCGCAAAGTCAGTATGTCCAAAGTCGATTATGACGGCGATGGAACTGTTGAACCCGTTTTTGACGAAATCGAAGGCGTAAAAGCCGTCCTCTACGATGCCCTGAATAAGTACTCCCAGGCTACCACTGATACCGGTTTCGGCTTCAAGTTCGATTCCTATCCGTATGCTTTCATCGACACCAACAAAGATGGCACAATTGACGAGAGCGAAGGCATTTTCCCCAACCAGTTCAAGCTCTTCACTCCCCGCATGCAAAAAGCTGCCTTCAATTACATGTTCGTTCAAAAAGAACCCGCGGCTTACCTGCACAATGCCAAATACGTTCTTCAGTTGATGTTTGACTCGATCGAGGACCTTTCCTCCGTTAGTGGTGTGACCACCCAGGGTCTGACCCGACCTTAGGGTCTGGCCACCTGATTTGGACACAAGAAGGCGAACCTCATGAGCCCATCAAACAAAAGAAAACTATTCTACATAATCTACTTTGCGCTTGCGCTCTTACCCGCAGCAGCCATGCTTGTTTCAGGCTACCTGCGTGGGGAAAGCATCCGTGATCTTGCTGTTTTGCTCGGCTTCCTTGGCATGGCGCTGGCTGGAATTCAACTGATTTCCATCGGCCGCATCCATTGGCTGGCAGACGCGCTTGACATGGACAAAGTCTACAACAATCACCATTGGGTCTCACTCTTCTCGATTTTGCTGATCATCGCGCACTTCATGCTGCTCAGCTTTTACAACCCCATCATCGCCGGCTTTTTAAATATCTTTAAAGCCCCCTGGATGATCGCCGCTGGCTCGATTGGTCTGTTTGGACTGATTCTGATTGGCATCACTTCCGTGTTGCGCAAGTCGTTCAAGATGGATTACCGCTACTGGCTGCTGATCCACGATGTTTTGACCATCGTGATCCTGTATTTTGGTATGACCCACCTCTTCAAGGTTGGTTATTACACAAGCCATCCCTTGATGAAGGCGATTTGGATTTTCGAAATTGCTGTTTGGGTGATTGCCTTTGCTTACATCCGCATCATCCGACCCATGCGAATAGGTCAGAAACCCTACATGGTCGAATCTGTTGTTGGCGAATCTGCTGACACCTACAGCCTGACGCTGGTCCCGGATGGTCACGATGGCGTGCCCTTCGAGGCTGGTCAGGTTGCCTGGATCAGCACGGGTCCTTCACCCTTTGTGCTCAGCCGTAATCCTTTTTCCTATTCCGGCAGTGCTGAAGCAGATGGAGCCATTCGCTTCTCAATCAAGAACCTGGGCGATTTCACCTCCACCATTCCCCACATGCAAAAAGGTCAACGCGTTTACGTAGATGGTCCTTATGGCACCTTCAACCTGGACGATCCCCGCATGCAAAAAGGCTTGGTATTGATCGCTGGTGGGATCGGTTTAGCTCCGGTGATGAGCATCCTCAACACCCTGGCAGACCGCGGCGACAAACGCCCAGCTTATGTTTTCTACGGTGATTTCAACGAAGATACAGCCCTTTATGCGAATGAATTTGAGCAGTTGAAACCCAAACTCAACCTCGCATTTGTGCAGGTTTTGGAAAAACCAAAGTCAGAAGATTATCCTCATCGTGGTTACATCACCAAGGAAATCATGCTGGAACACCTGCCCCAAAACTACAAAGAACTGATGTACTTTGTTTGTGGTCCAGCCCTTATGCTGAGAGCTGTTGAGAAACACTTTGATGCAATGGGTATCGAAGATTCCCAGATTCACGAAGAAAACTACACAATGGCGTAAGCTTCTTACCAAGTTTTTCAAAAGCCGGGTTACATCAACCCGGCTTTTTTGATCCTCTAAAACACATTCTACGTTTTTTTGTAGTTGTATAAACAGTTGTGTTATGCTAAGTTTTTGAAGTGTACGATATTGTGTGAGAGGATTACCATGACCACAAATCAAAAAAGGTACCTTTGGTGTGAACGGACCGAAGCTGAGTACATAAAAATCCGGGCTGAAATTGAAAAACGCAGAGTTGAGATGCTCGCCCTTGAGCACCATGAAAAATTCGATTGGCCTGACAGACATCAAGAATTAGTAGACTGGCTGGAGAGGGGTCGAGAACATATCGACAAATATGCCTTAGGCATTAATGAATCCTGGGAAAGCGTGTGTGACTGCGCCCAACAAGGTTGGGATGATCTTAAATCGGAAGTAAGAAAACTACTGGAAAATTAAGAATCGTAGTCGTAGGCCGGGTTCCGAATTTGAACCCGGCGCACTAGACTTGCGTATACCTAATTTCATCGCAAAATCCTTCTTGAATATCGGGCTGCTTCCAATGGGAAACATGCCTGATTGCCGATTTTGCCGGGTTCAAGCCCGGAACCCGGCCTACAGGCTTCGCCACAATGCCTACTCTCCGAATGACAACCCATTTTTTGAAAATATTTTCGGGTCGATCACCACATTTTCTCTAACATCCACTCCGAAATAATCCCCAAAACTTGACCATTTCCAATCATCCGGGTTGGTTACAAACCCATGTTTGATCGGATTGTAGTGGATGTAATCAAAATGGGTCTTGTGGTCGCACTGATCCCGGATTGTATGTTCCCAGAATCGATCTTGCCATACGACAAGATCCGGATCATTGCGTTGGTGTTTGAGCTCTTTTGTAACTTTCTTTTTGAACTCTTTGATGATCGTCGAATAATCGAATTGGCGAACTGGGAGGCTAATTAGCAAATGCAGGTGGTCTGGCATGATGCAATAGGCAACCAGTTCGAATGGATGATATTTTTGAGTTTGACTGATCGAATTTAGGCAAATTACGATGCTTGAATGGTCATGGAAATATGCGTTGCGACCGTGAGTGACAAGGGTAAAAAAGAACGTACCGCCTTCGACATAGTTTCGAATATATCTCCGCATAAAAGAAAGCTTATCACAAGTTTATCAGTCGTAGGCCGGGTTCCGAATTTGAACCCGGCGCACTTAACATGCGCATATGTAATGGCATGGCAAAATCCGTCTAACATATCGGTCGGCTTCCAATGGGAAACATGCCTGATTGCCGATTTTGCCGGGTTCAACCCTTATCAGGGCAGGTGACGGAACCCTTCCTACAAAGAAAATCTATTGAGGAACAATGTAGTAGAACCGCGTTCGCCAGGTTGGCCGGGTTCGAGGACGGAACCCGGCCTACGGGCTTCGCTCAAATTCGTATTAAGAGAAATATTGGATAAATAACAAGGCTTTGCCGGGTTCAACTACGGAACCCGGCCTACAGATAGAATCATCTATGGTTCGATCGGGAAGCCGGCGCCCATCAGGGCTTCAAATCCACCTAAGACAGGGTTGACGCGGGTAAAACCTGCTTTCAACATCTCAAACGTCGCACGGGCGCTCGAATTTTCAGCCGGTCAGGTACAGTAGGTGATGTACCAGGCGTCCTTATCCAACCCCGAAAGATACGAATCAAGATCACTAACAGGCACGCTTTGCGCACCCCGAACGTGGCTGGCAGCATATTGCTCAGGCGTTCTGACGTCCAGTAAAATCGCGCCTTCGTTTTGCAAGGCTTGCTGAACTTCAGGCACAGTCATGCGTGGGACGTCATCTTGCGACAGCAGGATCGGATTTCCGCTGAGTTCTCGTATGCCTTGATTCACAAAAACAGTAACCACAACAATAACCACAGCCAGGATGATCCATATGGGGGTCAGATTTTGTTTCTTTACTTGTATTGGTAGCTTTCTTCTTGCCATTTGAACCTCATATCTATTGACGGGAATTATTTCATATTACGTTTTGTTAATCCAACTTTTGAACAAGTTAAATATTGTCTCCATGCCAGAAATTGTGGTTATCAAACCCACGCTTTTCCATTCCCTGTATAATTAGACATCAAATTAAAGTTGCCATCGCACTACATGAGAGAGTCATGCTGGAAATTACTGTAAACGGTACCCCTTACACCCTCGAAGAAATCCCTGGTGAAAAACTAAGCGATTTATTGCGCGAGCGTTTGCGCCTGACCGGCACAAAAATCGGTTGTGGCGAAGGACGCTGCAACATCTGCACTGTCCTTGTCGACGGCGTTCCCACCCGCTCGTGCATCACCCGCTCTGCCAAAGTGAATGGGAAATCGATCCTGACCATCGAAGGTCTGCGGGCATTGCGCCCCCAGCACCAGCAAGACCAGCGTGAAGACCTCAAAGCGCTGCATCCACTCCAGGAAGCTTTCATCACTCATGGTGCCATCCAATGCGGCTTCTGCACACCCGGGCAACTGTTGACCGCTCATGCCCTTCTGCAGAACAATCCCGACCCCAGTCTGGACGAGATTCGCGAAGCGATGAATGACGTCATCTGCCGATGTGGCAGCTATGAAGCCATCCTCTCTGCCATCCGGGCTGCCGCCCAGGCAATGCGCGACGAAAGTCACATTCAGCCCCGCCAGGTTACGTTGGGCGAGCAAGACCTTACCCACATCGGAAAGCCTCTCGCGCGTCCGGATGCGGTCGCAAAAGCGATCGGAACCGCCAAATTCACCGACGATTTGCAGTTTGAAGGGCTTCTTTTCGCCCGAGTACTGCGCGCCGGCGTGCCCTCTGCCATCCTGCGCGCGCTGGATGTTTCCAAAGCCGAAGCGCTTCCTGGGGTTGTAAGAATCCTCACCGCCCAAGACCTGCAACACGAACGAAAACACGGCGTCTACAAAAAAGACTGGCCTATCCTGGTCGGAATCGACGAACGCGTACGCTACCAGGGTGACGCCATCGCACTCGTGGCTGCTGAAACCCAGGCAATCGCCGACGAAGCCATCCAATTGATCCAACCCGAATATGAACTGCGTCCGGTGGTCAGCAACCCGCAAGAAGCGCATGAAGAAAGCTCTGAACAGCTTCACGACCAGGGCAACCTGCTCAAACACATCCATTTCAACAAAGGTGACCTCCAGGTCGGCTTCGCAGAAGCTGACGTGATCGTTGAACACACCTTTTCAACGCCTTTCATGGAGCACCTCTTCATGGAGCCGGAATGTTCCATTGCCGTTCCCCAGGAAGATGGCGCTCTTGACCTCTATGTGGGGTCGCAAATCCCCTTTGACGACCGCAGGCAGGTTGCTGAAGCCACCGGCTTGCCATTGGAAAAAGTGCGCGTGCGCGGTCAGAAAACCGGCGGCGCTTTCGGCGGGAAGGAAGACATTGCTGGTCAGATCCATGCCTCATTGCTGGCAATTGCAACCCAAAGACCCGTCAAACTGCTTTTTACGCGGCGCGAAAGCATGCTTGTGCACCCCAAACGGCATGCCACCACCATCAAATTGCGCCTGGGTGCAAAAAAAGATGGCAGTCTCACCGCCGCTCAAACCGAACTCTACGGAGACACCGGCGCATATGCCTCGCTGGGCGTGCCGGTCATGACGCGCGCTACCACCCATTCTTGCGGTCCGTATGTCATCCCCCACACGCATGCCGATTGCTACGCCATGTACACCAACAACCCGCCTGCCGGTGCTTTCAGGGGTTTTGGCGTGGTGCAGGCTGCCTTCGGGATTGAATCGGCTATCGATATGCTCGCCGAGGAACTCAAAATTAACCCGATGGCTATGCGCAAAAAGAACTGTCTGCACATCGGTTCCACCACGAATACCGGTCACTATTTGACTGATAGTGTTGGCTTACCTGAATGCCTGGATGCCATCAACGACTGGTGGACCGGGAATGGGGTTACCGCTCCATTCGAACCACAAACCGAAGAGATTTCCGGTCAGAACCTGATCACCTGCTGGGGGCTGGCTTGCGGTTTCAAAAACACCGGTCTGGGTACCGGCGCGGATGACAGCAGCGGCGTGATCCTGAAACTGCTGCCTGCCGGTCGCCTGCAGATCAAGAGCGGCGCTTCTGAAGTTGGGCAAGGGATGGTGACCACCCTGCAGTTGATCGCAGCGGAAGTGCTCAATATTCCACCCGACAACATCAACATCTACCTGATGGACACCCAGCTCACCCCTGATGGCGGTCCCACCACCGCCAGCCGCCAAACCTATGTGACTGGCAATGCTGTCCGCCAGGCTGCCAATGCTTTACGAGAGCGTATCCTGGTTCTCCTCGAAAAGCGGTTTGAGACTGAATCAACCGTCTTTCAACTTTCCGCTGAAGGCGTAAATTTTGACCAACACCACCTCTCCTGGCAGGAACTCCATGACTTGCTCAAGGGGTCTCCGGAAGGGTTGGAGGTGGAATGTCGTTACCGCGCGCCAGACACTTTCCCTCTCGAAGTGGGTGGGCAAATTCATATCGCCTATGGTTTTGCGGTGCAAGCGATCAAGGTGGGTATCAACCCCGAAACCGGCGAAGTGAAAACTCTGCACGTGGTGGCTGCCAACGACGCCGGGCGTGTCATCAACCCGCTCGGATTCCAATCACAGGTGGAGGGCGGCGTGATTATGGGCATCGGGCATGCCCTGATGGAAGATTTTAAGGTTGAAAATGGCATCATCAAAAGCGACCGTGTCGCTCGCTATGACGTTCCGCGCATGCAGGATTTGCCTGAAGTAACCTCCATTATCGTGGAATCCAAGACCGCCGAAGGACCGTTCGGCGCTAAAGGCGTGGGCGAACTGGTGTGCGTCCCCACCCCGCCAGCGATCACGAACGCCATCTACCACGCCATCGGTCTGCGTGTGGACAGCCTGCCTGTGACGAAAGAAAAAGTCAAAGCCTGGCTCGATTCTCATAGCGAATAGCTGATAGCTGATAGCTGATAGCTGATAGCTGATAGCTGA
>JBCFBG010000041.1:10861-20345 GCA_038562515.1 Anaerolineaceae bacterium
ATAGCTGATAGCTGATAGCTGATAGCTGATAGCTGATAGCTGAAAACAAAATTGTAACTTCGTTAGAGACAGTTGCCACACCGTCCTACCAGTGGCGTAGGTCAGGTTGCGGGTTTCAACATGACGTCACGAGCGTTGACTGAATCTAGCCTAATCTTTTTTCGCTTTTCGTGAAATCCTGACCATAAAAGACCTGGGCACCGGCTGGAGCTGAACCCCAGCCGTACGGAGGGGGCTCGTCTCCCTCCGCTAACAATCATTTCAGCCAGCTCAGCGGATGGGAGCAAGCCACCATCCCTACGAAATACTGCGTCCTGTTCCCTCCCACCCCCTGCCTCTGGCACTTTCCTTGCACCTTCACACTTGACAACCCTATCTTTGGGCATTATGTGAGGACGCATGACACGAGCATTTGGAATAGACATCAGCAAACACCAGGCGAACGCCGAAGGCACCCGACGGGTCAATTTTGAGACCATCAAGAACAACGCTGAACCGGTCAGTTTCATCGCGGCTCGCGCTGGCGTCTCCTGGGGTTACCGAGATCCACAATTTACCTACCATTGGGTCCAAATGGGTCACCTGAAGGTCGGTCGTATTGCCTACCATGTACTCTATTTCGGCGAAAGTGCCGTTGCTCAGATGGATTCACTCTTCAAAATGCTTGAAAATAAAAGCGATTGGGCGCACGACCGGGTCGCGCTGGATCTCGAGGTGGCGGGCATCAACACCCGCTCGCGCATTACTTCAACCACGCTCAACTGCCTTGAAATCTGCAAATCGCGCACCGGTCGCTACCCCATCGTCTACTCGCGTGCCAGCTGGGTCAACTCCTACCTGCAAGTCTCCGACCTGCCTCGCCTGGATTGGTGGTTGGCAACCTATCGCAAGCCCTCCCCCTCTCCCTTTTACACCCTGGAACATCCCGGTCCGCCATTTTTACCCAACGGAGTCGAAACCTACCTGATCCAACAAACCGGTGACCACTGCAAATCGATCGGCGGATATGGTCGCTATATGGACTACAACCGTTTCAACGGTGACACAGAAGCAGTTTGGAAATATTTCAACAACCCCACCGGGTACCTCAACATCCCGGAACCGAGTGTTCTTTTCAAGGCGAAGTGCATGGTCAACAGCCTGCGCAAACGTGAAGGTCCAGGCGCGAGCTTCAAAATTATTGGCAAGCTGAACCTGGGCGAAGTCGTCTCGGTTTACGGGGAGGATAACGGCTGGTTGCGGCTGGACCCTGCCGCCGAGGTATGGTGCTCTGGTGCCGGCAATTATATGCTGCGGCTCCCCCCTGAAACGCCCCTGGTGTCCAAGGAATTGCGGCGCGTTCAATGCATCGTTAAAGCCCTTTATTTGCGCGAAGGTCCTGGCAAACAGTACAAAATCATCGGCAATTTGATTCGCAATGATGTTGTCACCGTGTATGAAGTGAAGAACGGCTGGCTGCGAATCTCATCCGATGGACAGATCTGGTGCTCTGCCGAACCACAATATATTCGGGAAGTGGGATAGTTTTATCGCAATACCTACGTTGGCTCGGTACCAGACCACAAAGACCAGGTGCATCAGAGCCGGCAGCAATGCCTTACCCGCTTTTACCAATACCAAAAGCGTAACCAAACCTTCGCAAAGGCGGCTACGCTTTTTTTCAGAATTATCCTGGCAGTCTTATCTATTCAAAATCTGCCAGGTTTATGACGTCGCTGTAGACCACGCGTCCAGCCTGAGCGTCTCTTACCTTGTACTCTCCTTCTACAACGGCAATTTGTCCGTCAGCGTCAAAATATTCGAATTCCTTGATCACCAGTCGATATTTCTGGCGCTCCGTCCAGATTGCATGGGTTAAACCGAGCCCACTGCTCCATGTCATAAGATACTGATCCTGCGGGTCCGGCAAACCGGACACAACGATCGTCTCATCTTCAGGCTTCCAACCCAGTTCACCTGGAATGGCATCCTCATGTTTTTCGAGCCTGATTGTCACCGGGTTGGTCCTGGTTTGAATATTTACCCCTTCAATGAACAATTTTCGGGTGTAGTGAGGGGCAAACCCCTTGAGTTGCAGTTTGATGGCAACCGTGTTTTCCACAGGGAGATAGTCCACTTTTAGCGTGCGGGTCGGTACCAGTTGCATAAAGTCCGTCATCACCACCCTCGAAAGGAAGGCATCGGAATTCGGTATGGAATAAGGTTGGTAGCGGCACAGTGCCATGCGCACGAAGGGATAGTAGGCTTGCAGGTGGTTGGGGTTAAACTGTACGTCACAGAACCATAGCTTGCGGTCCTCGTTAAACTCCGGTTTGTAGCCAACCACGTCCACCAATTTACTCTTGAAGAACTTCTTTGTTGCTTTTTTCGTGCCGGTTTTCACGACATTGGAATCCATGGCGTGCATAACAAAAAGCGAGGTTGAGGGTAACTCATCCAGGGTAAGCCCTTCCTGGTGTTTGGTCCAGCCTCTGAAATCGGACAGATACAGGAAATTCTCTGGAATAGCTGACTTCCAGATGGGGTCGCGCCCGCGTTGCGTTACATAAGGAACAAATTCTTCCGGGATCGGTTGTGGGTTTTCTTTGTCCTGCCTGGCAAGTACTACCCCAAGCAGTTCGTCATCTCCACTGGAATACCAGGGTCTGTCGATGTAGACTCGCAATCCGCCTCCGACGCGAACGTGGGTGATTTGGTTCGCCGTTTTTGTTGTTTGCCAACCAAAGGAAGGCACAATATATTGAATTTTGGGGGCTGCCGGGCGGGCAGAGTTATCAACGTTCAGCAGTCTTGATGGTCCTGTGCGGGTGTAGTCGAGTTGCACTCCGCCGGCAGGTGGGAAGTATTCACGATAGCGGCTGGTGGCAACCAGGTGGTAGTTGACGTTTCGATGCCGGGTATCCCCAAATTCCTGGCGTAAATCGTGCGGCTTTTTTGCCAAATTGATCGAATTCGGTTCCTCATACTTGACTTCACCTTCGCAGGCAACCGCTTTGTATGCTTTCTGCTTGGGTCCCTCAGGATCGGTGTCATACCATTCGGTCCAATCTGACTGGAGTTCCACCTTTTCCGTGCTCCAGGCGTTGAGCGTGGCATTACCGGTAAAGGTGGCGTGTGTTTGACCCATGCTGGTCTTTTTGGTCTTCGCATTGGCATCAAATCGGGGTTCACAGAGCGGTTGTTGAACGGCGTGCACCAATTCCAATTTTCGGTAAGGTGTTACCATCCAGAGGCAGCCGTTTTGAACAAGTTTTAACAGATCTGGCTTGTTTTTCAGCCAATCCCAAACAGCGAAGAGCCACTCATTGCCGGCTTGGAAGAAACTGCTATAGCGCAAGACGATCTTTTCAGCCTTGGCGAGGTAAATCGTCAGTAAACGCTCCGTTTCATCCCAGTGGGCTTCGTGGGTACCATCCAGGTCAAAAGTTTCACTACAACTCGTTCCAATCATTTTACCATTGCGTTCAGCAAGGCGAATGCGGAAGCAATCGACATCCGGCCAATCCGTTTTGAATGGAATTTTCAGTACATACGGATCCGTGGGGTCAAGGGTGGGCAGGTGCACTTTTTTAAGCCCTGGCAGCCAGCTTGCCGTTAAGCGGGGAATGTTGCGCAGCGTAACACCGGCTGCCATGGGGTCTGGAAGGTAAGGCAAATAGAGGTCCTCTTCACCATGGATCAGGGTTTGTGTTACAGGAGAGCCGTCGTTTCCCGTCACCTCGATCTGTTTGATCAAATTCTTATCGGGAAGGTCCTCTGGCAATCCTGTTGATAGATTAATAATTTGCTTATCACTCAGATTTCCGGCTTCCCGCAGGGCGATGTTGTAACCTTTCTTGTGATCCTGACCTGGTCCGATATAGTCATCAAACATACCGTGGGTTTCTGCCATTTCCTGGGAGGTTTTAGGCGGTACCACGTGCCGTTCATTCACTTTCACGGACGGAGTGTCGTAATTGCTGCGAATGACCATGCGTTCCACCCCTTCGCCAGCACTCAAGTCTTCGCGCAGTACCAGCGTGGGGGAAGCAAGGGGTTCGTAGCGTCGATACGTGTAGAATTCAGTCGCTTTTGTCCAGTTTTTATGGTCAGAAGCCAGGCTGTTACCTGCCAAATCCACCGCCCGGACCCGCAGTTGGTATTCAGACCCAAAACGCAGCCTGGGCAGGCTTCCGGGAACAGCCTCAAGAACCGGGTCCAGGTCTACCTCCCCCTTGGGTTGGCTGTGGGGTCGCATGACATTCTCATATCTGCCTGTGTTAGGGTCAGTTTCAGGAATGTTGGCAGGGCTGATAACCTGGTTGGGTCTTTCCACACACAGGCTCCAGCCATTCCAACGGAAGAGGGATTCGTGCAAGTAGAGCTGCCCGTCGAGGTCTGGATCGTCGGGTTGCGATGTGGCAGAGCTGCTCTTGATATAGCCTTCCTCCGGCTTCAAATCGAGCGATTCTCCCGCCTTATGGAAGACGTAGTGACCTTGACGCCAACAAAGGGAGCGTGGTTCATCAGGGAATTTCTTGTTCTTGACATCCACGCGATAACCTCTAAGCAGATCTTCAGCCCAAAAATGTTCTTCTGTTACATGAGGTTTAGTCAGATCTTTATTCTTTTTCTCGGCATCAATTAATTTCTGGTGGATCTGCAAGGCACGTCCTCGCCGCACAAGACCCAAACCGCCACTGCGCAAGGCAGGCAAGGTGATCTCACGGTCCATTCCAACAGGATACTTCTTGACCTTGAAACCCTTCATGCCATAGCTGAAATCCATCAGCTTGAGCAGAGAGCCATCGGGGTCGATCTGAACAAGGTTGTAATCTGATTTCTCTGATGGTTGGAAGATGTCCCTCACGGTAGTCAAATCCAGAAAGCCTTGCGAAAGATCGCCATTGTCTTTCCATTGGGGTAAAAACTGGTCGTTGTCCTGCCAATAATGGGTGATCATCTTCGGGGTTTTAGGAGTATCAATCGCGGGTTCCCAAACCGTCTCCACCCAAATTTCACCAGTCGGACCAGGGGGAATTGGCATAACAAAATCCAACACCAACCCCAATGCCCTCATCAAGCTGGGGTGATCCGCCAGCATGGCAACCGCCTCATGAAAATCAAAGGTGTGCGTCTCTGGACGGGGATACTTGAAGTCCGGATCGGGGTTATGGTAACGATTGTAGAATTTATGCGCCTGGTAAAAATTTTCCTGTGTAGGCAGACCAAGTGGAAGAACCTTGGCATCTTTGAGCATGCCCTCGACCTTTTTTCCTGTTCTATCCCGGCTTTGTTGATCCAGATCATCGATCACACCGCGCAAGCCTGTACCGATTACCGTATCAAAAGATGGGGGAATGCCTGGTCCAGCAGCCGCCCAATCCTCATAAACATTCTTCATGTAATTGAGCGTGTCTCTCAAGGGGATGGTGCGCAGCTTGTGATCTTTCAGGTCAGTGAACTTATGATCCAGCACGTAGACACCAGCCGGAAAAATCCAATTCCAGAGTGGTTCATTCAGGTTGAATTTCGGCTTGAGTTTGATGGGATCGGGAACACCACTGACGTGAGCAATAAACCCGATCTTTTTTACCGTGGCTGGCCAGTTGGCAAAATCAGGAAAATCACTGAGGGGTGTCTTTCCGTCCGGATCCGCGCCTGAACCTTCAAGACGCGGAGAAAGCATCACCGAAAGGCGAGCCTTACCATCTGCGATGCCGTTGGGCAGCGCCGTCCAAATTAGTGTTTGTTTCATGGTTCACACTCCTCAGGCAAAAGCTTCGCAATAAACCAGCCATGGATCTACCTCATGGCCGTCAAAAGGATCGGGGTAGGGTACCATCAGTTCAGCAAAGGTCGGGTCACCATTGGAGCCAGCAAACTGGCGTTCCGCGGTGATCTCCACGCTTACGCTGAAGAAGAGTATTTCCACTTCGATGGTGAGTGTGGCTCTGCCGGTGCACTTTCCAGTGGCGCTCTCATAGGTCAATTCAAGGTAGAGTTCAATTGAGATGCTGATGATACCCAGCACGCTCAGGAAACCGCCCATTCTGAAATAACCGGTCAGGGTCGCGTCGAGGTCGCCGGTACTGGCGTTCTTTTCCATCTTGAAGTAAATGCCCGCCATGGCATAAATGCCGCCGCTGGCTACACCAACATCCAGCGTCAGATTGGCACCAAATTCGAAGGAGGCTTCCAGGCATTTAAGACCATTTGGCTGCAGGGTGATGGAGAAGAAACCACCGCCGCCAAACATGGCAACAGTGAGGCAGAAGGGGTTGTCACGGGTGCAGAAAGAGAACCACACGCTGAGAGGGTCTCCAATAAAGGGGACGGAGAAACCAGCACCAAGGCTCATATTCGTGAGGCTGAAAACGCCAAAAGTCAGGTTGGGCAGCCCCAGGCTGAGGCTGGCGGTGATGCCTTCTTCAGTGATCTCCAGACCAGGCGGGTCCGAAAACCCATCCAACGGGATGAGGAACTTCAGTGCTTCGACAAACGAAAGCACGCCTACAAATTCAATCCCGCCAAATTCAACATTCACATCCGCCTTTTGGCTGCTGCCCATCACAAATTCAATTTTGTCGAATTTCAGGTAAATGAACTTGGTGATGGTTTTATTGCCAATCAGGTTCAAATTGAAGTCTTTCAACCCGCAGGACATCATGAAGGTTGGACCGCCCGAATTAGTCGATTTGGCATCGATTTCGGCATGCAAATAGAGTTTTGCCTTGCCATTTTGCGAGTCAAAAATCGGTCCAAGATCTGAAGATTCATCCGGCCAGCTGACCAAATCCGTTTTCCAGTCCAGCGAGACTTTTTGTTCCGTCAGCAAATCCATGGCGGTCTGCAGAGTGTCGATCAGACTGCCTACATCCTCCAGGGTAGTACCAAGACTGGTGAGGGCTGTTTCAATCGGGATGCGAACAGAAGCAGAGATGTCTGTTTGGTTCAGCGCTGTCACGACAGGAGGGATTTTTGCCTTCACATCCTCAAGGGAATTTTCCAAAGCATCCCATAAAGGTGCAGAAGTGGGGTCCGGGGCGACGAGCAGGTTGGTAATGCATGTCAACGCATTTGTGATGGCAGTTTTCAACTGATTAGCGCTTGAACCAAGCGTTTCCAATTGTGTGTAAAGCGTGGTGATTTTGTCGGAAAGGCTTTGCAGGGGTGAAAGCGCCTGGGTGACAAACTCTGGCGGACCGCCAAGCGCGTTGATGATCCTCCACAGGTCAATCGCGCCAAAAAGCATGGGCATTTTGCCGGCGAAAAACTTTTCGGGATCAAAGGTATTGCTGGTCATGCTGCCCAGATCATCAAGCGCACCTCCAACAGGTCCGTGAAGCCGGGAAAGACCGTTGATCTGCATATTTGGGGTCAACAAACCACCCGAACGCTGACCCTGGCTCGAAAAGTCCAATCCCAGGGTGCTGCCGGTCAGTTGCGCAAACACCTGACCAGCATTTCCTGCGGCAAAACCGTTTTTGAGGTAATCCGTGGGGTATTTGAATTTCGCAACACCCTCGTTCCTCGCCAGGTGTTGAATCGCCGGTATTTTCGCGGACGCAAATTCAAGACGTGGGTAGAAGCGCGGGAAGTCAGGTGAGTAAATTTGTTGAAGCTGGGTGAAGTTGTTCCATTCTGGAATTTGCGCTCCGAACCAGATGTTTTCCGTATTGAGAGCAGTGTCGCCCTGGATTTGGCTTGGGGCATAGCAGACTTGTTGACCCGACAGTTCGGCAGGTGCTGCCGGCGAGTTCTTCGGAGGGGGACTCCCGATTCCTTCGGGCTGGATGCCGGTGAAATCCCATTGTGTTCTCTTCATCAGATCGAAAGCGATATCTCGTTCGGCTGCGTTGCCAAAATTGAAGTCATTGATCGCTTTGCCAACAAAATTCATCGGGGTACTGAATTCCACTTCGCGGCCATCAAGGTCTGTGGCGATCACATTGAAGCGAACTTCTTTGGTGTTTGATCCTTCAATTGGGCGGAAGAGCTGCCTCGATTTTCCGCCTATGTCACTATCTTCCGGAGGAGCCAAAAGGGGTGTCACCAGGGTGGTAATGCGTACACGGGTGAAGGGGAAGGCAAGATCGTACTGGTTGCCGTTCGGGTCTGCCAGGTCCATCGGGATGTACGACTTTTCGGGCTCGCGCACCACAATGAACATTCGCTGTCTCAAATAGGCAGGGTTGCCGTCGAGTTTGTTGTGGAATTTTCGTTCCGTAATCTTGACAAGGGAAGCGCGGTGCCCGAAGGGGAACAGAAAACCGCGGTATACCACCCTGACGTAGTGGTCGCGTGCCAGCGTGGAGATGTGCCGCCATTCTTCCACCTCGAGCCCACTCGGCGTTGGATCCCAGGCTCCGCGCAAATTCAGCCAGGAGCCCAAAGAAGTGAGCATCATTTGCCGGGTTGGGATTGCGCGGGGAATATATCGCTTTTGTGTGTACTGATTTTTCAACCTGAAGTTGGCTGAAAGGTGGACAAAATTATAGCGGTCAGCCGAATCCAGTGGGGCGCGGTAAGGGTTATCAGAGGCATCATTTGGAAAAGGTTGCGGCGCGTTATTTAGTTTTTCTGGTTCAAGACTATTGTAATGCCGCAGAAAACCAGCATCTCTTGCCCAAATAGCGCGCACAGTTTTCAATGGGTTCGTGGGGTCTTCAGTGACGCTCAAGTCAGTGTTTCGGCTGGCAAGCCGGGTGTGCCAGAGCTCCACCCAATCTGTTTCTTTTACTTTAAACACCAGCTTATCGGATATCTTTGGATCGATTTTGGCAATTTCTTTCAGGATATGTTTCTTATCCGCGTGCATCGTTACGGCAACAGCGTTGCTATCGTGGATCTCACCCGGATCGAATTTTCCGATTGTGTAATGATCAAACAGATCGCTTTTCAGACTCAGGGCGGCAAACTGTGGTTGAAATTGGATGGTTGGTACAGCATAGAATTGCTGGCGAACGGATACCACCTCTTTGACCGCATGCACCCATGCTGCGTGGCGGTTGGGGGAAAGAATCAGGCGGAAAGGAGCTTCGATCGCTGTCTCGAGATCCTCAGGGGGATAAGGCTTGGGTAGTAGTACCTCCAGGATGTCCGAAACTTTTTCGCTGATGGTCCAATCGTGGAGTTGATGCATTTCGGCGACCAATCCCACTTTTTCCTGGTGATATCTTGCCTGGGCTTGGGCTATAGCTGAGCGGTTTTTTGCAAATTGAACAGCTACCTTATTGGATTTCGTGGAGACAGTCGGAACGTTGATCTTGTCAATCGCCCACTTTGACTTTAGGTGTTCCCAAATACCAGGATGAATTTTCATATCTGAAATGGCTTCGTCTTTTTCATCTGGCTGAACAGGTTTGGCAGTTGTGGCGACCTCCAGCGGGAATTCCTTTAGCGCTGCAAGCAGTCCTTCGATCGTGAAATCAATCGGTTTGGCATCTTTTGGTACCTTGAAAACCAGGCGGCTCGGACCAGAAAGCTTGGAACGCATTTTTGG
>JBCFBG010000096.1:0-2602 GCA_038562515.1 Anaerolineaceae bacterium
CTGGGCTTCATGTCTCGGCCTACGAAAAGGCAAAAATGCCGGCTTCGACAACGGAAGCCGGCCTACGAAGAACACACCGCCGCCATACGAAAAACACGTCGCCGCCCGTACGAGGGCAACATATATACCTAATCAAACCAAATCGGATTGGTGATAAGGGCGGGGAGCATTGGCAAGCCGGCATAGAAGCTGCGCCAGACCTCCAGCCGAATGTAACCAGGTTTCTCAACAGGTATGATGGTCTGCCAATCGCCACTTGAAGGAGCTGTGAGGAGAATGCGGTCGCCATCCTGGTCTATCAGCCGGATTTGATCACCCGCTTCCAGAGAAATTGCCCGCAATTGCGCTTCCATGCCTGCCCTCCAGGTCTTGATCACCCCATAGGTTGCCCCTTCAACATCCAATTCGAGCTGCAGAGAGGTAGGGCTGAAGGTGAAGTAACTGTGCCCGGATTCGACCGCTGACAGGATGTCTTTTTCGCTGCGCGACCATGCCAAAACGTTGATGGTGGGGTTTGCCAGGCGTTGAAAAATTGTGTCTTCGTGATAATCACTACCGCAGACCGCCACCTTGCGCTTACCGGCTTTGAGCATTTGGTCCCACCAGGCGATGGTTTCGATGTTTTTAGGGCGCATGGGACCGTTCCAGACCTCAATTGTGTCGTATTCAAGCATGTTGAGGTCAAAACGGAAGCCAAAATTGCTTTCCAAGGGGTGGTTGATGCTGATGATAGCGCCGTTGAGACGTGCTTGCTGGAATTTTGACTGCACTTCTTCGTCAGTATTGGTGAAAAAAGCGCCCTGGTACGGCTCTTCGACCCCCCAGAAGTTGCTATGTCCCTTGTAGTGGGTCCATTCAAGCCCGGGGATGATGGTGAGACCTGGAATTTTTGGGAAGGAAGCCCTCCGGACCGGTTGGTTATGGTCAGTGACAGCGATGAAATCCAGCCCATGTTCACGGGCATGACGAGCGAGGTGATCGAGTGGGAGCAGACCGTCGGAAGCGAGCGTGTGGGTGTGCAAGTCGCCTTTCAGCCAGCGGCGAATTTTTGGGGTGAAACGCAAACTTAAATGTACATCGACGCCATCCGGTGAGACAACGTATGCCCCCAACATAATCTGCCAGGTGCCGGCGTTGAGCGGATGGGGCTGGTAGCCGGGAGTCGCTTCGGTAGTGGAAACGAAAATGTGGTCGCGGCTGGAGCCGCTGGCGCCTACCTGGCTGCCATCCGGCGCGATCAGCCCCAGGTCAATACGGTTGACCCTTTGGCGTGTCGTAAATTGCCCGTTATCGACGTTCGAAGGCAGGTCGTGGTTGTGTGGGTAGGTGTATTCAATTTCGATACTATCAGTTGAAGAAGGCATTTCGAAGGGCACCAGCAGGTAAAGCCCTTGCTGATCGGCAGAGATGTGGTGGGTGAGGTTTATTGTTTGCATGGCACTATGTTAGCATAAAACTGGTTTCAATGATGGTATATTTATTGTCTATACCTTAACTGGAGAGATAAGAATGTTCACTCAACCAAATTCTGAAATTTATATCCCTGATGGGTCAAACTTGAACGATGCTTTGTCACGAACAACACATCTTTGCATTGCAGCACACCAGGATGACATCGAAATCATGGCTGTTGAAGGCATCTTACTCGCTTTTGAAAACCCGGAGCTCTATTTCACCGGCTGCGTCGTCACCGACGGGCACGGTTCGCCGCGCGCTGGCAAATTTGCTGACGTGAGCGATGACGATATGGCGCAGATCCGCGTGGAAGAGCAGAAAGAAGCCGCCCGAATTGGGAAGTATTCCGCCCAGGTGTTTTTGGGCTACCCCAGCGCCGAAGTCAAGAAGGCGGGCAACCAGGCACTTAAGGAAGATTTTAAGAATCTGATCAGGCAAACCCGACCGGAAGTTCTGTATACCCACAACCTGGCAGATAAACATAACACGCATGTTGGCGTGCTGATGCGCGTGCTTGAGGCATTACGCGAATTGGAACCCGAAGAACTGCCCAAACAACTGATCGGTTGTGAGGTCTGGCGCAATTTGGATTGGATGCCGGATGAGAAAAAAGTGATCATGGATGTTTCTGACCATAAAGAGCTGCAGGCGCAATTGGTGGATGTGTTTGTCTCCCAGGTGCAGGGCGGTAAGAATTACACCGATGCGATCCTGGGCAGGCGGGTAGCCAACGCGACCTATTTAGCTTCGCATGCTGTCGATAACGCCACCGGCTTGAGTTTCGGGATGGATATGACCCCACTGTTGAAAGATAAAGATCTGGACCCTGTCGAATTCGTGAAAACATTTTTACTGGAGTTTCAGACGAATGTGGTTGGTTTGATCGAAGCCATGCAGTAATATTTTCAATTTTGTGCAGTTTACCAGACAGTAGTACAATTGTGATATAACCATTGTTCATTCACAAGGAGATATTATGAAATTAAGTGCACCAACCAATATTGTATTCTTCATTGCCGTTGTTTTATTTGTGCTGGCTGTGCTGGCGCAATTCGGCATCATCAGCGCCCTGGCTGTGGCTATGCCCTGGCTGTGGATCGCGGCATTCGTCCTGTTGGCTTTGGGCGTTTTGTTAAACGAATTTTAG
>JBCFBG010000097.1:0-2601 GCA_038562515.1 Anaerolineaceae bacterium
GTAAGCACCCGAGTAACTACCCCTTGATTATTCCGGAGCATTTGCACCCACAGATTTTATCTGATTCTTTGATCCCAACAACTTCGGGATCTCTGGTAAATTGTTAGAGTATTGTTAGAGTTTCACTAGAGATTCGCTCGTTCCCTCCTTTTTCCAGTAATTCGGCAAGAGCTTCTTCAGGTTTTCATCATTCCCCGGCTTCTGATAATAGGGCATCTTACCAATCACATCAACAAGCCACTCCCTCGGGTTCACTCCCAACTCCTTGCATGAGGTGAGTAAGGAACAGATTATGGCCGTGTTCTCTGCTGCCTCGTGGTTACCACAGAACATGAAGTTCTTTCGTGACAAGGCTATGGGCCGAATGGCGTTTTCAGCCAGATTGTTGTCAAGCATCAGCCTGCCATCCAGCAGATAATTCTTCATTCGTGACCACCGTGGATATGAGTACCCGATGGCTTCACCGATAAGACTCTGGGGAAGAACCGTCGGGTAGGTTTCCTCCATCCAGGATTCAAGCGAGTTCATGACAGGAGCTGCAAGTTCCGCCCTGAGTTTTGTCCGTTCCTCAAACGACAGGTTCCGCTCATCAGCCATACTCTCTATCCGGTACAGCTTCTGGATTTCTTTCAGGACATGTTCTGCCAGTGCCTTATTCTCATTCAAGGCCTTCTCGTAATAGCGCCTTATGTGCACCATGCAGCTAACCAGACAAACCTGATCTTTCTTGTCAAAGACGTTGTAAGCCTGCCAACCGTCACTTTGCAGGTAACCGGTGAAGGATTTGAGTAAAGTTCCCACGGTTTCCTGCGATCGGGAACCGTCATTATAATAAAAGAAAACCAGTTTCTTCATGACCGCTCTCACCATCCACAAGTACTCTTTGCTTGCCTTGTGACTTTCCTTGTTGATAACCGGCAAGGTGGTTTCATCCACCTGGAGGTAATCAGTATCTATCACCTCTCTCTTAAGTGTTTCGTAGAGCGGTTTCAGGAGTTCGCAGGCGGGTTTGAACCAGCCATTGAGCGTACTCTCCGGTATATTTACCCCCAGATGTTTAAACTGTTGTACCTGGCGGTAAAAAGGGAGGTGATACATATATTTCTGGAGCAGGATCTCTGCGAGAAGGGTGGCTCCGGGAAGTCCCTTGTATATGGGCAGTAACGGAAGCGGGGCGATGATCACACCGGGTGTGACATCAGCAGCCGGGACAGCACTGTCCTTCAAACCGTACTTCGGGCGGATAAGTTCTTTCACGTACAACTTCCCGGGTTCAAACTCCAACGTGCGGGTACGTTCCTCGCCGATACGCTTATACTTGTCGCGGTCCAGGTCCTCCGGTTCAAGCACCACTTGCAGCACGGGAAGATTCTCCAGCATCTTGCGGTTGGTCCTCTCCTGTTTTCTTGTGTGCGTCTGCTCTTCTATCTGTTCCCCGGCAGCAGCACGGGCTGCTTCCATTTCTTCTGACCGTTTTTCCTGGTCCTCAATCGTTTCAAACAATGAGAGCTGGTTGGGATCCAACTGGGACAGCTTCTCGCTTTTACGACCATAAAACTGGCGGGTGAACCAGGCGATTTGTGAGAGCAGCTTGTCGATTCGCTGCTGCATGCCGGTGAGTTGCTCGGACAGCTTCGCGTTAGCCTCCGTGAGCTGGCGGATTTGTTCCGCCTGCGATTTTATGAGGAGTTCTACGGCTTGCATCTGTTCCATTTACCGGGCTTTTATTTAGTTGTAAAAATACTAAAAAACCCTGATCTACACAAGCTTTAAAGGGATTATTTTCACAGTTCTTCCAATTATTTTATCTCACGTTTCTCATTGCTTTCAGCCTCTTCAACCGGGTGGCCGGATCATCCTGTATACCTTCCACCATCATCACCAGATCGCGCCACTGCATGGGATAAGAACGACTCTTTTCATCGTATGGGGGTATACGGAAAGTACCTTCTTCAAGCCTTTTCATGTATAAGACCAACCCGCCATCTTCTGCATGCAAAAGTTTCATGGTTGTTCGGTTTCGATTGATGAAGATGAAGACATCTCCCATGCGGACATCATATCCCATTACGTTCTGGATTACACCACAGAGTGAGTTCATCCCTTTTCGCATGTCGGTTTTTCCCGGGCACAGGAAGTAACGCATGGTGTCATTCAGGCAGAACATGGCGTGAACAGATTTGATTCAGTAAATTCATTGCAATCTCTGCCTGGGCACTGCCAATGAAACTGACCTGGATGCCTCCCGGAAGTTTGATCCTTATCTCTCCCTGACTATTACGTGGAGATGAATCCGGCGCAGTTACAGGAACTTTTACGGGCAGGTTGAGGCTGATCGGTGACAATGTGTCCGTGGGTTTCTCCTGTTCATTATTGTTATAGGGCCGACAGAGTCCAAATTTACTTTTCCAGTAGTGAAAACTGGAGACTGTATAGGACTCGTTAGCACAAAAATCCTTGATACTTAACCCGCTCTTGTGTTGGCGTTCCAATATCGCCAGGAATTCTTCTTTGCTTACAGGCTTCATAAAATTACGTTTGCAGGCAAAGATCGAAAAAAACCATTTACGCTAAAATGGGTATTTGATCGGGGGCTTACTT
>JBCFBG010000098.1:0-2566 GCA_038562515.1 Anaerolineaceae bacterium
GTCATGTTTGCCTCCGAAAGACACCAATCAATTCTATTAGATAAACGTCTAATGTCAATACCGCAGGTTTTTCAACCCGGTAAACTAATATTTGTGCTGGTCCGTCTTCTGCTGCTGTCCTTTCACCTGGACCAAAATCACAGCTGCCAGCATGATAAGGCAGCCCCACCATTCTTTATTACTTAACCTTTCTCCCAGGAAAAGGATTCCTCCGAACAAAGCAAAAACTGCTTCAAGGCTCAAAATCAGGGATGCCAGTGCTGGGTCAACCTTGCTTTGCCCAAAGACTTGCATGGTAAAACCGATTCCAACGGCTACAATCCCGGAATACAACAGCGGTCCCCAGGCTGCCGGGTTGGGCACCATCGCGCCACTCTCCCAAACAAGGCTCACAACCAACCCCAACACTGCCGCAACCAAAAATTGACCAAATGCCAGTTCCAGGACATTTGTTTTTGAGCTGTAATGGTCCAACGCCAAAATCTGCAGTGCCCAAAACAGTGCCCCAATAATTATGTAGATATCTCCCCGTTGAATCGTTAACTGTAAGTCCACTGATAAAAAGTAAACGCCCAACAAAGCAAGCGCCACCCCAAGCCACACCCAACGGTTGGCTTTCTTGCCAAAAAGTAGCCCTATCACAGGTACCAACACCAGATACAACGAGGTCAGAAAACCCGCTTTGGAAGCACTGGTGGTCACGATCCCAATCTGCTGAAAGCTTGTACCGGCAAACAAAAACAGTCCACTGATCAAGCCTGGCATGATGCGCTCTCTTAGTGATATTTCTCCAGATTCCTTTTTCTTACTTACGATCAAAGCCGGCAGTAAAACCAAACACCCCAGGAAAAAGCGCAGCGCGACGAACGCAAAAGGCTGCATACCTTCCATCGCTTTGCGCTGGGCGACGAACCCGCTACCCCATATGATTGCCGTCAGCAGAAGCAAAGCCTCGCCAGGAATCTTATTCATCCAACCTTGGGTTTTTTTCATCTCCTGGATTATAGTATGGTAAAGTCACTTTTGGTAATCGCAGGTAAGGCACAATCCGCAGTCTGCGTCATCGCGAGGGAGCCAAGCGACTGCGGCGATCTGCCCTTCTTGTCCGTTATCGCCCGATCGCCAATATACCTAAAGCCTTTTTAGATACAATCGATCGGTCTCAGGTAAAATTCTTTTACCGCGGAGGTTCTAATGCCAGTCAACAAACACAAACCGAAATATCCTGACACTCTCTTTGGCCCGCTTGGTAAAAGCTCCCGCAGAGCCACTTACCAAAGCCAACGCCTGTTGGGTGTTCACCATTGGGATAGCGTCCAGACCAACTACACCGATGGAAACGCGGTGCTTACCATCAAAGCCACCAGCCACAGCCAGCAGCCAGTTCATTCTCTCCGCCTGGTATACACCTTCGACGATTGGGCTTCGCGAGAGGAATTGCTCTTCGAAAAAGTTGACCTGCATTGGGACACCCTCACCTGGGGCTGGCTGCGAACCTGGACCGTTCAGCTGCAGGCAAAAGAAGGTGCTGTTCTCCGCTACTACATTTACGCTATTTTGTCCGATGGTTCAAATGTTTACGCAGACGATCAAGCCGCATCAGAACAGGAGGCAACTCAGTTTGCCCGCTGGCTCAATCCGCAAAATATTGCCCCCACCTGGTCAAAAACCGCCCGCGTTTACCAGGTCTTTGTGGACCGCTTCAATCCAGGTCAGAATCGCGCCTGGCTTCAGACCGATGACCTGCTCAAACCTTTCGGCGGCACGCTGAGGGGTGTCATCGAAAAACTCGATCACATTCACGATCTCGGCTTTAATACCGTTTGGCTTACCCCCATTTTCAGCAGCCCTTCCCACCATGGCTATGACGTCTGTGATTACAACCAAATTGAACCTCGTCTTGGGATAGAGGCTGATCTTATGGAATTATTGGATAGTGCCCACATAAAAGGGATGCGCGTGCTGCTCGATTTTGTCGCCAATCACTGTTCAGACCAACACCCCGTCTTCCAAAGCGGGTTGGCAGATCAGGTCAATGCCCAATCCGGCTGGTTCACCTGGACAAAATGGCCAAGGCGCTATCTCAGTTATTTCAACGTCGAAACCATGCCTGAGTTTAACCTGCGTTTTGGCTCGCCAGCCCGCGCTCACCTGCTTGAAGCCGCTCAAAAATGGCTGAAACTGGGTGTGGATGGCTATAGGCTCGATTATGCCATTGGACCTGGCCGTGATTTTTGGGTGGACTTCCAACGTGCCTGCCTTGAGATCAACCCCGAGTGTTGGACTTTTGGCGAAGTGGTTGCCCCAGCTGAAGAGCAAGTTCAATTCGATGGCAGCATGCACGGCACGCTCGATTTTCTCACCTGCCAGGCATTGCGTGAAACCTTTGCGACCCGCAACTGGGATGCCGCCCGGTTAGCTGGCTACCTCCAGTCCTTGCAAGATGCTTTTCCTCCTGGTTTCAGTCGCCCTGCTTTTATCGACAATCACGATATGAATCGTTTCATCTTCACTGCCGAAGGGAATCTGGATGCTGTACACGCCGCTCTGAGCCTGCTCTACCTGC
>JBCFBG010000099.1:0-2562 GCA_038562515.1 Anaerolineaceae bacterium
GTAACCGTCTAACAAGAAAGTGGATAGAATCTTAAAAATGGGTATGGGATAATAACTCTAAAAGTGATATGGAGTTTTTAAAGTAAGTCGAAAAACTCCCAAGGAGGTTTAGAGTTGGATACCCAAGAAGTAAAACGGCAACACCGACTGAACCAGTGGATCGAGATCGTCCGCCAGTGCCGCAGCAGCGGTCAGACGGTTTCCGCTTGGTGTGCTGAAAATAACATTAATCCCAAACGATACTACTATTGGCTGCGTTGTGTGCGTATGGCAGCCTGTGAACTTTTGCCGACGAGTGGAAGCAATGAGTTAAGCATTGTGCCAGTCACACTGTCCAGTTCTCTGCATAAAACAGATTCGGTTGCTCCGATTATTATCGGAGCGCCTGCACCTCTCGTTCTTCGCATAGGCTCGGCCACATTAGAACTTCGTAATGGCGCATCGCCAGAACTGATTGCCCATACGCTAAAGGCTATCACTCATGTTCGGTGACATTACCCAAGCCAATCAAATCTATATTGCCTGCGGTTACACCGATATGCGAAAATCAATTGACGGCTTGGTATTGCTCATCAAGCAACACTGGGCGCTCAATCCTTTTCAAAACAGCCTGTTTTTGTTCTGCGGTCGCCGGCGTGATCGAATGAAAGCGCTGCTATGGGAAGGTGACGGTTTTGTCCTCTTGTACAAACGCCTGGAAAAAGGCCGTTTCCAATGGCCAACTAGTGCCGAAGCAGTTCGGACCATTACTTCTCAACAACTTCGCTGGCTACTAGAAGGTCTGTGCATTGATCCTCCCAAGGCGGTACAAAAACTTGATACTTCGGCATGGATTTAGACGGAAAAATGCCGTTTAATCCTTATAATTCCTAGGTTTATTGCACTGTTTATGGTATAATGAATATAGTAGAAAAATCGTACCGAGGAATCAATAACATGTCGGTTTCGGACCAGATGAAAGCTTTTGAAAAACGCATAACCGAGCTTGAACAAGAGAACAAACGGCTGCACGATACAGTAGCTTATTTGACGAAACAACTCTTTGGCAAGCGTTCAGAGAAGACATCGTCCTTATCCAAGGAGCAGGTGTCTCTTTTTGATGAGCTGCCATCAGTATTTGATGAAGCAGAAACTGAAGCAAATGCGAAAATGCCTGAGCCGGATTTACAAGAAGAGGCTGCTAAATTTGCTAAGAAACGGTACAAAGGTCAACGGAAAGATCAAATCAGCCATTTGGAACATGTGAAAAAAGTCTATCATCGGCTCAAAGGAGACCGCTCCTGCGATACCTGCGGCACAGAACTGGTTGCAGTGGGTGAAGAATTTGTCCGATCTGAGCTGGAATTTATTCCGGCTCAAGTCCGGGTCATTGATTATTATCGCGAAACATTGGAATGCCGGAATTGCCGAAAAAATGACCGTTCCTATATGGAAAAAGCAGAGCTGCCGGATCCGGTGATTCTGCACTCTTTAGCATCTCCGTCAACACTCGCCTGGATCATGCACCAGAAGTTCGTGAACGCTATTCCCCTCTATCGGCAGGAAGCAGAATGGCAAATGCTCGGCGTTAGCTTGAGCCGGGCTACCATGTCGAACTGGCTGATGGTGGCAGCGCGTGATTGGCTGCTGCCGGTCGTAGAGCGCCTGCATCAGGAGCTGGTCAAAGAAACCTACTTGCATGTGGACGAGACACCCATTCAAGTGTTGCAGGAAGAAGGACGGAAAAACACGACCGACTCATACATGTGGGTTTACAGCACAGGGCAATACGGGACACATCCTATTCGGCTTTTTGAATACCAGCCGGGGCGCGGAGGCAATTATCCGAAGAAATTCCTGAAAGGATTTCAAGGATATTTACATACCGATGCGTACCGCGGCTATGACAAGGTCGAGAAGATAGTCCGCTGCTACTGTTGGGCCCACGTGCGAAGAAAATTTGTTGATGTGCTGCCCAAAGATGTGAAATCGCCGGAAGCAACGATGGCTGCACAGGGCATACAGTTTTGCAATGAGCTATTTGCTATGGAAAGGGCTTTGGCCTCTAGCTCGGCAAAAGAACGGTATCAGGAGCGTCTAACAAAGCAACTACCTGCGTTAGAGGCTTTTTGGTCATGGGCAGATTCTGCCCTACACACCCTGCCACCCAAAAGCAAAACCAGTGAAGCCATACAATATGCAGTAAACCACAAAGCCGGGTTGATGAATTATCTCAAAGACGGAAACTGCTCGATTTCAAACAATCTGGCAGAAAACAGTATTCGACCCTTTACAATTGGGCGAAAAAACTGGTTATTTAGCGGCAGCCCCAGAGGGGCAGCCGCAAGTGCTGCAATCTACAGTTTGATCGAGACGGCTAAAGCTAATGGATTAAATCCGCACCGTTATTTAGAGTATATTTTAGGAGATTTACCTGGCGTGCCATTTCGGCAGTACCCTGATAGTTTAGATGACTACCTTCCCTGGAATCCAGATATTCAAAAGAAATGCGCTTCAACCAAAACCGGCAAATGAGAAGCCGGTTTTAATTTTTGTCTAGCCACATTCTTGTTTAACGCTTAC
>JBCFBG010000042.1:0-19543 GCA_038562515.1 Anaerolineaceae bacterium
TCTTCCAGGTCGGGTTTGCCAATCTCTTCGAGTTCATAGCGAACGCGCTGGGTTGGTTTCTCGATCTTCATGACACGGGTCAGGTCGATCGGTGTACCGATGACAACCAGGTCAACATCAGAAGAGTTGATAGTAGTTTCCAGGTCGCGCACCTGTTGGTCGCCGTATCCCATTGCGGGCAAAATGCAACCAGTCTCGGGATATTTTTTGTAAGTGGCAGTGATTTCACCAACAGCGAACGGACGGGGATCGACGATTTCAGCGGCACCAAAACGGCGTGCTGTAACCCACCCGGCACCAATTTTCATGCCACCATGGGTCAGGGTCGGGCCATCTTCCACCACCAAAACGCGTTTGCCGCGAATGGCTTCCGGATCGTCCACATAGATCGGTGAAGCACCTTCGATGATGATAGCATCTGGATTGACGGAATAAACGTTGTCACGCACTTTGACGATGTCATCAGCATTAGCAGTGTCGACTTTATTGATCACAACTACGTCAGCCATGCGGATATTGACTTCACCAGGATAGTAACCGAGCTCATGTCCAGCACGCAGCGGATCCGCAACAGTAATTAACAAATCAGTTTTGTAGAAGGAGAAGTCGTTGTTGCCGCCATCCCATAGAACCACATCCACTTCCTTCTCGGCTTCGCGAAGGATTGCTTCGTAATCGACGCCAGCAAAAACGATCACACCGTTATCGAGGTGGGGTTCGTATTCTTCGCGTTCCTCAATGGTGCATTCGTGCAGATCGAGGTCGGAATAGGTGGCAAAGCGTTGTACTTTTTGTTTCACCAGGTCACCATAAGGCATGGGGTGACGGATTGCTGCCACTTTCAAACCCATACCCTTCAGGATATTGGAAACACGACGGGTAGTCTGGCTCTTACCAGATCCGGTTCTGACTGCGCAAATGCCGATCACTGGTTTGATCGATTTTACCTGGGTCGCTTTTGTACCCATCAAACGAAAATCTGCGCCTAACGAATTGACCAGGGCTGATTTGTGCATGACATAGTCATAGGGCACATCACTGTAAGCAAAAACAACTTCATTAACATCGAACTTCTTGATCAGTTCGGGCAGTTCAGACTCAGGATAGATGTCGATGCCGTTGGGATACAGCGTTCCTGCCAATTCCTTTGGATACTTGCGACCTTCGATATTTGGGATCTGGGTGGCGGTGAAAGCAACAACTTCATACTTATCATTGTCACGGTAATAGGTATTGAAATTGTGGAAGTCACGACCTGCAGCTCCCATGATGATTGTACGAATACGACTCATAAAATTCTCCTTTTTTCTGTTGGTTTCTACTATTCTACATCACTTGAGGAGCTTGGATGCCCAGCAAGTTGAGTGTCTTTTCCAGGCAGATGCTGGCAGCTTGCACCAGCGCGAGGCGTGAGTCTCGCAGATCACCCTCCACTTTTAACACCTGGCATTGGTTGTAAAAATCGTTGAATGCTTTCGCCAATTCGTAAGCGAAAGCAGCCAGCGAAGATGGCCTGAGTTCTTTGGCAGATTTGCTGACCTCATCCGGGAGTTTGGAAAGCAGTTCTATCAGGTTAATTTCGCTGTGTTCCAACTCGTGGTTAAATTTTCCGACACTTTTCTCCAGACCGCCTGCTTTGCGCAAAATGCTGTTTGCGCGCACGTTCGCGTATTGGATGTAAGGCGCCGATTGACCGTTGAAATCAAGAGCGCTGTCCCAGTCAAAGGTAACAATTTTGGTGTTCTCACGTGAAATCATGGGATATTTGATCGCTCCGAGAGCCACTTTTTGGGCGACATCCACCATAGTTGCTTCGTCAAGTTCCGGATTTTTCTGTCTGACCACGTCCAACGCACGTTGGGTAGCCTCGCGCACCAGGTCATCCAACAGCACCACCGTGCCATCACGGGAAGACATGATAACGTTGCCCGGCAGATTGACAATTTCATAAGCCAGGTGGTGCATTTGCTTCGCCCACGGGTAGCCCATCAGCTCGAGAACCTTCTGCATTTGTTTCATATGCAGGCTCTGGCGGACGTCAATGACGTAGATAGATTCATCCAGGTGGTATTCTTCAAACTTCATGATCGCCAAAGGAAGTTCTTTGGTGGCGTACAGGGAGGTGCCGTCAGAACGCAAAACTACTGCGACGCGGAATTCTTCTTTCGTCCCCAGGATGGTATCAAGGTCAACAATCACAGGGTTTTCAGGTCGACCATCGGTGGCAAGCCCGCTTTCAATCAGCTGGTCCACCAATACCTTTCCAGAGTCTTCCACATCACTTTCAAAGTAAATGCGGTCGAAATGTTCGCCAAGTAGTTCGTAAACCTGGGCAAAGCCGTCCATGGACCACTGCCGGGTCTGCAGCCACAAATCATGGATATGCTCGTCGCCTGCATCCCAACGAGCAAAATAAGCCCGGACAGTTTCTTCGAAACCATCTTGCTCGTGGAAACGGCGGTCAGCTTCTGAATAGAGGTCCGCCATCCAGCGCATCTTATCGGCGCCTGGTTCCTCGCCCGCATGATACACTTCGTAATTGCACATCCATTTAATGACATGTAATCCGATATCGCCAATGTAATTCGCACGGATGACCTTTTTCCCACTGGCTTCCAGGATATTACAAACCGAACCACCCAAAATCACGTTGCGTAAATGCCCGACATGCAACGGTTTGTGTGTGTTTGGATTGGAGTATTCGATCATCACCAACTGGTTGGTTGGACTGGCGTTGCCAAATTGATTGCCTTGTCTGTTGACCTGGTCAACTACACTGGCTGCGTACAGAGAAGTGTCAAAATAGAGGTTCAGGTAGCCTTTGACTGCCTCCGAACGGGTGAAACCTTCTGGCAATCCAAGAATGTCTTTAATCTTTTCAGCCAAAAACTGGGCGTGCTGTGGTACCGGACCGGTTTTATTCTGGTCTGCCGCTGCTAATGGAAAAAGCGGAGCCGCCATCCCCCATTCGCCAGAAAAAGGAATACTTCGAAATTCAACTTTGCCAGTTGGGAGTTCGTGTTGCAGGCAAAAGTCGTCAATTATTTTAGCGATTTGGTTTTTAACATCTTCGAACATCGTTTTCCTCAGGTTTTTCGACTGGATTATATCATCTCAAAGCGTAAGTAATGCTGTTTGCGTGGTTTGGCACCGGATTGAAAACGCTACTGTGAATATCAAGGATTGTAGGTACGGGTTCCAAACCCGCCCCACCATCGGTATTTAGAATTTTCTGACAACAAATGTCAAATGCATTTAACGACAAAAAGGCGAGGTATCAAACAACCTCGCCTGGTTTCTAAGACGAATATAAACTAATTCTTGATCGAATTAAAATGGGCCATCAAGCGGGATTTGCGGCGGGCAGCGTTGTTCTTGTGAATGACGCCTTTTGCAGCAGCTTTGTCCAACGCGCGGATTGCCTTAATAACTTCGGCTTCAGCCAGTTCCGTGTTTTCAGTACGAACTGCAGCTTGCGCTTTGCGGACAAAGGTACGGGCAGAACCACGATAGACACGATTGCGTGTGCGTGCTGCCGCGCTTTGTTTGTTACGCTTGATCTGAGACTTAATATTAGCCAACTTCTTCCTCCAAAACTAAAACTTCATAATTCCAAACAGTTATTTTACACTAAAAACAATAATTGTCCAGAACTTGATGGGGCAATTTTCAGGTTTCCCTGTGGATTGGTTCATTTTCCGAACAGTCACAATCTGCAAGGCAACCACTTCTCACCTGCTGTCCTCTTTGGAAAATTATGTTAACCAATCTCCAACGCCTTAATGGTATCATCAAATTACTCAGGTCAACCAGGTGCGCGCGCTGAACAAGTGAGGAAAGTCCGTACACCACAGAGCAGGATGCCAGGTAACCCCTGGGAAGGCGTAAGCTTTCGGATCGGGCCACAGAGACATACCGCTCGCAAGAGCAAGGGTGAAAAGGTGGTGTAAGAGACCACCGGCGTTTCTGGCAACAGAGACGGCCAGGTAACCCCCATCCGGTGCAAGGTCAAACAGGAGAAAGAGCCTGCTCGGCTCATTTTATCTCCGGGTAGACCGCATGAGCAGTCTGGTGACAGATTGTCGAGATAGATGCGCATCCGCGACAGAATACGGCTTACCGGTTGACCTGAGTATGGAACTTTCTGTGTAGTTCCGGGGTTAACATTATAGAAGGATTTTTCATGAAAAAGTGGATCATACCGTTAGTATTAACCGTTTTTGCTCTCATCGTGTTCACGGTGTTTTCCTGCAATCGAAACAGTAACGCTCCAACCAGTCTGGCTGTGAAAATCCTTTCCCCAACATCCGGGCAGGTGCTTGCCCTCAACAGTGAAGTGATTGTGCAGTCCGTTATACCAGCCGGAACAAAATGGTCGCGTTTGGAATTGTTGGTCAACGCTGTGCCTGTCCGCCTCGACCTTGCAGAAAACTATACAAACGATACAATTGTTGTCAACCAACCCTGGATACCAACACGGGAAGGTGCTGTAATGGTAACCGTAAACCTTTTCGACAAAAACGGGCAGAACTACATCACTGACCAGGTTGCGGTATTAGTCCAGGCACTCTCCAATCTGGAACTGACAGCCACTCCCAGCCCCACTTCCGAGCCATCCCAGACGCCCACCATCACAACAACAGCTGAACCCTGTACCATTTCCGCAGTCCTTATCGGCGATGTAACCATTCCTGCTGGCACGGTCCTAAAGCCTGGTCAGGCATTTACAAAGACATGGCGAGTTCAAAACAATGGCACCTGCGAATGGAAAGACTACAAGCTTGTTTATGTTCGTGGGAGCCGTATGGGCGGCAATTCTCCTTCATCTTTGCGAGCAATTCAACCAGGGGAGACGTTTGACCTTTCCTTGGAAATGACCGCGCCAAGTTACCACGGTCCTTATGAGGGAGTCTGGCAGATCCAGACTGAAAAGGGCAGTCTGATCGGATTGGAACTAAAAGTGGTGATCGGAATCCCGACTCCCACCCCTACCTCCACCCAAACACCGACTCCAACGGCAACGGCAACAGCCACCGCGACTGCCACCCCAACAGCCACAGCCACCTCGACTCCCACTCGAACTGCAACGCCCACTACGACTTTTACAGCGACTCCCACTCGAACTGCAACGCCTACTACGACTTTTACAGCGACCCCCACGCATACGGCAACCACCACTAGCACACTTACATCCACTTATACCGTTACCGAAACGCTGACCCCCACTGTTACTGGAACACCATTTAACGGTGAAGACTAAACAAAACTCACGATAGTAACATCTTTTTTATGTTCTTCTCGCTTTAGCCCTGAATTGAAACTCAGGATTGCACTTGGATATGGATTTTCAGTATTGATTTTTTGCAAAGGTTACCTTTGCCCTGCGATAGTCTTCACGATTCTTTTAATTTCAAATAGAATAAATACATTGAGTAAATCTACTGTTTTGAAAATTGACTTCAAGAATTTGTTTTTTCAGAGGTAATTCGTGGACATTCGAATATCCAGACTAATGCCAGAACACGCAGAAGATTATGCAACCTTTTTTGATCAGACCGATCATGATGATAATGTTTATGAACACAAGTGTTACTGCATATGTTGGAGTAGTGATAATTGTGATAACAAGGATTTTTCAACTATTGAAAAGCGCAGGAAATACGCCAGGCAATACGTTGAAAATCAGAATCTTAATGGCTATCTTGCATATTACGATGATAAAGTTGTTGGTTGGTGTAACGCCAATACAAAATCAGACTGCTTGAATTGTGAAAGCTGGCGGGAATATCTGGACTTCGTTCCGCTTGAAGAACCTAAGTCAGGTGTAAAAGTAAAGTCGATCTTTTGTTTCGTGATTGCTCCTGAGATGAAAAGAAAGGGCATCGCTACACAGTTGTTGAACCGTGTTTGTGATGACGCAGTAAGGGATGGGTTTGATTTTGTGGAAGCATATCCATACAAAAACGCAAATCCTCAATCCACAGAATTTGGCGGTTATCAGCAAATGTACCAAAAGTGTGGATTCAGTATCGTTTTTGAATCTGAAGACAGACTTGTAATGAGGAAAAAACTAAAGTAGATCGCTGATTATTACGATCTCACAAAGTACCACATCGTTGTAAGCGCATGTAGACAGTCCGACCACGTAATTTGACGATTAACGGATGTTTGACAAGGGATGGTGTAACAGCCATCCCCTGTATCACCTACCAGTGCAAAATCAATTCATCCAGGCTTCGTTTTGGCACATGGTGAATACCTTCCGCATCACGGTAATACTCAATACCTTTACCTTCGTCATAATCTTCGATCACACTGGATTCAGCTGGTTTCCCCAAGGCAATCACCAGGACGATCTCCAGGTTTTCGCCCAATCCAAGCAGTTCACGCAGACTCTCACGTTTGAATGCCTTGACCATGCAACCGCCAAATCCTTGTTCAGCAGCACCCAACAACATCGTCTGTGCTGCAATACCGGCATCGATTTCGAAAACCGGCTTAATCTCATTGTCACCCAGGATGATGATGTATCCGCTCGGTTTCTCGCCTTCCTCTGGACCACCCCAATCCTTTAGATAACCCCCAAACTTCACGTTTTTGAAGACTTGCTCACACTCTTCTGGATCACTCACCAACCAAAACTTGAGAGCCTGGAGGTTTGCCGGGCTGGGGGAAATGCGTGCCAAACCGATCAACTTCACTAACAATTCTTTGGTTATTCGTTCACTCTGCTCAAAGCGACGGTAACTTCTATTCTTGAGAACCAATTCTGAAAAGTCCATATTGTCTCCTTGGTACAAATTAATAATTGTAGGGTACAGTCCTGCCTGTTTTAAAAGTTAAGTTCAGTCTTCGTAGCGTGATTTCTCGAACCAATCATCAATGCTAAGATCAAGAATACCAACCCACCCCCATCAAACCATATAAAGCGCAATATTGAGCCTCGCAACACGGGGTTTTCCATTGGGATGGTCCGGAAAAGCAAGCTTTCTCCAATCAAGCCAATCCCTTGCATTAATATGGCTTGAATCAGCGAAACCTTATGCAACTTCGGACTGTAAAATGCAAAGAAATAGGGAACCTGCCACATCAGGAAAAGAATGCCGTAGCCAATAATGACAGCTCTGCCCACCTCACCGCTGAGTTCGTAGGCTGACAGGTACAATTTTGGGCGGGACATGAATTCGATCGCGCAAGCCAGGTTCATCCCCAGCACGAGACCGATCAATATTCGCGCAATCCATTCCCGAAGTTGGTTTCTTGCCTTCATCCCTGCGCTTCTTTCGAAACCACCCCTTGCTGCACCTTCCAGACTTCGTGCTGAGCCAAAAAGTCTGGCTCAAACATCTCCAGGTCAGTGGTGGTCACAAAAGCTTGCTCCACCTTATCCAGCAAGCCTAATAATGCTCCCCGTCGGATTGGATCCAACTCTGCCATGATTTCATCCAGCAAAAGTACCGGCCATTCGCCGGTGCGTTGTTTCATCAATTCAACTTCGGCAAACTTAAGTGAAAGTAAGGCCGTGCGCGTCTGTCCTCTTGAGCCGTAATTCCCCAGGTCTACCTGGTTCGCCAAAAATCTAAGCTCATCCCGGTGGGGTCCCACGCTTGTGGAGCCGCGTTGGATGTCCTCTTTTCGGCGTCTGTGTAATTCTCCTGCAAAATCCGTTTCGATGTCCTTGACCTCAATCTGGCTGGCTTCCTCCAAATGCTGTACACCCGGTATGGCAATTTGCCCTGAAATTGAACGGGTTGGGTCAAAAGAAGGTTGGTATTCAAGCCTGAACACCTCACGTCCCTGGGTCATCTGTTGATGGCTTTGACGGGCAAGACCCTCCAATTGTCCGAGCATCCCAATGCGTCCCTTTACCAGGTAAGCACCGTGTTCTGCCAGCATTTTGTCCCAAAATTCCAGTTCATCAGGCGCGCCACCTGCCTCACCCAGACGCTTAAGAAGAGCATTCCGGCGGGTCATTGCCTGGTTGTATCTTGTTAGGTGTTTTGAATAACCGGGTTCAATTTGACATAAAATTTCGTCAAGGTAACGTCGTCGATCAGACGGTCCCTCTTCGATGATTTTCGACATCTGTGGAAGAAATGATACCGCGTTGAACTGACCATACAATTCGCTAAAGCGTCGGTTGACACCGTTAAGGAGTGCTTCTTTTCGAAAGCGAGTGGCGCCATAAGTGCCGTTCGGCTCCTGGATCAGCCGCACTTCCAGTGTGTTCTTTCGTCCACCTCGCTCAAACTCACCTACGATGCGCCCGACCTTGATCGGTTCGCTTTCCGGAAGGTTGAAATTGAGCAGTTGGCGGTCTGTGCCTGCGCTAAAAGAAGTAAAAAGAGCCAAAAATGCGACGGATTCCAAAATGGTGGTCTTCCCTTGGGCATTCGCACCATGGAATAAAATCACCCGCCTGGGAAAATCAAGCTCCAGACGGGAGAAAACGCGAAAGTTGGTCAGTGAAAGACGGGTAAGGTACATTACTCGGTAAACTCTTCAGCATCATCTTCAGTGACAGGTTCATAAATCTCGCTGGCACGGTCAATATAGAGGATGCCATCCAGGTGATCCATCTCATGTTGAAAGATGCGTGCCATCCAACCCTCCGCCTTCACCTTTTGAGGTTTGCCGTGACGTGTCAAAGCTTTGACTGTGATTTTTTCGTGGCGGTTAACTTTTCCGATTAGCCCAGGCACGGAAAGACAACCTTCCATACCCTCGACCATCTCTTCGGATTTCTCAACGATCTCAGGGTTGACCAAAACGTAACGCTTGGGTTTCGGTTCCGGGGCATTTTCGTCTTCAGGTTCTTCCGCATATTCGATCACAACCAGGCGAAGCGATTCACCTATCTGCGGCGCAGCCAGACCAACGCCCGGCTCGTTGTACATTGTCTCGAACATGTCATCGATGAGTGTTTGTAATTCTTTATCAAAATTCTTCACCGGTTTTGCTTTAAGACGCAAAAACGAATCCGGGAATGTAACAATTTCCTTGATTGCCATGTTTTCTCCAAATTTAATCTACGGCAATTTTACCTTATCCAGGAGGTGGATTCAAAGGGGAGGTAGCATCTTTGCTTGCCAGCATTTCCTCCGATTCTTCCTGGAAAACTTTGAACCATTGGGCAATACGGTCGCGTTCCTGCAGGATCTGGCGGTCTTCCTTTTCCTGCGTATGTTTGCCCATCCGGCTGAAGATATCCTGCTGGACTTTGGAAGGTTGATGGACATTATTGAAAGTCAGTTGAGAGTTGCCTACGGTGATGTACACCGTGC
Source organism: Anaerolineaceae bacterium (assembly GCA_038562515.1). Classification (GTDB taxonomy): domain Bacteria; phylum Chloroflexota; class Anaerolineae; order Anaerolineales; family Anaerolineaceae; genus Mesolinea. The sequence continues at coordinate 9,285 of JBCFBG010000042.1, forward strand.
CAAAATTGAACAACATTGGGATGATGCCGCGCCTTTCGTATTCGATACTCAGAATGTTTTCCAATGGTGCAGCCCGGCGAGATTCCCGTCCAAACGGCTTGCGGTCCAGGTCAACTACCTGGTTGGGTGTAAGCTGAAAAACATCGTTCCGCCAATCCACATATTGATAAATCAGGATACAAAAGCACATAAGCATCAGAAAAGATGCAAGAGTAATTGCCATACCATAATTCAAATTGGTGATGTTACGTGTGACCAGGGCGATAATAAAAGCAGCTGATAGCAACATCCCCATCAGTGAAAGAAATACCTTGTTGAGCAAAATGATCCAGTGTTTGCGATAGGTAATCGCACCGCCCATTTCATATCGCACTTTCAAAAAGTCGCTGAACAGCCATTCAAGAAAACCAATTTCAGATTGCGGCATCTCGTTGTTGATGCCATATTCCTCTTCAAGTTCTTTCGAAGTGACTTCTTCTGGTGACTTGCCAAATTTTTCACGGAGAGCCTTTCGAATCTCTTTGGCATCCAATTCCAGATCAACATGCTTGCTTTTCGTCCAAAAACTTTCAATCAGCTTGCCAATCGTTTTGGCATGGGCGACTCGCTCGAATCGGATATCACCGATAAAGGTACGCACCATCACATCAGAGAATCCGAGCAAAGCTCCCATTTGTGTAGTCTTAACACCCACAGATATGAGCGTAGCAAGCGGCGCCTCCTGACGGCTTTCATAAAAACCAGATACACGTTCCACCCAAACCATGCGTTTGGATGTAATCAGGTAATAATCATTTGCCCAGTTGTTGATGTTCCAAAGTAACCAGATCGCACAAATCAGAAAGGCAATTACCATTCCAATCAGAGCAAGCATGGCAAACTGAGCCTGTAAAAAGTTCAAACCAAGCAACGTGACAACGAATACCAATAAGGGAGGCGTGAGCGCAAAGAGCAGAAAAACGGGGTGTTTGCGGGTGATCAGACTTACTTTTTCGTCTGCTTCCAACCAGGGCATCGGCAGCCGGCGGATCATCATCTGGCTGTTCGCCAGTACTGTAAGCGTCTCTGCAAATTCAGGTCGGTCAGCACTTAGTTGTTCAATATTCGCACCGGAGATAAACCAAACCCGGCTATTGGTCTGTGCCTGGATTGTCTCCTGGCGCTGATTCCCTGAAGAGTTATTCGCCAAACCGAGAATATCCCCTCGTTGGTAGGGTCGTGAAAATTGTCGATCCTGGTCAAAACCAATCAACTTTCCAGTCTCGACCAGGAATAATCCATCTACTTCTTCGCCTTCTTCGAAAAGAACTTCTCCAGAAGGTAGTTCCACCATCACCAAGGCATTAGCAATTGGCGATAAATCTTCATCAGGAAGTGCACTAAAGAGTGCACTTTCCCGGAGAAACTGGGAGAAACTATCGCTGGAGACTGGCATCCTTAGTTCATCCTTGAACTTGTTCGTCAGCTGAATCCTCAGCTGGGACTTTTTCTTCAGCGGTGAAAGACAGTTCAGTTTCACCATCGACCTTGCTCACGTGAACAATATCGCCAGCTTTGAAATCGCCTTCCAATAAGCGGATGGCCAGTTTACTTTCTACGTACTTCTGTAAAGCACGCTTGAGCGGTCTGGCACCGAAGAGCGGGTCGTAACCCTGGTCCGCCAGCCAGAACCTGGCTGACTCATCAACCACAAGGCTTACGTCGTAACTTTTTAGACGATCTCTGATTTCCTTTACCTGCAGGTCAACAATCTTGACCACATCCTCCTTCGACAGGGGTGCAAAGGCAATAATATCGTCAATTCGGTTGAGAAATTCTGGCCTAAAGGCATCTTTAAGTGCTTTTTCAATCTTTACCTGGGAGTCCTTGACCTCTTGAGAGTCATCGCCTTCAGCCAGGAAGCCCAGCGCGCCGCCCTTACGGACAAACTCGGTGCCAAGGTTACTGGTCATGATCAGAACTGTGTTCTTAAAGTCAACCACCCTGCCCTGACCATCGGTCAGACGACCGTCGTCTAATATTTGTAACAAAGCATTCCAGACTTCCGGATGAGCTTTCTCAATTTCGTCAAACAGAACAACACGATACGGTCTGCGTCGAACGGCTTCGGTCAACTGACCACCCTCCTCGTATCCAACGTAGCCAGGAGGAGCACCAAACAAACGTGATGCCGTGTGTTGCTCCCGATATTCGCTCATGTCGAGGCGCACCAGTGCGTCCTCGTCATCGAACAAGAATTCTGCCAAAGCTTTTGCCAACTCAGTCTTACCAATACCGGAAGGACCAATGAAAATAAAGGATCCAACCGGACGATTGGGGTCCTTCAAGCCCGAACGAGCCCGGCGTATGGCATCAGCCACAGCCTTAATCGCCTCATCCTGCCCAATAATCCGTTCATGCAAACGGTCTTCCATATGCAGCAGTTTCTGAGTTTCAGATTCCAATAACTGCGTGACCGGAATGCCGGTCCATTGGTTGATTACTTCAGCAATGTCATCAGCGTCAACAACGTCGTCCAGCTTGTTTTCAGCCTCCCAGGCTGATTGGCGTTGTTTGAAGCTCTCTTCAAGTTTCAGTCGTTCTGATTTTAGCTTGACAGCCAATTCATATTCACGGTCCAAGCTGGCTTTTTCTTCTTCAGCCAACAGCCGATCGATCTCTTTGCGATCCTGTTTGAGGTCCTCGGGCAAGGAATATAAAGCTACGCGCAGTTTTGCGGCTGCCTCGTCCATCAGATCAATCGCCTTATCGGGTAATTTTCGACCGGTCATGTATCTGTCAGACAGGTTTGCCGCTGCTTCGAGCGCTTCATCAGAAAGTTTGACTTTATGGTGTGCTTCGTAACGGTCGCGCAAGCTCTTTAGCATGCTAACAGTATCTTCGACGCTCGGTTCTTCCACGTAAATCGGAGCAAAACGGCGCTCCAGAGCAGCATCTTTTTCGATATATTTGTGATATTCATCGATGGTGGTGGCACCAATACACTGCAAATCGCCCCGCGCCAGCGCAGGCTTGAGCATGTTGGAAGCATCCATCGTGCCCTGGGCAGCACCAGCACCGACCACATTGTGCAATTCATCGATGAATAAAATTACTTCTCCATCGCTCTCCTGGATCTCTTCGATAGAGGTCTTCAAGCGCTCTTCAAACTCACCTCTGAAGCGGGTTCCCGCTACCATGGCTCCCAGGTCAAGTGAGTAGACAAGTTTATTTGCCAGGATCTCCGGAACCTCGTCGTTGGCAATTTTTTGTGCCAACCCTTCCACAATTGCTGTTTTGCCGACACCTGCTCCACCTATGAGCACCGGGTTGTTCTTGGTTCTACGGGAGAGAACTTGGATCAAGCGCATTATTTCAAGTTCACGCCCATATACTGGATCCAGTTTTCCTTCTCGTGCTGCCTGGGTAAGGTTATGGGAATATTTTTCGAGGGTTTTGTAATTCCCTTCGAATTTACCACGGGGAGCTGCGCGAGGACCACCTCGAAGTTCCTGGATCACCCCAAGAACGTTCGTACGGTTAATCCCAAATTCTTCGAGGGTTCGGGCAAGTTGGGTGCCTTTTTCTGCCAAAATTGCCAGGAAAAGATGTTCGGTGGAAATATATTCATCTCCGAGCCGGTTCGCCTCGGTTTTTGCCATATCAACAACCATTTTGACGCGCGGGGTCAGAAAAACCTGCCCGGCAGGACCGCCAAAAATGTTGGCTTTTGGAGTGTTTCGCAAAATGCTGTCCAGGCGATCAACCAAGTCACCCGGAATCACGTTTAGGGCTTCGATGATTTGGGTTACAAAGCCTTGAGGTTGCTCGATCAGAGCGAGAAGGATATGCTCAGAATCAATCTGGTTGTGCCCGTAACGCTGGATGATTTCCGCCGCTCGTGCCGCAGCATCCTGCGCTCTCTCCGAAAATTTATCAAAACGCATCATAATGTTATTTTCCTCTATTTTCTGTTGTATGCATCATGGTTAAATGGTGCAACTACTGTTCCAGAAATAATATACGGGATGGGTATAAGAAATTGATTAATTAACGAAAAAAAGCTCTTCGTTAAAGTCAAATATGGAGTAAAAATGCGCTTAGTATTAACTTGTGGTTGTTAACAATCGGATTACTTCGAAACTTCAAAAGTCCACGGTCCGGCGATAACACCACTGTTTGCTTCAACAAGCAAGGCCTCAACTGCAGCCTTTGCTTCCGAATTGTCTGCAAACCCCGAGGCTGTGGAAATAGCAACGTCTTCCGCGAAATGACCCGCCTCACATTCCAGGGTCAATCCGGAAAAATCCTTTGCCAGTACCTCCTCAATATGTGGGATACGCAAATCTTCACAATAAGTCGCCCCAGTCGAGAGCTCCAAAACCTCCAGTACAGCTTGCTTGCTCTCAAAATCTGCAGGCAAATCGCTGAAAATGAGGTTTACGATCTGGTAAGTTTCCATGTCGTCGGTTTCAATACATTTCTCTATCTCATTGTAGGAGGGTTGATACAGGCAGTAGGTACCGGCGACTTTCTGATATAGCCGCTCGAAGAATTCGGTTTGCGCATTGGTAAACACCTCGCTACCTGCCAGTGTTAGTTTGACTTTGCTGATATACCAGTTTCTCCAGTCAACCAGGGGATACTTCACCCTGAATACCAGGTTGTCCCCAATTCTTGCAACGTGCAATATTTCAAATGTCAGATCCGATTGTGTAAATTGAATCGGTTGGTCTATCCACGAGCTGGAGGTCATATTGCCGGAACTGGTTGGCATCGGAGTCTCAGTCGCCTGGTTTCCACATCCAGAAACTAACAGCAATGCAGAGATTGCCACAATTGTAATTACCAAACCTATTTTGTTTTTCATCTTATCTCCTTTCGCTCTGTCAATCAGGCACATGACAAAGAGGAAACACGTGTATTGGTTATTTATACCCTGATTCTTTTTGATCGTTAATTTGTTATCAATTCTCAGTGTGCGATTGTCTTTTGATCGAGCCTTTCACTTCAAGAACATCGCATCACCAAAAGAGAAAAATCGGTAACCTTCTGCCTTCGCCAGTTCATAAGCGTGCAAAATGTTATCTCTCCCAGCAAAAGCGCTCACAAGCATCAGTAAAGTTGACTTTGGTAAATGGAAATTTGTGATCATGGCATTCACGCATCGGAAAGTGTACCCAGGCGTGATGAACAAAGCCGTCTCTCCCGAGAAAACAGCAATCTCGCCTGCCTGGCAGGCACTTTCAAGTGTGCGTACGCTTGTTGTTCCTACGGCGATCACTCTACCACCGGCTGCTTTGGTCTGCCGGATTTTCTCAGCTACTTCCTCGCTCAGATGGCACCACTCCCGATGAATCACATGCTCCTCAGCCAGCTCCTCGGTGACTGGTGCGAAGGTATCCAGACCAACACGCAGTTCGATTTTCGCTAAATTCACACCTTTTTCCAGGATTTTTTCCAATAATTCCGGCGTAAAGTGCAATCCGGCGGTGGGTGCCGCCGCTGAACCTGGAGTGTGGTTATAAACCGTCTGATATCGTTCCGGATCGCCAACATAATTGTGAATGTAGGGGGGTAGAGGGGTGTGCCCAGCCTGGTCGAAGAAAGATTCAATGGGTTCCGCGAAACGTACGATTCGTTTAGAGCCTTTCAAAACAACCTCAACCGCGCCTTCAGGTCCGTTATCAATCTGAAAAGTACGTCCGAAGTTCAACCCGCTTCCGCCAACCAGGCATTCCCATCTCGTTTCGTTCAACTTGTTGAGCAGCAACACTTCAATCTTGCCGCCCCCGGGTAGTTTTTTCCCAAAAAGCCGGGCTGGGATGACGCGTGTTTCGTTAACAACCAGCAGATCGCCTTTATGTAAATATTCAAGAATGTCGTAAAAGTGGCAGTGCTCAGTTGCTCCACTTTGTCTATCGAGCACGAGCAGACGGGAATGGTCACGTGGTTCAGCGGGAACCTGGGCAATGAAATGCTCAGGCAAGTCGTAATTGAATTCTTCAGTTCTCATTCGTCAAAGAGAGTTGTCTGGGCGTTGGCCGCGAGGTGGTATTCACGATTGAAATGCTGATATGCCAGTTGAGTGGCAACCCTGCCTTGAGCTGTCCGGTCAATAAAACCGCACTGAAGCAAGTAAGGTTCGACGACATCCATGATGGTGTCGGCTTCTTCGCTGACAGAGGCTGCGATCGTGTTCAACCCAACCGGACCGCCATCATATTTATCGATGATTGCCAGCAGAACACGCCTATCCATCTCATCTAGTCCTAGCGGATCGATACTGAGCATGCCCAGCCCTTCCTCCGCCACTATTTGAGTAATTTTACCGTTAGCTCGTACATCGGCATAATCGCGCACTCGGCGCAGCAAACGCAAGGCGATACGGGGAGTTCCACGAGCTCGTTTGGCAATCTCCTGGATTCCGGTTTCATCAAACGGCACCTTTAAAAGCCCTGCTCCACGCCGGATAATGGCTGCCAGTGATTCCTGGTCATAATAATCCATTCGATAGACCGCGCCAAAGCGCGCTCTCAAGGGTGCGGAAAGTAGTGCCAATCGGGTTGTCGCGCCAACGACGGTAAAGCGCGGGAGTTTCAGACGTACCGATTTGGCAGCCGGACCCTTCCCGATGATAATGTCCAGTGCGTAATCCTCCATGGCGGGGTAAAGGATTTCTTCTACGAGTTTGCCGAGACGATGCACTTCATCAATAAAGAGAATATCCCCTGCGCGCAGATTGGTCAGGATCGCCGCAAGGTCGCCTGCTCGTTCAATAGCTGGTCCGGAAGTGACTTTGATGTTGACACCCATTTCGGAGGCGAGGATATGCGCAAGTGTTGTCTTACCAAGCCCGGGAGGACCATGAAAGAGCACATGCTCAAGTGCTTCGCCGCGCTGCTTGGATGCCAGGATCTGGATGTGCAGGTTGTCTTTCACCCCTTGCTGACCGATCAAATCGTTCAGTGTTGTCGGTCGCAAAGCCAGGTCTACGTTGTCTTCCGATCTTTTGGCGGCAAGGATGCTGTCTTCGTCTTTGGCTATCATCGTCAAAATTATAACCGGTAAATAGTTAGCGAGCGGACACCTCGTAGATTGGTTACAATTGTTACGAAGAAAAAAAGAAGGAGTTTACGAATGCAAAAGATTGAAATCAACCCCTATGACCTCAGGATCAACCCCCATCATCTGTTTGACCGGCAAACGCTGCTTTTGGCAGCAGGTGACTTTGCAACAGGAGATTTTAACGAAATGACAATCGGCTGGGGCAGCATTGGAACGATGTGGAATAAGCCTTTTGTGGAGGTCGTTGTCAGACCGACCAGGTTCACCTACGGTTTTATGGAAGATTATGAGGATTTCACGGTCAGTGCTTTTCCTCAAGAGTATAAAAGAGCACTTTCTTTCCTTGGTACCCGTTCAGGTCGCGATGGCAACAAATTGGCTGAAACCAACCTGACTGCGATCGCCTCGCAAAAAGTGAAGTCGCCCAGTTTTGATGAGGCTGAATTGACATTTGAATGCCGCACAATTTACAGCAGCGACTTCGACCCAACCAGGTTTTTAGACCCGGAAATCGAACTGAAATATCCAGAAAAAGATTACCACCGCGTTTACTACGGCGACATTGTTACAATCTTGGGCACCGATAAATTTGTTAGCTGATAGTTTAATGTGAGGATTACGATCGGACAGAGAGGGCTTGCGTCCGCCAAAACTTGATTTGCCAAAAACCTGGCAGGGGGAGCAAACCCCTTCTGTAAGTATCGTAACACTCCAGGTCAAACACAAAATATTTGGCTAATGCCCTGCTCAGAAAGCAGCTCTCACGATATAATCCAGGCAAGACAGGAGAGATAATGACCGAAAAGAAAATACGTGTACTGATTGCCAAACCTGGCTTGGATGGACATGACCGCGGCGCCAAGGTTATCGCTCGCGCGCTTCGTGATGACGGAATGGAAGTCATCTATACCGGTCTTCGCCAAACCCCAGATATGATCAGCGAAGCAGCCTTACAAGAAGATGTTGACGTGATTGGGCTTTCCATCCTTTCTGGAGCTCACAATGCCCTGATCCCTCAAATCATCAAGAAACTCAAAGAAAACGGGCAAGAGAATGTGCTTGTTTTCCTTGGCGGGATCATCCCTGAAACTGATATCCATGGCATGCTCGAGTCTGGCATTTACAAGGTCTACGGTCCGGGCACAGATACCCGCCAGGTCTGTAAGGACATCCGCGAAGCAGTCGAAGTCAAACAGGCGGAATAATGTCAATAAGTAATTCCGTGAGGGAGGGCAGCAGAATCGCCCTTTCTCGTGTTTTAAGCCAGGTTGAAAACCGCACCCCTGCTGGAATTCAGGCACTCGATGAGCTCTTCCCCTACACCGGCAAAGCCCACAAAATCGGGATTACTGGTCCACCAGGTTCAGGGAAAAGCACGCTCGTGAATGCCCTTGCAAAGCAACTGCGCTTGTTGGGAGGCGAACCGCGCATAGCGATTATTGCCGTTGACCCGACCAGTCCCTTCACTGGAGGGGCAATTTTGGGAGATCGCGTTCGAATGCTCGATCTCCATGGCGATCCAGGCATTTTCATTCGTTCCATGGCTTCCCGGGGAGCTCTGGGCGGGCTTTCCAGCCAGACTGAAGCCCTCAGCCAGGTTTTTGACGCTGCCGGGTACGACTACATCCTGATTGAAACGGTTGGAGCCGGTCAGTCAGAAGTGGATATCGTCAACCTCGCTCACACAACCATCGTAGTTGATGTCCCCGGACTTGGCGATGACATCCAATCAATCAAAGCCGGCATCCTCGAAATTGCCGACATTTTGGTTGTCAATAAAGCCGACCGACCTGGGGCAGACCAGAGCATGCGTTACCTTAAATCGATGATTGATATGGGTTACCGACCTCTCGCCAGTTCTGCCGGTAAACACAAGCTGGCAGATTCTCTCCCACAATCAGAAAATGTCGAATCGGATGATTTCTTAAGCCTCTGGCTCCCACCTGTCCTCAAAACGATTGCACGCGAGTCAACTGGCATCGAAGATCTGGTTACGGAGATCCTCAAACATCAGGATTTTCTTAAAATCACTGGTAGATGGCAACTGAAAGAAGCCTGGACCTTGCGTGAGATCGTTCGAAAGCGGATTGAAGCAACCTTGGTGCGCGACTTCTTTCAAAACCTCCCGGATGGTCTTCTTGATGAAATGATGATCAAGGTTGTTTCGCGGGAAATCTCGCCAACAACGGTTGTTAGGGAATTATTGACGTATAATCAAACCGGTATAAAATCGCATTTTTCGGAGTAAAAATGGAAAGAACACTTATCAAAGACCTGGGGAAAAAGATTGACCAACAGGTCACCCTCAAAGGCTGGTTGCAAACCCTGCGTGACCAGAAAAGTATGCAATTCCTCATCCTCCGGGACCGAACCGGTCTTGCCCAGGTCGCTCATTGGAAAAAAGGCAACCTGGAATTGGCTGATCTCATTTCAACTCTCGGAACCGAGTCTGCTCTTACAATCACTGGTAAAGTGGTTGCCAACGAGGTGGTCAAACTTGGCGGAATTGAAATTCAGTTGGAATCGCTCAAGGTTGAAAACAATGCTGAGCTACCACTTCCATTCGAACCGTTCAACGACATTCTTCCTGATCAGGACTACCGCCTGGATTGGCGCTATCTTGACCTGAGACGGGAACGAAATCGCCTCATTTTTGAAATCCAAACAACACTCGAGCAAGCAATGCGCGAATATTGGCTGGCAAATGGATTTATTGAAATTCATTCCCCAAAAATCATGGGCACTCCCAGTGAAAGCGGCGCAGAACTCTTCAAAGTAGACTACTTTGATCGGGTTGCCTACCTTGCTCAATCTCCTCAATTTTACAAACAGATGGCACAAGCAGCCGGCTTTGAACGAATCTTCGAGATCGGTCCTGTTTTTCGGGCTGACCCATCTTTCACCTCACGGCACATGACTGAGTTTACCGGCATCGATTTCGAGATGTCCTGGATTGACAGTCATGAGGACGTGATGGCGTTCGCTGAAAACTGGTTGGCTTTTGCTTACAAAGCGGTTGACGAGAAACACCACGACGCCATCCTGGAGCACTTCGGTGTCACCCTGGAAGTTCCCCAAACACCTTTCCCCCGCATGAGCATGGCAGATGCTTATCAGATTCTCAAGAATTTGAACTACAAGCTGCCTCCAGAGAAAAAAGGCGATCTCGACCCCGGAGCGGAACGAGCCTTGGGCGATTACGTCAAAGAACG
>JBCFBG010000043.1:0-19362 GCA_038562515.1 Anaerolineaceae bacterium
TGGTCTGTTTTGCTAACTTTGTTTTATCTTGAGATGAGGACTTTGAAAGCACCGACCCACGGTTCGCCCAGGCGGTTTTTCTCAGAAACTTCAACCTTATTGAAATGCTGAGCTACCAGGATCAGTTCCGACGCAATGATTCCCCAATCCTGCGATAAAACTGCTTTTTCCAAGGACAACCGGCGTCCTTCAGCCCAGCTCCATTCCATCCTAAAACGATCAGCTTTCAGCCAGTAATCACGTTTCTCCCAAGCTGTAGCGCTTGAATCAACAGATTCCTCGATCTTTTCCAAAGCCAGGACAATGTAAGCTGCCATATCCAGGCTCTCTTTGTCTGGCTGCCCTTTTTGCATCATTTTTCTGATCGACAGTACGATGGATTTGGTTAACCTGTTGCGGAAAGTCGTACCGCTTTCGTTGGATTTAATGGTCATAATAATTCCTCTGCTAAATAATCGAACGCAATTATAGCCTAAGTCCCCCACCCCGCATTGGTTGATATCAACGTTATTATGTATATACATATCTTGTGAATTAAGTAACAACTCGGGATTTTACCCTTTCCGAAAACATTCTTTTCATATATAATCCCTTCAACAGACGAGCGTCTGGAAAATTGAATATCTAAAAATAGAGGCGCGGCGGATCGCGTAGAGACTTCGTATGTAACCCAGGACTGGGTGAAGAATTGAATTATCCGTTGCCGAAGGGTTAAAGGAGAGCCCTCTCCCCCACCTTGGTGTCCCGAAGCAATTTCGGCCACTGTCATGCATTAGCATGGAGCGCTATGTGTTCTTATTAACACATGGCGCTTTTAAATTAATAGGAGAGACGATGAACGAAGTTGTTATCAGATTACGAATTGGTGCAGAAAATGCCCATTATGGCGGCGGGCTGGTTGATGGTGCCCATTTAACCAAGCTCTTCGGCGATGTTGCCACTGAATTACTCATCCGCCGCGATGGCGATGAAGGGCTCTTTAGAGCGTATGACAACATCGAATTTCTTGCTCCTGTTTTTGCGGGTGATTTTATTGAAGCCAAAGGCTGGATAACGTCGGAAGGAAATACTTCCCGAAAAATGACTTTTGAAGCCTGGAAAGTGATTTCACCAAGACCTGATATCAGCGATTCGGCTGCTGATGTGCTGGCTGAGCCAATCCTGGTTTGCCGGGCAAGCGGTACTTGTGTGACCCCAAAAAATAAACAACGCCTCGGATAACCAAGGCTGAATCTACCTAAGGAGAGAGTTATGAGTACAAATAAGGTTATCATCACCGCAGCGATTAGCGGTGCTGAAGTTACCCAGCAAATGAACCCTGCTGTCCCCTATACAGTCGAAGATTATGTACGTGAAGCCAAGCTCGCCCATGAAGCTGGTGCGGCAATCATTCACTTGCATGCCCGCTTTGATGACGGCACCCCCACCCAGGATCGCGAACGCTTTCGCGTATTGATTGATGCCATCCAGGAAACCTGTCCGGATGTGATCATCCAACCTTCTACTGGTGGAGCAACCGGTATGACTGCTGAAGAACGTCTTCAGCCAACTGAGCTCAACCTGGAAATGGCGACACTGGATTGCGGAACGATGAACTTTGGCGGCGATGAAATTTTCGTCAACACTGAAAACATAATCATCAAGTTTGCTTCTCGAATGAACGAACGTGGTATCAAACCTGAGCTTGAGTGTTTCGACAAAAGCCATGTGGATATGGCATTACGCCTTGTCCGTAAGGGTCATATCAAGCCACCTTTACATTTCAACTTCGTGTTGGGTGTGAATGGCGGAGCTACCGGCACAGCCCGCGACCTGCTATTCCTCAAAGAATCTCTCCCGGAAGGGGCTACATTTACGGTAACCGGGGTCGGACGCTGCCAGCTTGAAATGAACGTAATGAGCATGTTGCTCGGTGGTCATGTGCGGGTCGGCTTTGAAGATAACCTGAAATACAACCGCGAAAGAATTGCCGTTTCAAATGCTGAATTTGTAGAACGGATCGTACGCATCGCAAAAGAACTAAACCTTGAAATCGCAACGCCTGCAGAAGCCCGTCAAATTTTGGGCTTGCCTGAGCGTGTTAATTAACAGATAATTTTGGAGGATTTTGAACTATGACCATGGGTAATAAATATGGCGCGCACCGTGTAATTGAACCAAAGGGGCTGCTCCCCCAAGCGGCTCAGAAGATTGACAATACAATGGAGATCTTTGACAATGAAATCTTGATCGATGTTTCAGCACTAAATATCGATTCCGCCAGTTTCAGACAGCTTTGGTCTGCCTCTGATCATGACGAACAACGACTGCGGGAGATGATCCTCGGTATCGTTGGCGAACGCGGCAAAATGCAAAATCCGGTCACGGGTTCAGGCGGTATGTTGATGGGCACTGTTGCAAAAATTGGTTCTGCTCTTCGAGACCACAGGGACATCAAAGTTGGAGACCGCATCGCATCCCTGGTTTCTCTTTCACTTACTCCATTGCATATCGATGAGATCCTGGCTGTACATCCTGAGATCGACCGGGTAGACATCAAGGGTCAAGCGATCCTGTTTGAAAGTGGAATTTACGCCAAACTTCCTGAAGATATGCCCGAAGCCCTCGCTCTGGCAGCACTGGATGTTGCTGGTGCACCCGCCCAAACCGCGAATATCGTCAAGCCTGGGGATTCCGTCCTCATTTTAGGTGCCGGCGGTAAGAGCGGTATGCTCTGTGGTTACGAAGCGATGAAGCGTGTTGGTGCCTGCGGTAATGTAGTTGGAATGAGCCGCAATGACCGATATGAAAGGACTCTCCTGGATAACCATTTTGTGCACAAATACTTTGTTGCCGATGCCAATAATCCAATGGAAGTTCTTGAAAAAGCCCTGGAATGCAACGATGGTAAAGAATTTGATGTTGCCATCAACGTTGTCAACATCGAAGGCACTGAAATGTCAACAATTTTGCCGGTTCGGGATGGTGGATTGGTCTACTTCTTCAGCATGGCAACGAGTTTCACACGGGCTGCCCTGGGAGCTGAAGGTGTTGGTAAAGACGTTACCATGATTATCGGTAACGGCTATACGAAGAACCATGCTGAAATCACCCTTCAGGAGTTACGAGAATCACCTGCACTGCGTGAAATTTTTGAAAAGAGCTACATTTAAACCTGTGAAAAACTGCTGTGTTTGCGGCAGTTTTTTCATCACCAGAGGAGTCAGGCAATGAAGGCTGAAGAAAAATATATCAACATCCAAGGTGAAGCCAGAAGGAGAGCACTCTTTCCGGATGTTCCTGATGAAAAATGGAATGACTGGCACTGGCAAGTGTCACATCGGATTTCTGATGTTGACACACTTAAAAAGTACTTGCCGTTAACCGCCGAAGAGGAAAAGGGCTCCAGGAAAGCTTTGGAAGCTTTCCGAATGGCAATCACACCTTACTATCTGACGCTGATCGACCCCAATGACCCCAACGACCCTGTCAGAAAACAAGCCGTGCCAACCGGTAATGAAGCCTACCGCAGCCCGGAAGACCTGGAAGACCCGCTCGAAGAAGACGGAGATTCTCCTGTACCAGGGCTCACCCACCGTTACCCGGACCGTGTGCTTTTTTTGATTACAGACCAATGCGCAATGTACTGCCGGCATTGCACTCGCCGGCGTTTGGCTGGTCAAAAAGACGGTTCCCGTACGCGACAGCAAATTGATGATTGTATTGAGTACATTCGCAATACTCCGGCTGTAAGGGATGTTTTACTATCTGGGGGCGATGCCCTGTTGATGAGCGATGACCGTCTGGAATATGTCCTCTCCGAGCTGCGGAAGATCGACCATGTTGAAATCATCCGCCTTGGCACGCGCACACCGGTTGTGTTGCCCCAACGTATCACGCCTGAGTTCTGTGCCATGATCCGCAAGTATCACCCGGTTTGGCTCAATACTCACTTCAATCACTCCAACGAGTTCACCCCGGATTCCATGCTGGCTTGTACCAGGCTGGCTGATGCGGGAGTGCAATTGGGTAACCAGTCGGTTTTACTGCGTGGTGTCAATGACTGTGTGCATGTAATGCGAAAACTGGTTAACGGTCTTGTTTACATGCGCGTCCGCCCTTATTACATCTATCAGTGTGATCTTTCTCTCGGTCTCTCTCACTTCCGAACACCAGTCGCAAAGGGTCTTGAAATTATCGAAGGCTTGCGTGGTCATACTTCTGGTTTTTGCGTGCCAACATACGTTGTCGACGCGCCAGGCGGTGGCGGGAAGATACCGGTCATGCCCGACTATATGATTTCACAAAGCCCTGACCATATCGTCTTGCGTAATTTTGAAGGTGTGATCACGACCTACAAAGAGCCAGGAGATTATAAGAACGAATGCCAATGCCCGGTTTGCCGTGGCGAACAAGAAGTTGAACTGATCGGTGTTGCCGGCTTACTTGCCGGACAACGAATGACATTGGAGCCAGTTGGTTTGGCGCGTAATCGCAGAAAGCACAAGGAGTAGATACGAAAATTCCGGATGTGTTGACGATTGAGGCGAGCAACATGTTGCTTGACCTTGCAAGGCTGGAGGAACTGCAATCTCTTGCATTGATTGGATTGTCAAAAAATGCCGGTAAGACCACGTGTCTGAATCACATCATTTCAGCCTGGCAAATTTCTGGTCAAACGCGTCCGTTGGCGCTTACTTCGATTGGTCGGGATGGGGAATCTGAGGATATCCTCAATGGGCGGGTAAAACCGCGCATCTACATCCCGGCTGGAACCCTGATTGCCAGTGCCGAGGATGCTTTACAACGTAGCGATGCATTGCTTGAAATTCTGGAACAAAGCGAAGTCCGTACTGCTTTTGGCGAAGTAATTATTTGCCGAGCTTTGAGTGATGGCTATGTAGAACTGGCAGGACCAGGAGCAAAGGAAGAAATCTCAGGCATCTCTGAACTGATCCGCCTGCATGAACCGGATAGCCTTTTTATCATCGATGGAGCTCTGTCCCGTCGGTCACAGGCAGGTTCCGGGCTCAGCGAGGCAGCCATTCTGTCTGTTAGCGCCGATACTTCGGCGACACCGGAAGTTT
Organism: Anaerolineaceae bacterium; assembly: GCA_038562515.1. Lineage (GTDB taxonomy): Bacteria > Chloroflexota > Anaerolineae > Anaerolineales > Anaerolineaceae > Mesolinea. Next base: position 5,067 of record JBCFBG010000043.1, read on the forward strand.
TAGCCGAAAAAACTGCTTTTGCTTTGGAACTGCTTCAGACTTCATTGATCAACTTAGAAATTCGCGCAGAACTTGAGATAGCAATCAATGCTCACCCCACGGCCCGTGGAATCCTGTTGAACCAGGTGAAACACCAGGTGGACTGCAAAGCAATCGATCTGCCCAGCCTGGTTGGTTTCGGACAAGAGATTTCAAAGGAGTTGCAGAATCACACATTCGCTCTATTTTTACGTGGTGCTTTGACGGACCAGGTGATCAACGAACTTCTCAAAGAACCTCATTTTTCCAATCTGGTTCTGGTTGTGGAGGACGGCACACGTTTGTTCTTCAAGCCTGAGACGGCGCGCAAGTTGTGCAATCGAAAAATCGATCTTGCAGTGCTGGACGCGCTTGATGTGCGCCTGGTATGCTTGAACCCAACCCGCTCCAACGGACAACTTTGCAATCCGCAACCGCTGCTGGCTGCTTTGCGGCAGAAAATCACCAATACTCCGGTGGTCGACCTCGGACCTACCAACATGTGAGCCAAGTATGCATTCATCGGTCATGATCACTTCAGAATTGCTACAACAGATTGGATTACCAGCTGTTTTGGAAGCCTGCCATTGCCGAACACCCCAAGGGAGTCGTTTGAAGAATACTGCGCGCTTCTATAATTACCAATCAAGAGACGATTTGGAGCAGGAACTTACGGCGGTCAGACGTATAACTGGCTTGATAAGAGAAAAACACCCGCAACTTGTCGAAGCAGTGACCCAATTGGCAAGATTGCGTGAATTGCGAGGGACCTTTAGCCGATTGGAAAAAGGGGGGTTGCTGGACGACACCGAATTCTTTGAGCTCAAAGGAGCTTTAGCGATTTTTAGCCGTCTGAGCAAGCTTACAGAGGTTTTGCTCGCTGCTTCGGTAAGTTTTGAGGACACGGTTGAGGCAGAAGCCCTTCTGGACCCTGCTGGAAATCGGAATCCTGCTTTCCACATTTACAACGAATATTCTCCTGCGCTTGCCGAAATCCGCACCAGGAAGAAGATCCTTGAGAGTCAAATCAGCCAGAGCAAAGGTTCTCAGCGTAAAGTCTTTTTGACTAAACGAGCAATTGTAATCGCTGAAGAAGACCAGGAAGAGGAGCGTATCCGTTGGGAGCTGGGTGCAAAATTGGTGAAGTGGCTACCTCAAATGCGGCACAATGCTGAAACCTGTGGTTTGCTCGATTTTCGCCTGGCAAAAGCGGATTTGGCAGTACGTTGGAACGGAAGCTTACCAAATTTGGTGGATAAGGGAACGCCTGCCATCCTGGTGAATGCGATACATCCAGATGTGGCAACTCATCTGGAAAAGCAAGGGCTGGTGTTTACACCAATTTCGATCGAGGTGCACAAAGGTACAACAGTTTTAACCGGTGCGAATATGGGTGGGAAAAGCGTTGCCCAAAAAACTATCTTCCTGGCATTACTGATGACCCAACTTGGTTTCTTCCCGGTATGTGAGAGTCTGCAAACACCCCTTTATGACTTCTTTGCTTTCGAATCCAGCCAGGATGGGGACTTGTACCGTGGGTTATCTTCTTTTGGACTCGAAGCAGTCAATATCAGGGATCATTATCGCAGAAGCAAAACCGAACATGGCTTAATCGTCATGGATGAGCCATGCCGGGGTACCAACCCTGCTGAAGCCACGGCAATCGTGCAGGCACTGTGCAAAACCTACGGGAAATCTGAGAGCAGTTTTTTCATCGCCACTCATTACCCTGTCTCTCCACAACCTGGAATCCGCTTTTACCAGGTGAGAGGTATACGCCCGGAGGCCTTGCTTCGACTACCTGCCTACCAGGCAAAACCAGGTTCTGAGCAAGAGGAAGAAAACGAACCAAAAACCGGCATCTCAACACTCATCAAGGCGGATCAACGTGAGGACCTGACACGTGTTCGCCGGATTCAAAACCTAATGGATTATCGACTGGAAGAAATCGAAGGCACCCATGCCGTTCCTTCCGGTGCGATCAAGATTGCCGAGCTGCTGGGAGTGGACGAAGCGCTTCTCCTTGAAATGAAAGCAGCCTGGCAGGAGGAATAATGGCAACACTAAGACTGGATTGGGAAAAAGTCGAACAAGCCCGCGAAGCCGCCAGGCAAATTGCGGAAGATAGCATCGCATACACCCAACAATTTACCACCACAACGGTAGAACGTTCCATCTGCCGCCTGCTCGGCATTGATGGTGTTGATGCCATGGGTGTGCCTTTGCCCAATGTCGTGGTTGAACACCTTATGTCCCGTCAATTATTGGGATACGGCGTCACTTATTGGCTTGGGCAGGCAGCAATCTCATTGAGCAAAGAGCCCCAGGAGCTGGCAGAGTTAATCGCCCGGGGTGACCTCGACCTGACCCAGGCTGAGTCTGTTGACCCGTTTGAGATCCAGCTGTGGGCCGAGAAAAAGGCTGAAGAAGCGGTATCCAAAATCCATATCAATCGCCTCATTCGGGATGCAAAACTGCGGGAGCATGGAGAGCATAGCGGACCACTTCTTTATGTGATTGTGGCAACAGGCAATATTTATGAGGACATAATCCAGGCAAAAGCGGCTGCCAAACAGGGCGCAGATGTGATTGCTGTCATCCGCACGACCGGTCAGAGTTTGCTCGATTATGTACCATACGGTGCTACCACCGAAGGTTTTGGCGGCACGATGGCAACCCAGGAAAACTTTCGACTGATGCGGGAAGCTCTCGACGAGATTGGTGAGGAATTGGGACGTTACATCCGTCTTTGTAACTATTGTTCCGGCTTATGTATGCCCGAGATTGCGGTCATGGGAGCTTTGGAACGCTTGGATGTAATGCTGAACGATGCCTTGTATGGGATTTTGTTTCGGGATATCAATATGCAGCGCACTCTGATCGATCAATCCTTTTCACGCATGATCAATGCAGCAGCTGGCATCATTATCAATACTGGTGAGGATAACTACCTGACCACCTCGGATGCTTATGAAGAAGCACACACCGTGCTTGCATCGCAGTTCATAAACGAACAATTTGCTCTTCAGGCAGGTTTACCCGAAGAACAAATGGGACTCGGGCATGCTTTCGAAATGGACCCGGAGCTAAGAAATGCCTTCCTTTACGAGTATGCACAGGCACAGATGGCGCGCCAGATCTTCCCGAATGCCCCACTCAAATACATGCCACCAACCAAATTCAAGACCGGAAATATCTTTAAATCATATGTTCAGGACACTTTATTTAACATGGTAACCGTGATCAGTCATCAACGCATTCACCTGCTTGGAATGCTGACTGAAGCAATTCATACGCCCTTTATGGCGGATCGGGCACTGGCAATTGATAACGCCCGCTATATTGCCACCAGCCTGGCAGATTTTGGTAGTGATATCGAATTTAGGGAAGGCGGAATCATGGAGCAACGCGCCAACGAGGTGTTAGATCTGGCGCTTGATTTGCTTCAGGGTATCCGTAAAGATGGTTTGTTCCGAACGTTGGAAGAAGGGCGCTTCGCTGGTGTCAAACGCCCATTTGAAGGAGGGAAAGGGCTTTCAGGCGTGGTATCTAAAGAAGACCGTTACCTCAATCCCTTCGTTCCCCTTCTGTTGGAAGAATCTCGTGAGGGGTCGGAAAGATATCGTCTGAATAAAATTCAAGCCGAAGAAGGAGGAAAATATGAGTAGCGGATTGTACTCTGGTAAAAAAGTGGATTTAGACACCTCGTTGGACCTTACCCGCCTCAAACCTTACGGCGATACAATGAATGATGGCAAAGTACAGCTTTCTTTTACGCTGCCAGTACCTGATAGTGACATCGCTGTTGAAGCCGCTAAACAATTGGCAATAAAGATGGGAATGGTGGAACCAATCGTTTCACATCATGCGCCTCTGGATCATAGTTTTACTTTTTTTGTTGTCTATGGAAGTGTTAATCACGTTATTGACTACACGCAGTTGCATGTAACTTCGGTAGATATAAATGTGATGACGATGGATGAGACCGATCTTTTCATTCAACAAAATTTCGGGAGAAAAATTAAAGTCATCGGAGCCAGCACTGGGACCGATGCCCACACCGTTGGTATTGACGCGATTATCAATATGAAAGGTTATGCAGGACATTACGGGCTGGAGCGTTACAAGATGTTTGAAGCGCTCAACTTGGGAAGCCAAGTTACCAATGAAGATTTCATTCGTAAGGCAGTCGAGTTTGGTGCAGATGTGCTGTTGGTATCCCAAACTGTCACCCAGAAGAATGTTCATGTGCAGAATCTGACCGAATTGGTTGAGCTCTTAGAGGCGGAAGGTCTTCGAAAACGCTTCTTGCTCATTATCGGCGGTCCAAGAATCACACACGAACTCGCTAAAGAACTAGGCTGTGATGCAGGTTTTGGACCGGGAAAATTTGCAGATGATGTTGCCAGCTTTATCTGTCAGGAAATGGCTGCCAGAAAACAGCAGAACTAACAACTAGCAAGAAAGGTAGGAAAAATGGAGAAATTAATTCGTTTGGAAGATGCAGTAAACCTTGTGAGAGATGGGGACACAGTCATGGTAGGCGGCTTCCTGGCAGTGGGGACACCTGAAAAGCTGATCGACGCATTGATCGCGAAAGGTGTCAAGGATTTGACCCTCATTTGCAATGATACAGGTTTTGTGGACCGGGGTGTGGGTAAGATGGTGGTTGCCAAAATGTTCAAGAAGATCTACGCTTCGCATGTTGGCACAAACAAGGAAACTGGCCGGCAAATGCTGGAGGGCGAGACAGAAGTGATCCTTGTGCCTCAAGGCACGTTGATCGAACAGATCAGAGCGGGAGGTTTTGGGCTGGGCGGTGTCCTGACTAAGACCGGTTTGGGGACTCTGGTTGAACAAGGCAAACAAATCGTTGAAGTGGATGGCGAAAGGTTTCTACTTGAAAAACCTATGCGTGCCAATGTCGCCTTACTCTACGCAGAAAAAGCTGATATTAAGGGGAACCTTACTTTCCACGGGGCGACGCGAAATTTTAACACGTACATGGGTGCGGCCGCGGACATCTCCATTGTGGAGGCCGGTCAGGTCGTTCAAATTGGCGAAATGTGCCCGGATGAGGTTGTCGTTCCGGGGGTTTTCGTTAATCATATTGTTGATGGAGGTGCGCTGTGATGGACAAACAACAGTTGCAAGAGTTTATAGCAAGACGAATCGCGTTGGAACTAAACGATGGCGACCTGGTCAACCTGGGTATTGGTATGCCAACCTTGGTAGCGAATTTTGTCCCTGAAGGCAAGGATGTTCTCTTTCAGTCAGAGAACGGCTTCATCGGTTTGGGACCTGCCCCGACCGAAGAACAGATAGACCCTTGCATTGCAAATGCTGGCGCTATGCCAGTTACGATCCTCCCTGGTGGAAGCTTTTTCGACAGTGCCATGTCATTTGGCATCATCCGTGGCGGACACGTAGACATTACTGTGCTAGGAGCATTGCAGGTAGCTGAAAATGGAGATATCGCGAATTACATGGTTCCTGGCAAAATGGTGCCTGGCATGGGCGGAGCGATGGACCTTCTGAACGGCGCTAAAAAAGTAATTGTTGCCATGGAACACACCGCCAAAGGTGCCCACAAGCTACTGAAACAATGTACCTTACCCCTCACTGCTGTGAATGCGGTCGATATGATCTTCACCGAAATGGGCGTCATCGAAGTGACCGCTAAAGGATTTGTTCTCATAGAACAAAACCCGGAATATACACTTGAGCAAATTCGGGAAGCCACCGGCGCCGATTTGATCATCAGCATGAATTTGAAACAGATGGTTTTACCCTAGCAAAGAAAAAACAGGTGCCACGAAATTTCGTGGCACCTGTTTTTTTAGAATTAAACACGTTCGCTGCGGATAGCCTCAGTTAGTTTTGGCACAATCTTCAGGGCATCACCAACAATGCCAACATCGGCAACATTGAAAATTAGTGCAGTTGGGTCGCTGTTGATCGCAACTATAAAATCCGACTCTTCCATTCCCGCTAAATGCTGGATGGCGCCTGAAATGCCACACGCGATATACAAAACAGGTCTAACTGTCTTTCCAGTCTGACCAACTTGCCTTGCTTTATCCTGCAAGCCGGCATCTACTGCTGCCCTTGAACTAGCCAGCTGACCGCCTAAAGAATCCGCAAGGTCCTGCAACAACGCAAAACCTTCGACGCTTCGCATACCTCGCCCTCCAGCAACAATGATTCTGGCATCCTGGATATCCTGTTTACTGGCACCTTTCCTCATCACCTCCAGGATTGTAGTAAACATATTGTTTTCAACAATATCCACTTCGATGCTGATCATTTCTGCGACGGCGGTTTCATCAGGCTCTCTCTTGATCATCACACCCGGACGCACAGTTGCCATGGCAGGACGATGCTCTGGGCAGACAATTGTCGCCAATAGATTGCCGCCGAAAGCAGGGCGAGTCATCAAGAAGCGTTTTGTTTCTGCCTCAATCTCCAGTGCAGTGCAGTCAGCGGTCAGACCAGTATGAATTCTTCCGGCTACTCTCGGAGCCAGATCGCGACCTATACTGGTTGCTCCGAATAGAAAGATTTCTGGTTTATATTGGTCAATAATCTTACTGATGACCTGAGTATAAAGTTCAGTTCGATAATGTTCCAATTCCATACGATCGGCGATCAAAACGCTTTGAGCGCCGTAGGAAACAAGAGCCTGAGCCAAGTCGGCAACCTGATAACCAAGCAGGATGGCCACAACCTGGCTGTCTAAATCTTCAACTAATTCGCGTGCTTTTCCTATTAATTCAAAAGATACCGGCGTGATAATATTGTCAACTTGCTCGGCAAAGACAAACACAACATTGTCTGTGATAGTAGTCATTTCATCTTTCATAAGATAAACTTCTCTTTTAGTTTTTCCATGATAATTTGAACTGATTCTTCAACATCAGTCTCGATTTTTATTCCTGGCTGTTTGAGTGGTTTTGGGCTGGTCTTGACTACACGGGTTGGCGAGCCTTTCAATCCTATGTTTGTATTCTCGACGGAAATATCATTTCGAGACCAGATAACCACTTCCTTATTCTGATACGCATCAAAAATTCCACCTGGAGTCATGTAGCGAGGTTGATTAAGTTCACCTAATGCTGTGATTAAGACCGGCATTTTTGCGCTGAGGATTTGGTAACGGTCTTCAAACTGGCGTTTGACGACAACAATATCTCCATCGATTTTGAGCTCTTCACAATAGCTTATGTGAGGGATCGATAGATGTTCAGCTATTTCGGGGCCGACTTGGGCAGTGTCGCCATCGATCGCCTGCCGGCCAGTTATGATCAAATCGTATTCCAGTTTGCTGATTGCGGCTGCAAGCGTCGAAGAAGTTGCCCAGGTATCAGCACCACTAAAAGCTGGGTCAGAAATCAAATAAGCTTCGTCAGCACCCATGGCAAACGCTTCCCGCAGAACTTCATCAGCCTGGCGGGGACCCATTGTGATCACAGAAACATGGGCTCCATTTTCATCTTTCAGACGCAGCGCGGCTTCCAAACCTGCTTTGTCATCAGGATTCATAATAGAAGGGATACCTTCGCGAATTAATGTGCCCTTTACCGGATCGATTCGGACTTCGGTCGTATCAGGGACTTGTTTAATGCATACAACGATATTCATCTCTGCCTCCTCACCTTAATATACTCCCTGAAATTACCATCTTCATTACTTCTGAGGTGCCTTCATAAATCTCGGTAATCTTGGCATCCCTCATCATTCGTTCGATATGAAATGCTTGAATATAGCCGTACCCACCATGTAATTGCACACATTCGCGAGTAACATCACCGGCCACCTGTGAAGCTTTGAGCTTAGCCATTGCAGCTTCCATTGAAAATGGCTTTCCACTGTCCTTTTTGATTGCAGCCTGATAAACCAACCAACGAGTTGCTTCTATATCGGTTTTCATCTGAGCCATAACGAATTGGGTGTTTTGGTACTTGGCAATAGGAGAGTTAAACTGCTTTCGCTCTTTAACATATTGAATCGTTTTTTCAAGTGCTCCCTCGGCGATACCTAACGCCTGAGCTGCAATGCCAATCCGTCCACCATCGAGTATTGACATAGCAATACCAAAGCCTTTACCTTCTTTTCCCAGAAGATTGTTCTTCGGAATCCGACAGTTTTCGAAAATCAACTCGCAAGTTGAAGACCCTCGGATACCCATTTTCTTCTCTGGTGGCCCAAAAGAGAAACCTGGTGTTCCTTTTTCAATAATGAAAGCGGATATCCCTCTGGTACCGGAGGCTTTGTCGGTCATTGCAAAAATTATGTAAGTATCTGCAACTTCGCCATTGGTGATAAATATCTTGCTGCCGTTAATCAGCCATTGATCGCCATCTAAAATGGCTTTCGTTTGTTGTCCTGCAGCGTCTGTTCCCGCATCGGGTTCCGTCAGGGCGAACGAGCCTAGCTTTCGACCGTTAATTAAAGGACGCAAAAAGGTTTCTTTTTGCTCCGGTGTACCATAAACATAGATGGCATCGGCTGCGAGGGAGGTATGAGCAGAGAGAATTACGGCTGTAGTTGCACACACCTTTGAGATTTCTTCAACCGCAAGCACGTATGTCAAGGTATCACAACCCTGTCCGCCGAATTCTTTGGAAAAAGGGATTCCCATGAATCCGTACTTTTGCATTTTTTGAACAACTTCCCAAGGGAATCGGTGGAATTCATCTGTTTCTTCCGCCCAGGGTTCAACTTCCTTGACAGCAAAGTCGTGAAACAACTTTTGTGCCAGAAGTTGTTCTTTTGACAAACTAAAATCCATTATTTATCCTTTCGAAAACAATCAATATTTGTAAAAACCCTCACCAGTTTTTCGACCCAACTTGCCACCTCTTACCATCTTGCGCAACAGAGGATAAGGGCGGTATTTGCTGTCTTTGGTTTCTTCAAACAAGACTTCCATAATTGCCAGGCATACGTCCAGCCCGATCAGATCTCCCAGTTCCAGGGGACCCATTGGGTGGTTGGCCCCCAGTTTCATCGCAGTGTCGATCCCTTCAGCGCTGGCGACGTTTTCAGCCAGGATACCAACAGCTTCGTTGATCATGGGAATCAGGATGCGATTGACTACGAACCCAGCAGATTCCTTCACCTCTACCGGCGTTTTACCCAACTCGACTGCGATTTCTTTCACTCTTTCCACCACTTCAGGTGATGTCGAAAGACCAGGAATCACTTCCACTAGTTTCATAACAGGAGCTGGGTTGAAAAAGTGCATTCCTACCAACGCATGGTTCAAGCCACGGGCAATTTCAGTGATGGATAAGGAGGAGGTATTGCTGGCGAAAATGCATTCAGGTTTGGTAATGGCATCAAGTGCTTTAAAGGTGTCTTTCTTAACCGCCATTTCTTCCAACACAGCTTCGACTATCAAATCGCAATCGCTGCAATCTTCAACCAAACCAGCCTTAATTCGACCGTTGATTTGGTCAGCGGTTGCTTGGTCCAGTTTTCCGCGTTCGACCCGGCTTTGCAACCCTTTGGCAATACGCTGCTGACCTTTTTGGGCAAATTCCAGGTTGATATCGGTGAGAATTACATCGTATCCTTCGGTTTGCGCAAAAGCCTGGGTAATTCCGCTGCCCATTGTTCCCGCTCCAATGACTGCTACTCTCATAGCTTCTCCTTTTCCAAGAAAACCAGCCTGTCAAATTTTCAAGCTGGTTGTTTTTTATTGATTTTTGAAAGATTTCTCTTTGCGCTTTTCAAGGAAAGCAAGCATGCCTTCCTTTTGATCCTCGCTGGCAAAACAAGCGCTGAACAAATCTACTTCCAACTGAATTGCATCTTCCATTGCCAGATCGAGCCCCTCATTCACCGCTTTCTTAATGTTACGGATCGCGATTGGGGCCTGGGAAGAGATGCGGTTTGCTAACTTCACTGCCTCGTCCATCAAACTCCCGGAGGAATAGACGGCACTGACCAGACCGATTTCTTTTGCTTCTTCAGACTTGATATTGCGGCAGGTAAAGAGGATTTCTTTGGCTTTTGAAGTCGAGCCAATCACACGAACCAGTCGCTGGGTTCCACCAAAGCCAGGAGTGATGCCCAGACCAGCTTCTGGTTGACCAAAGACAGCATTCTCACTGCATATGCGAATATCGCAACTGAGTGCAAGCTCGTTACCCCCTCCCAAAGCATAACCATTGATCGCTGCGATCACTGGAATCGGGAAACTTTCGATTCTTCTGAAAATTGCATTCCCAACTTCACAAAACACTCTGGCTTGTTCTTCATCCATGTTGCTCATCTCAGCCACATCAGCCCCAGCAATAAATGCTTTCTCGCCGGCACCGGTGATGATCAGGCAGCGGGTGTTTTTAAGGTCTACCTGGTCCAGAAGCAAGTCAAGTTCAATCAATACGGCACTGTTCAACGCATTGAGCGCTTCCGGACGATTGATGGTAAGGATACCAACCTGTCCGTTCAAGTGGTATTGAACATAAGTCATGTTCTTAAACCTCCGGTTTCGCGACTGCAGTAGCGCAGCCCATGCCACCACCAATACAAAGAGTTGCCAGCCCCAACCTGGCGTTTGGTTGGCGCATCATCTCATGGATCAAAGAAACTAAAATTCGGCAGCCGGAAGCACCGATTGGATGCCCCAAGGCGATTGCGCCACCATTCAAGTTTACCTTTTCATTATCAATCCTCAGATCGCGCAGGACTGCCACAGATTGCGCGGCAAAAGCTTCATTTGCCTCAATTACGTCAAAATCAGCAATCGTCATTCCCAGCTTTTCAACCAGTTTTCGGGTGGCGGCCACCGGACCAATGCCCATAATCGAAGGCTCCACGCCTTCCAAAGCACTGCCGAGCCAAATTGCTTCAGGAGTTACACCTAATTGACGAGCCTTTTCTTCACTCATCACCACCACGGCTGCTGCGCCGTCATTGATGGTGGAAGCGTTACCGGCCGTTACCACGCCGTCAGATTTGAAAGCTGGCTTTAATTTTGCTAATCCTTCAGCAGTCGCATCAGCGCGAATACCCTCGTCTTCAACGAAGTTGACAACATCTTTCTTGATTCGCACCGGAACAGGGACAATTTCGTCCACAAATTTACCGTCTGCCTGGGCTTTGGCTGCTTTTTGCTGTGATTTTGCAGAGAATTCGTCCAGCTCTTCACGGGTTAAGCCCCATTGCTCGGAAACATTTTCTGCAGTAACGCCCATGTGCAGTTGGCTGAAAGCATCAGTTAGACCGTCATTCACCATCGTATCCACCAGGATTCCATTGCCCAGTCGATAGCCAGCACGTGCCTGTGGCAGTGCGTAAGCCGCAGCAGACATATTCTCCATACCACCGGCAACCACCACGTCAGCCTCACCAAGCAAAACCATCCTGGCTGCCATGTTGACGGCTTCGAGTCCCGAACCACAAACAACATTGATGGTCACCGCTGGCGATTCCACGGGAATGCCCGCGTTCACTGCAGCCTGTCGGGCAATGTTTTGTCCTTGAGCTGCTTGCAAAATGCAGCCCATGTAGACCAAATCAACATCTGAAGGTTGGATTCCTGCTCGTCTGATTGCTTCCCGGATGACGACCTCACCCAGTTTAGCGGCGGGTACTGTAGAGAGCATTCCGCTCATCTTACCAATGGCGGTACGACACGACCCTGCAATAATGACTTTTTTATTCATCCGCTTCCTTTTCTCTGTAAGCCTGGAGTGAGATATTCGGCAGTAAAAAAGCGCAATTTAAAACAAGGCGGGCTTTCACTGCCTTCCAGACCTTGTTGGCTGCCCGTATTATCTCACATGATTTGTTTTTTGACATTGCTATTTTTACGCCAGTAATTATTATGGTATGCTCAATGAAGGGGAGGAGAAGTCCGAAGGAAAAAAGATTCACAGCTCAGCTTCGTTAAACGATTTGTCATAGATCAAACACGCGTTTTTTCATTGTTCTTTAAAAACTCACAAGTCTTTCTACGATAATAATTTACTTTAATGTTTTTTCGATAAAGGAGGGGATTATGAAAAAAAGAAATAATCTGCTAATAAGGTTCATAGCTTTGCTGATATTAGGCAATAGTTTTCTGATTACAGCTGATGTAAATTCCACCTATGAAGTTGATGCTTGCAATCCGGAAACTGCCACAAATCTTTTTTTTATAAAAATATTAGACAGCAACCTGTATGGTTTCAAAACTTATAAAGAAGAAGTCGCAGGTTTTTCGTTTTCATATCCAGAAACAATGGCATTTTTCGAAAGATTCATTCAGGATTTCCCATATCCAGAGCCCGAACGTATCTTGAAGCGAATTTCATTAGTCAAAGAACAGATGTTTTTAGATATAGATATTTGGCTGAAAATGGAAAGAGCCTTTGTTGATTGGATAGATGATCTTGATGAAGTTTTCGCCTATACACAAACCAATTTTTATAAAAGCAATTCAACCCTAACCAATAACCAACAATATGCTGTAAGCATACAACAAGACTCCTATCCAAAAATTGTCGTTTCTATAGAATTTGGCGATTTTTATATTCAATTTACACAGAAATTTACAAACGAAATGAACGATTACCATAACTTTGTCAGGATTTTATCTTCCATACGTTTGGACGATAATATTCAAATGGTAGATAACCTTGGACGTAGTTTCATTGAGAATATTAATAGTCATTCAACTTATAACGAAAAAGCAATTGATGAAGGAAAAGTAGTTATCTCTGCAGATACCTGTTGTGGACAAAGCAGTCCCGGGAATCCATTCGGTTGCTGTAGTACAGACAGTAACAAGGGTAATTGCACTTGGTATGTGTACCGGCAATATGGATATGTACCCTTTAGTGGAGATGCGATGACCTGGGCTGGACAAGTAGCTTTTTATCCGTCCTGGTACCATTCTCCTAGCCCTACCGTTCCAAACACAACCAGAAGCATCGGAGAGCATCGAAATCCTCCATATGGTCATGTTGCTTACATTACCAGTGGCAATTCCTCAGGCGTTAATGGCTCTGAACATAATTGGTGTGATGGTGTTTGTCCGGCTTACTTTTATGGAAGACAGGTCAACAGATTTTACGGTTTTATTTACCATATTAAAGACTTAATTCCATAGGAGGCATATTCTACGTTGAATAACAAGAGGAGAGAATTATGAAGAATACCAGATTCGTTTTATTTGCTGCCGTTCTTTTGTTGATTGTAGGTTGCCAAAGCCCAACACAGATTGCAGACACAGCTATTCCAACCCAGCCCATCCAAAGTGAGCTTGTCGATACAACGCAACCACCAACACCCGAACCAAGTGACACCCCTACACCCCTTCCAACTGAAACCTCAACACCAATACCCACCGAAACCCCTACGCAAGAGCCACTAGATATTGATATTTTTGCGACTGTCACTTCTGCCGCAAGTGATTATCAGCAGCGCATGTCCACGATGCTGCCTCCATTGTCTGCTTGCGAGCCTGCACCTCGGGCTTTGGGCTGGCGAGAGTATCGGCTTGAGGAAATTGGGCTGACAATGCAGCTGCCTGAAGATTGGTCAGATGAGGGTTACAGAACATACAAACCGAACCAGTCCAGGATGTTCAAAGTCAGTGATTACGGAACCTCAAACAGCAGCCATCATTATGCTGTCGAAGGAATCACAATTCACGTCTGGAATGAAAAGGAACTCGACCTTATCCCATTCATCAGAGAATTACGTGCTTGGGCAGCAGATAAAGAAGGTATCGCGGCTACCATCTTCTCTCCGTTACCCCATATTAACTCAATGGTAAACGGGAATCCCGCATCAATTGCTTTTATACCCGTATATGATTTTGGCGAATATGCCGGAAATGTTTATTGGTCTCGGTTTGTAACTGTAACCAAGATAGGAGATTATGTGATCCTCCTAGAGTATGCACCTCGAAACGGTTACGACCCAACTGAAACAATTACTACCATTCTATCGAGTTTATCGATCGATGGAATAGAGGGCGGCGAAACTCAAATCAGCAAAGCCGTCCGTTGTCAGATGGTTATTAACTCTTGCCTGAATGTGTGCCACTTTACCAAAGACGAAATGCTGGACGATAATATTTTTAGACCTTAGAAAGAAAATTTCTTTAAATCAAATTTCGTCCCCTTGCCCCTTTTACGGTGATTGGACCGTGCGAAAATTGATCTGACACCATTTGTCCAGCTTACTTTATATAGAGACTGAAGGCGATTCTCGGGGATAGCCCCATCTACAAAGGTCTGCTTCTTTCTTGACATTAGAACAAGTGTTCTATATAATTAGA
>JBCFBG010000100.1:0-2540 GCA_038562515.1 Anaerolineaceae bacterium
TGAATATTACGGTGCGGCGGAGCCGCCAGACCGGTGTGGCGTGAGCCACCATTCCGGACCGGCGGAGCCACCAGAAAAGTCTTATTTGTCTTGCAGCAGATCAAGGCCATAGACTTCTCGCATGGACAAGTCTTTAGAAGAGTCGATGCTCTCAATATTGATTTTATAGGCATCATAAACAATTCGATCCATAATGGCATCAGCCAAAGGGTTATCATCTCCGCCAAGCCTCTCATACCAACCCTCTTCTCTGAACTGAGAGCAAAAGATGGTTGAGGACCTTTTCCTGCGTTTATGAATCAGTTCAAAAAGATTCTTCGATTCTGATTCGTTCAGCCTCAGCAATAGCCATTCATCAATAATGAGAAGAGCCGGCTTGGTATATTTGCTCAACGCTTTGACGAAGTCACCTTCTAAACGAGCTGCCTCCAAATCAAGAAGTAAATCAGGTAGTCTGACATATCTTGCCGTATAATACTGTTTACAGGCTTCAAGGCCAAAGGCGCAAGCCATATAACTCTTTCCGCTGCCGGTTGCTCCTGTGATAAAGATATTACGGAATTCAGCAATGTACTCGCAGGAGGCAAGACGGGCGATCAGTGCTTTATTGAGTTTTCGACCAGATAAATAGTCTATGCCGGCTATACAAGCATCAGTTTGCTCTAGCTCAGCATTGCGAATAAGACGCCTTAGTCGGTTGTTTTTACGACTGCTGTACTCGACATCCACCAGTAAACCAAAGCGATCTTCGAAAGATACATCATCCATTTTTCGGTCGTTGTGTTGAAGCCGGAAGGCATCAGCCATTGACGTCAAACGCATCTCAATTAATTTATCGATTGTACACTGATTAATCATGACGGCTACCTCCATAGTATTTCGCACCCCTTGTAATTCCGTGCTGATTAATCTTGCTTTCCGGTTCATCAGTTGCGATAGGTTTATTTTTTCTGGTGAGCAAGAGGTTCTTGATGCTCTTATAGCTGGGGCAGGGCGAATAAAGCAGGGCCATCCCACAGGCTTCTTCCAGATCAGCGTTGCTATATTTCTCGCTCAGCCTTAACAAGCCCATGCAACTGCGATAAGACTGCTGTTCCACTACTCCTGAGGTAAGGATGCCATTAACTACCTCCTTTGTCTTAGGGCCAATCTGGGCGGCCCACTTGCAGAATCGGTCACCGTTCCATTCCAAATATTTCTGGTGATCTTCCGGCATATGCTCAGTCACTGTAGAATACTGACCTGGCCGGCCGTAGAGCCGCCGATGGGAGGCAATCCGGTGCTGTTGAAGAAAAAGCTCCACCATTGTCTCGGTGATGCGCACATCCACTTTCTTTTTGATATACTGGTAAGGCACAGAGTAGTACATCTTATCTACTGCAATGTGATAATTAAACTGAACGGTGGCTGTCTTCCAGTCACATCGTTCAAAAGGGGCAGCAGGCAATGACGCTAAAAGCGGTTTTTCTTCCTCAAGAAACAAACTGACTCTGCTGCCTTCTTTCTTTTGAAAAAGGTTTAGATTAAAGGTATGCAATTTCTCTCGGATTGCCGCATTTAGCTCTGGCAAGGAAAAGAACTGCTCATGGCGAAGGGCGGCGGTTATCCAGGTAGAAAGGTTGCCAACAGAACCTTCCACATTGGGTTTGTCTTTGGGCTTACGTACTCTGGCCGGAAGAATAACGGTACCATAATGCTGGGCCATTTCCTGATAGGTACTATTTAATGCCGGTGTATACCAGGAACTTTGCCGGTGATTGACTGCTGTTGTGCAGTTATCTGAGACAAGGATTCTGGCTACGCCACCGAAGAATTCATACATATGGACGTGGGCGGTAATCCAAGCTTTCTGCTTTTCATTCATGAATGCCTCGGCATAGGCGTATTGGCTGTAGGTCATCACGCCGATAAATAGCCAAGCGTCAGTCATTTCACCAGTATCCGGGTCAATGAGCTTAGCCGGATCACCAGCCCAATCCACCTCTATTTGCTCGCCGGGCTTGCGCTGGATATGCATGGTGGCCCGACGCTTTTGCTCATCTTGCTGAAGGTGATAGCAGAATTGCGAATACATCAGAGGCATCTCGCCATTCATCCGGCAATTTTCGCAGTATTCGCTCCATAGAAGCTTTTTGCTAACACCATTACGCAATAATTCCTTGCGAATGTAAGCGTAGTCAGGCATGGGCTTGTTGGTTCCTGTCTGTTCCTTGGGAAACATAAGCTGGCGGAGGGATTGCTCAGTCACCGTTTCGTCAAGGGGCCAGGATAAATCCAGTTCCTTGGCTCTTTTCAAAACCTTTGCTACCGTGTTTCGCGAAACACTACAGCTAAGAGCAATGTTTCGTTCGCTGAATTTCAGACTGGACAGTCTGATCATCTCGCGATATTGGGTCATATGAATGACCTCCTTTAACTGTATTTACACCAGAAGGTGCATGGTTACAGTATAAAGGTAATGCCAACGGACTGGCTCTAAGCTGCCGGAATTGTGGCTCCCAACCTCCGGACTGATGGCTCAAAAGTACCCGGAATACTCA
>JBCFBG010000044.1:0-1295 GCA_038562515.1 Anaerolineaceae bacterium
GTTTGGGTTTAACTAAGGCTTGTAAAGGTCATCCCTTGCTGCTTATTCGAATGAGTTGTGGCGAGAAATCACTATTGTCTTTTCACAAAAATAAGCGCATTAAATCACCTTTCATGTGTATACTAACATTCGCAGAGTAAGCGACGCAGGAATGCCAGTAATTTACCTTAATCGCAAAGTGGATATTTCATTCTTTCGAAGAATACATTCATAAAGTGCTTGTTAACCCTCATCTATCAAGTAAAATTAAAAAATAGAAATTTGAGTCTGTAAATCATGTAGACAATTCACAATCAGGAGGTCAGGGTGACAGAGAATAAATTGTGGTGGAAGAATGGGATAGTTTACCAAATTTATCCGCGGTCATTTCAAGACACCAACGACGATGGTATCGGCGATTTGGCAGGTATAATCCAACATCTTGACTACCTGCAAGATTTGGGCATTGACGCAATCTGGTTCTCCCCAATCAACCCCTCCCCGGATGTCGATTTTGGCTATGACGTAGCCGATTACCACACGATTGACCCGAAATTTGGCAACCTGCAAGACTTCGAACGATTGCTCCAGGAGGCTCACAAAAGAGATCTGCGCATCATCATAGATCTGGTTTTAAGCCACTCTTCAGATCAGCACCGATGGTTCCAGGAATCACGTAAATCGAAAGACAACCCTTACCACGATTGGTATATCTGGCGCGACCCTGCCCCTGATGGTGGCTATCCCAACAATTGGCTCTCGATTTTTGGGGGAAGCGCCTGGGAATATGACGAAAATCTGGGTCAATACTATTACCATGCCTTTGCGAAAGGTCAGCCCGACCTCAATTGGCACAACCTGGAAGTTCGTTCGACCCTGCTGGACGTTTTTCGTTATTGGCTGGACAAAGGTGTAGATGGCTTCAGGCTGGATGTGTTTAACAATTATTTCCAGGATGTACTCTTCCGAGACAATCCGAGGAATGAAGGCTTCAGTATTCGAAAAGCATTGCGTAAATTTGATGCGTACGATCACATTTATGACAGTAACCAACCTGAGATGATCAGTGTAGTTGAAGATATCCGCAAAATTATGGATAGCTACCCGCAACGTTACGTGGTTGGTGAAACTTACCTGGTTTCTTCCGCTCAGGCTCGCACCTACATCGGCGAAAAAAGGCTTCACGCTGGTTTTGATTACGCCTTTTGCAATTCGCCATTTAGCGCACGCGCATATGGGAAAGAGATCCAATATTGGGATGCCCTGCACGGTGATGATGCCTGGCCAAATTACTTCTTCAATAATCACGATACTCC
>JBCFBG010000044.1:1395-15756 GCA_038562515.1 Anaerolineaceae bacterium
ATTACGCCTTTTGCAATTCGCCATTTAGCGCACGCGCATATGGGAAAGAGATCCAATATTGGGATGCCCTGCACGGTGATGATGCCTGGCCAAATTACTTCTTCAATAATCACGATACTCCTCGCTCCACCACGCGGTTCGCCAAAGGTGAGAGCGATGCGATCCCGAAACTTCTACTTGCGATGCAGTTAACCGTTCGAGGAACACCCTATCTCTATTATGGTGAAGAAATTGGTATGCGCGATGTCTCCCTGGCGCGTTCACAGATCCAGGATCCGGTCGGAAAGCGATACTGGCCTTTCAATAAGGGTCGGGACGGGTGCCGTGCTCCTATGCAATGGAGCGCTAAACAGAACGCTGGTTTCACCAACGGCGAACCGTGGCTGCCTCTCAATAAGGACTATCCTGTCAGAAATGTTGAATCTCAGTCCGCCTCACCGGCTTCTATGTTGGCTTTCTATAAGAGCCTGATTCAGCTCAGGCGGGCACACCCTGCACTGAATGCAGGTAACCTGGAAATGGTCCAGGTTGAAAATGAAGATTTGTTGGTCTATCAGCGCCAGGCTGGTGATGAGAAGATGCTGATCGTGCTAAATTTTTCAAAACAAATCTACACATATCAACTGCCCACACAAGATTTCAACAAATGGGAATTACTTTATGTGGGTAATGAAGCCATGGTTGCTCAAATGACAGAAAACAATCTGAATCTGCCTGGCTATGGGTTTGGCATCCTCATCTCGAGGTCAGAATAGGAGTCAATTGCAGGATAGCATAAGTTCAACTGACTTTTCCACAGCACCTTGGGTAAGGGCCAGCGAGCCGAGTCTGGTTCCAGAACATTCTTTACCGCTGGAGCGCTATTATCCCCCTTACCAGGAGGGTATGGTTAGAAATTGGGTCAGCCGATATGCCTCTACAGGTTCCTACATCCTTGATCCTTACGGACAAAACCCCTTTACCGCCCTGGAATTAGCCCGGGCTGGCTACCGTGTTCTCGTGTCAGCAAATAACCCGATTGCTGCCTTCACACTGCGCGTTTTGGCTGGCGCAACAAGTGCCGAAACAATCAGCCAGGCATTGCTGCAATTGAATCAAAACCGGATGCGTGACGGTTCAACTCTGGAAGAGTACCTGACTAACTTCTATCGCCTGGATTGCCCGAACCCAGCTTGTCAAGCAGAATCTAAATTTGAAGTAGATACATTTATTTGGTCCGAAGAAGGGGTTAATCCACATCTCGCTGTTGGTACTTGCCAGGATTGCGGTTTTAGTGGCGAGCTCGACCTGACACCAGCATTACAGGAATCTCTCGGCAAAACACCCTCCTACGCTCTGACACGTTCACAGATCCTGGAAAAGGTGGCTGGGCAAGATCCGCCTCTCAGAAAAGTGATTGAAGAGGTAATTACCTTCTACAGCCCCAGAGCACTGGTTGCCTTACAGATTTTATTAAGTAAGATCGAAAACAGCAATTTGAGCCAGCAACAATTAGATGTGCTCAAAGCCATGTGGCTAACGGCGGCAGACCAGGCGAATCAGCTTTGGATATGGCCAAAGGGTAAGAACAGACCGAAACAACTGATCCGCCCCCCACTTTACCAGGAAGTCAACGTCTGGAAGGCTTTTTTGCGTTCTGCCAGCCTCTGGACTCAACCCCTTGAAGAAGTCAAACTGCGCGATTGGCCCAAACGCGTTCCACCGACAGGCGGAATCAGCCTGTTTGAAGGACGTTTACGGGAATTAGCCGAGGTTCCCGAACCAGGTTTGATCAAACTGGTGCAAACCTCGCTTCCAAGACGCAACCAGGCCTGGTGGAATCTTTCCGGACTGTGGAGCGGCTGGCTTTGGGGCAAAGAAGGCGTTAAAACGCTTCGTAACAGCCTCTTAAAACAACGTTATGACTGGACCTGGCACAGCGTCGCGCTGAAAAAAGTTTTGGCTCAACTGCCCGGCTTGATCGGGCAGGATGTTCCGGTTTTGCTACTGACCAGCGAGCTGGAAACCCTTTTCTTGTTTGCTGGTCTATTGGGTGCCAAAAATGCCGGTCTGCAGTTGCATTCTGCCTCAATTGACGGTGAAAATGAGACCCTGCAAACTGTATGGCACTTGGCGACACCGGTTCAGTCTTCGTTCTTCGAGAAAAAAAACAAAGTCAGAATACAGGAAAGTGGGAAACAATTGCTGAGCCAGCTCGGCGAGCCGACGCATTGGTTGAGGTTATTAACTTATTCAGTCGCAGATCAATTGGTAACTGGGAATCTGGATGACAGACCCAAACCAAACGAGATGCTCAATGATCTGGAAAGTGAATTTGCCACAGCTCTGAACGACGCTACCCATTTTCAACGCTTCAATCCAGGAACTACTGCTGAAACAGGCATGTATTGGCTAACCAGACCACTATTGGAATCCATTAGCATGGCAGACCTGGCTGAACAGGTGGCCGTCTCAGAACTGCAAAACAGGGCTACCCTAACTTTCGATGACCTCTACCGTGCGCTTTATGCCCGATTGAGTGGTATGCAGACACCGTCGGATGAATTGATCCAGGCAATCCTCGAATCCTACGCCCAGGAAGAAAAGTCGGATGCAGGCTCAGTGTTTCGTATACTGCCACAGGAACGTGCGGCTGCCAGAGCGGACGACCTTCAGCAAATTAGGACTATCCTGGAGAAAATGGCAGATACGCTCAACTATCATCGTGAGAGTTATCCGGAACGAATCCTTTGGATGGACCAAACTGGAACACCTCTCTACAGCTTCTTCCCCATCACAAGTGCCCAGATTTCAAAAATCCTGAGAGGAAATCGGGATCTGCCAGGTCAAAGAATCATTGTTCTTCCTGGAGGGCGCTCTAACCTGATCGCTTACAAACTAAAGCGAGACCCAAACCTGCGTTTACTCAAAGATGATAAATGGCAGCTGGTAAAATTCCGTCAACTGCGTAACCTTGCCGGCAACCCGCTCTTGAGTCGCGAACTCTTTAATTCGCAAATTAGCGGCGACCCTCCCGAATTTCACACATCTCAACTTGCATTATTCTAAGTAAGAACAAGCATTGCTATCTTAAGCATTGGATTATTGTCATCCTACGGTTCATGGGGTGGTGCTGTGGGTTCCACCGTTGGTTCTGCGGGCGGGGTCGGCGTCTCAGTTGGCACAGGAGGTATAGTCGGTGTCACCGTTGGCGTCATTGTCGCGGTTGGCGTCAGAGTCGGGGTCGGGGTTGGGATATCCAACCTCAGAACCCATTTCTTCTGCACCTCTGTGTTGATCGTGCTGTGCATGGTGACCCTCAACGTAATAACATCCGCATCAATATCGGTCAAATCCCAGCTGACTATCTCAGCAGCTGAGGTTATGGGATAAGTAATCCAATCCGGCGTCAATGCGGTCCATTCTGTTGGGTCTGGTCCTTCACCCCAATGGAGCTTGAACTGCTTAAAGTTGGCAGTCGCATCAACAACGCCTGCAATCACAAAAGGATTGTCCTGGATGACCGCATTATCGCTCACGCCAATCAAAGAGATGATCGGGCGGGGATCGTCGAGCCGGCATTCCCTCTCGGGTTTGATCACAATTGGGTCTGGGAATCCATTATTGGAAGCCCAATCCCGTCCAGGTTGCGTCCCCAGCCATTCAATGGCTGATTCATCCTCGACATTAATCGTCAATGCTTCTTTGGTAAACTCTGAGCAAGACGGCGAAGCCTGCAGGTTCGTCCAGGAATCGATGGCGGTCTTCAACCAAAGATCCTGATCTTTAGGCAAAGGCTGCTGATCAGAAGCAAAAATTTCTGTCTTATAAGTTGGACAATATTCACTTGGCTGTGTGCCAGAAACTGTACAGATGGTGGTATCGACAACATCCGACGGACGTGCAAAAGGTGTGGCATTCCCCCCCTTGTAACGGTTGATTCCAGCCTGCATGATCTGCGCCCAAATTGGGGCAGCCCCCTCCACACCGGTTGTGTTAATCATGGGCGTGTAATCGGCGTTCCCTACCCAAACCCCGACAACCAGGTCAGGTGTGTAACCCATTGTCCAGTTATCGCGGAAGTCGTTGGTAGTACCCGTTTTTGCTGCAGCTTGGAAGGGAAGATTCAGGATTGAGTTGAACCCAAACATGGGAGCACGGGCAGTCGAATCGGAAAGGATGGAAGAAATCATGTAAGCATGCGCGCTACGAACAACCTGGTCGCCAGCAGGCGGCTGGTATTCAAACAGCACAACACCCTGGTGGTCGACCACTTTGGTAATTGCCACAGGTGACACTTTTCGCCCTTCATTGGCAAGCACCTGGAAAGCACTGGTCATTTCAAGCAAACTGACCTCGCCACCACCGAGTGTAAGAGCAAGCCCATAGTCCGTGCGATTCAAAGATGTGATTCCAAGCCGGCGAGCGAAATTGATGAAACCATCCTGCTCTGCTGTGTTGGGGTCATCATAAACGCCAACATATTCCAATGCTTTAACTGCCGGAATATTGTATGAATTCGCCAGAGCATCCCGCACCAAAACCGGCCCGTGGAAACGTCCGTCGTAGTTGACAGGTTCGTAATCAGGGCTGGTGTCAAAGGGATCGGTGGAGGGTCTGAATTTAGTAGGCACATCCCAGATCAGTGTCGAAGGCGTCCAATCCTTCTCGAAGGCTGCCAGGTAAGTGAGCGGTTTGATCGACGAACCAGGCTGACGCGTATTGCTCAGTGCCATGTTGACCTGCCCGCTGATTGCGGCATTATTAAAGTCCGCCGACCCGACCATGGAAAGGATCTCTCCGTTGGTAGGGTTCATCACCACGACCGCTCCATTGGTGGCATTTTTGCCAGTCATTTGAGCCAGTTGGTTGGTTACAGCCTGCTCGGCATCGCGCTGCATATCCGGATCGAGGGTGGTATAGACCGTGAAACCAGAACGGTAAATCGTTTGCGCATCAAATTGGGATTCGAGCAATGACTGGATAAACACAACCCAGTGAGGGAATTGCATGTTGATATCTTGCTTGGTAAATTGATACGCTTCCAAAGCGTCCGATGCTTCAACCGTTTGGATAGCATCCAAACAAACCGGTTCCAGGTCTTCACCGATGTGAATACAACCAGTCTCTTTGCTAAGCTCATACATCAACACCAGAACCGTCTTGAAACGGTTGATTGTTGCCTCGCGGTTGTTATAGATGTCATAAACAGCGGGTGTTTGAGGAATTCCAGCCAGAAATGCCGATTGCCAAACGTTCAGATCAGCAGCGGTAATGTTGAAATAAGTGGAAGACGCTGCTTCGATACCATAAGACCGGTTGCCATAGAAAATTTCGTTCAGATAGAGTTCAATGACTTGCTCTTTAGAGTAGCGGCGTGTAATTTCTGCCGCGAGAATAATTTCCCGCGCTTTTCTCTCGTAAGATTGCTCAAATCGCTCATCGGTTAGAAGCAAAAGGCGGGCAAGCTGCTGGGTGATCGTTGATGCTCCAGAAACAATTTCGCCAGAAGTATAGTTGGTGTACAAAGCACGAGCCAGGGCGATTAAATCAAAGCCAGGATGGTTGTAATATTCCTTGTCTTCGGTTGCAATGGTCGCCGCGATCAGGTAAGGAGAGATACGCTCCAACGGCACATAGGTGCGCTTGCCGGCATTGGGGTCCACGATTTCGTAGAGGATATTCCCGTTTCTATCGAGGATATAGGTGGTCTCGAATTGGGAAGCTCGGGTCTGCAGTTCATCCACCGAAGGCAGTGTACTGGCAATTTCCAGGTATTGTGAAATTGCAAAGATACCACCAACCAACAGCAAGACAAGCAGCACCACAAAAGCAATAAGCACTCCCCGATTCAGACAGCCTTTTTTCTTCTTCAACTTACGGGGAGGCAATGCGGTGAGCCCGCCCACAGGAATCGGTTGGGTTTTGCCGCTTGCAGGTCTTTTAGCTGGTTGAGATTCTACAGGGGTTGGTTTTTTAGGCTTACCAACCAATAATGGTTGGGTGTCATGGGAGACTTCAGTTCCAGAAGGTGTAAAGGCAACCGCGTTAAGTGCTGTTGCATGAGGGTCAATTTCTTCGACAGACTCTGGAAGGACAAGCTCCGGCAAAGGTTGGATGGTAGGAGTTTCTGGAGGTATGGTATCAACAAAATCCATATCCATTGCCGTTTCCTGAACAACTGGTTGAGGGACGGAGGTCGTCTCCTCGACGTGCTTCTCAATAGCCCAGTGACCTGTCTTGAATTCATCACCCGGATTGGTGTAGTTGTTTTGTCCATTCTGCTCTTCAATGCTCAGGGGAGATTCTATGTAGTTATCCAATTCTTTAAATTGGATACCCTCGTCTACGTTCGGTCGGTCGGTTGCAGATTCTCCCTCCGTCAATGACGACTGCTGAGGTAAATTTTCAGATTCAGATAATTGGTTGGTTTCCATAGCGCCTTTTCTTCTTTACTTGTCTTCGATTTTAACATAAAGGAAACAAGCCGGTTTTTCAATGATTACATCCAAAAAAACATCCGGAATTGCAAGCATTCTTTCTCGGAGAAAGTACTGGTGTTGCAACGATCCAACGCTCCAATCACCAATCGCATATAATAAGGGAGTGAACATCGGTCCCTTTTTCAGTAGTGACGCCATAGGTCTTACCTTTGCTGCAGATCAGCAGTTCCTTGAAACCCCAAGTGCAATTGATGCTGTCTGGCAATTGGAGACGGACGAATGTGCGCCAATCAGCCTGATGAGCACCCTGGGTTTGCAAGCGCGCAGCTTTCAAATCATGCCCCAAATAAGTCTCAACAAGGTTTCACAGGAGAGGATACAGGATTTCTTCTGTCAACCCTGCCTTGACTTGGTTTTCTCCAACTATGTCAAGATGACAGTCACCCCTTTTGCTGATGTGAAGGCGACCATTGAATTTTGGGTGCGAGGTGGGGATTGGGTCCAGGGAAGAATCTGCATTACCAATCACGGTGAGACCAACATTGAGGCAGGTGCCAGGTTGGCTGCCAGGCTGGTTGCCTTACAAGGCAGTTCTGAGCTCAAACCGACCAGACAGGGTTTTCAAACCTACCTGAAGGGTCAAAGTGGAAGCCTATCTGTACACCTGGGGATGGAGGGCAGCTCAAAAACCGTATTAAGCCCCAACCTTGCATTGGAACAAAGCAAACATCTCAGCCCTGGGCAAACACTCCAAACCTTATGGCAGTGCGAGATCAATAATAATGTTGTCGAGAACCATCCCGGCTCAAGAAATTTCCCTGCTAATTGGGATGGTGAAATCGCTCGCCTGGAGGTCGCCAACCAAGCGCGCATGGTCCAGATCAGCACTCCCCAATCCAATTGGGATGCTGCTTTCTATTCCAACCAAAACCAGGCTTTTCAGTTACTAAGGAAAAATAGCCAGGGACAGATAAGCCCAGACAAAAGTCGCAACATCCATTCCGCCTATTCACCTGCGAACGGAAACACGCGGACTGGCATCTCAGCCTTGGAATTGTGGCAGCTTACAGCAAGTTTGTTGCCCGCACAAAGTGAGCTTGCGATAAAACCATTAGCAGATTACTTGGTAACAGCCTCAGCCAATCTAACCAGTAACCCCCAACGTGCCTTACCCTTCCCTTGCCTTAGTGATCTCGCCTGGCGTTTGCATCAGCATTACCAGCACACGGATTACTTGGTGGAGATATACCCAGCGCTCAAGGCTCTTTGCTTTGCCTGGTTCACCCCAGTGCATGACCATGATCAGGATGGCATCCCTGAATGGACAAGCATAGAACAATGTGGATTAACCACCCTTCCGACTTTCAACCTGATCGACGAAGATTGTTTGGCTACGCGCATAAACTTTACCGAACAGCTTAATTTGGCCGCCTTGCTGGAGATTGAGCTCAGGGAATTACGCAAAATTGCTCAAATTGCGGAAGACACCACGACGCTACCGCTAATTGATAATCATCTCAGTCTATTGAATTCTTTCACCGGTAGTTTTGCAAACAAGGGGTACGAAACTGGCTGCCTTGATCGGAAAAGCCATCGTTGGCATTCCGGAGAAGTACTTTTCCAGGGAGATTTTACAGCATTTGGAGCAAGACCAATCTATCTGCACAGGTCAGCCCGTTTGAATCTGCGTATTACACCTTCGCTTCAGCTAAAAAAGCCGTCTGTCTTTTACCTTCACGGAGAAAATATGGAAGGTGAGCAAGTAAGTGAAGCAGTCGAACCTGCTAATTTGCTCTGGCTTCCTGGTAGTTTTTTCTACACTACCAGCCATATTTACGCCCGTATTGACAATATCAGCGACCTCCAGATCGGGGAGTGTCATCTGCAAATTCACCAGGCAGATTTAGGGTGTTGTGACCTGGGAATGCTGCTTTCTGCTCCAGTTGAAGAAAAGAGCGGTGAGTCTGAAACTGGCAAATTGTTCAATGTTGAGTCTGTATTAGCAACCACGAGTTATGGGCTGCCTGAAAGCTTGGATCCGAATAGTGAAAAAAAGGTGGTCAACCTGAGCTGGAACCTTTTGGTGCTTGCCGATCTAATACGTAAGGAGGAGATGGAAGCAGCTTTTCGACTGCTTAGCCAACTTCAGCATGCTCAAATCTACCAACTTAGCATGGAACATAACCAAACCGATCGCTGGAGTAGTCAAAACGGTCGTGTTCTCGGGCTGCGCAACACAATTGGTAGCTTGATACCGGTCAGCCTGGTTTTGGACCTGGCTGGGATACGGATTTTGAATGAAAACAAAGTCAGCCTGCGAGGGCGAAATCCCTTTCCATGGCCTTTTAAGGTGCAGTATCGCGGGCTGGAAGTGACCCGAGATGGGAAAAATGCAACTGTGTGTTTCCCGGATGGAACAATCCAACATCATTACGGCAGCGCTCAGAAGACCTTTAGCAACGAGGTCAAAGAAATAGCAGAAAGTTAATGTACAATCAGTCTATGCGCAACAGACTATTCCGTTTCGTGCTTTTCCTCTTCATTCTCTCAGTTTTTGCAGCCTGCCGTCCTGCCGCCAGCCCGACACCCGGTCCAACCTTGCCTCCGGTTCTCAATGAGGAAGAGTTGCTGCAAACGTCTGTCGCCCAAGTCACCCAGGCAGCCTTCGAAACTCTCGCCTTTCTACCTACGGCGACAGCTACCAGCACCAGCGTACCATCCCCACAAATTACTCAAATCCCCACCATCGCTCGAAGTGTTACACCTGAACCCACCCCAACCAGTGACTTGCCTTGCAACAAAGCCGGTGCTGGCGTCCCGTTCGATATAACGATTCCAGATGATAGCCCCATGTACGCTGGGCAGGAATTCATTAAAACCTGGCGTGTGGTGAACCGCGGAAGCTGTAAATGGACGCGGCTCTACAAACTGGTCTTCTACTCACAGAATTCCATGAGTGCACAGTACGAACAGTTTATCAGTGGCGAAGTCTTGCCAGGTCAGGCAATTGACCTGAGTGTCAAGTTTTATGCACCCCTTGCCCCAGGAAGCTACCAAAGTAATTGGATGCTGCAGGACCCGGATGGAAACCTGTTTGGGGTCGGATTCAATGCCGACGCACCGTTTTACGTCAGGATTATCGTCACTAACGACCCTACGCCTACTCCAACAATTACTCTGACACCATCGCCGACACCTTGAACCATTTGCTGCAAAGAATCCCGCTTATGGGTTAAGATTATGCCTGCCCAAAGGAGAATGCAATGAGAGAAATCAATCCCAATGACCCCGAAAACATGGCAGGCTATATCGCCTCCCTGCCTGCAGACCTTTCTGCCGCCTGGCGACAAGGTTTGGAGAAACCTTTAGCCAATTACCCAAAAATCCAGAAAATTTTGATCAGCGGTATGGGCGGCTCCGCAATTGGTGGTGACCTTTTTTCAAGTTACCTGGCACCTCTTTCCGCCGTACCTATCATCTCTCGTCGAGATTATGGCTTACCAGCCTGGGCCGAAGGTGCGGATACGTTGGTGGTCTGCTCTTCTCATTCGGGCAACACTGAAGAAACCCTCAGCAGTTTCCAAACTGCCAAAGAACGGGGTTGCTCCTTACTTGCGATTTCTACTGGCGGCACTCTGCAAAAAGAAGCGCTGGCTGCCGGGGTCACACATTGGTATTTCAATCACACTGGGCAGCCCAGAACCGCGATTGGCTGGTCATTTGGGCTTCTGATCGCTTTAGCCGAGCGATTAGGTCTGATTCACAACCAGCAAAAGGATATTGATAAGGCAGTTGCTGCAATGACTGAGCAAATTCAAAGGCTTGAGCCCTCAGTGCCGCTCATGGAAAATCCGGCCAAACGCCTGGCAGGACAACTCCTTAGTCGTAATATTGCGATTTTTGCCGCTGGTGAAGTGGAAGTGATTGCCCGACGTTGGAAAACGCAGATCAACGAACTGGCAAAAGCTTGGGCAAGTTTTGAAGGCATTCCCGAGATGAACCATAACACCCTGGCGGGTCTGGTCTACCCCGAAACGCTCTTCGAAAAAACATCAGCAATCTTCTTGCGAAGTGCTTTGGATCATCCACGCAATCAAAAACGGATCGATTTAAGCATCCAATTCTTCCTGGAAGCCGGCATTGCCGTAGATTCCGTGGCTGCCCAGGGCGAAGGTCGCCTTGCACAGTTATGGAGCCTATTGCAATTCGGGGATTATGTTTCTTACTACCTTGCCCTCAATTACGGAATTGATCCGACACCAGTGGAAGCCTTGAACACACTGAAGGCGGCTTTGTCGAAAGAGTAGTTTTTTCTTGTTTGTTCCATACCCCTCTTAACAGAGAATGGAGATGTAGGGCGTGATTGAGGACGTTATTGCATTATTCCGAAGATCAATTTTGCTGTCCTCAATCCGCCGCAACCACAAACTTCAAATTAGTAACTATCTTTTTAATTCGGGACCAGGTCAGGCGGATTGAAAGCACGGTCTAGATTTAAAAACTAAAGCTTCTGGTGCTTTCAATCTCGCCCTACCCGTATCAACAGCGCCTAGACCAATCGTTCCCTTGCTTGCTGCCAAATTTGGTCAAACATTTCCACTGTAAGGCGACCGGTTTGGGTATTTTGCAAACTTGGGTGGTAAGAGCATAAAATCCATGGCAGGTTCTTGTCAGGATGGTGAAACGCTCCATGACCGAAAACAATATCCTTTTTGGACAGTTTGGAATAGCCTGGCAACCGTAGCAGGCTGTCCAATGCGATTTTCCCCAACAGAACTACCCCTTGCAGGTGAGGCAAAAGTGCCATTTCTTCCTCAAGCCACGGTTGGCATGTGTTGAGTTCTTCAAGTGTCGGTTTATTTCCCGGAGGAGCACAGCGGGCAGAAGCAGTCAGCCAACAATCATGCAATTCGAGGCCATCCTGGCGGTGTTTTGAGTTGGGCTGATTGGCAAAACCTGCTCCGTAGAGGGCTGGGAAAAGAAAGTTGCCGGATCCGTCTCCCGTAAACATCCTGCCAGTTCGGTTGGAGCCATGCGCGCCTGGTGCCAACCCCAGGATGAGCAAGCGCGCCTTCGGGTCACCAAACCCAGGCACTGGTTTACCCCAGTATTCCCAATCCAAGTAGGCACGCCTTTTGACCCTGGCAACCTCTTCCCGCCATGCTACCAAGCGAGGGCACTTTCGGCAGGAGGTAATTTGTTGCTCCAGGTTATCAAGATTGTTTTTCATTCTCAAAGTTTACCAGAGCCAACAGTTTGTTATAAAGATAATGGCCATCCTGATGCATCAGGATGGCCATTTATCAACTAATTCAATTGTTTAGCGTTGGAATGCCAGGGCGTTCCAGCCAGCATATTCACTGGTCAGGTCAAGTTCCTGTTCGATGCGCAGCAACTGGTTATACTTTGCGACCCGGTCAGAGCGAGCAGGGGCACCAGTTTTAATCTGACCCATATTCATGGCAACAGCCAGATCGGCGATAGTGCTGTCTTCTGTCTCACCTGAGCGGTGCGAGCAAACTGCGCGCCAACCGTGAGTCTGAACCATGCTGACTGCTTTTATCGTCTCAGTTAGGGAGCCAATTTGGTTGAGTTTTACCAGCAGGGCATTACAAGCTTTCTCTTCAATCGCTCGGGCAATCCGAACAGGGTTGGTCACCAGAAGGTCATCACCAACGATTTGCAGACGGTGTCCGTTCCTTGCGGTGAAGTTCTTCCAGCCTTCCCAATCATCCTGGGCGAATCCGTCTTCGATGGAAACGATGGGATACTGTTCAATCCAATTGGTCCAGAAATCCACCATTTGGTCGCTGGTCAGTTTACGACCTTCTTTGCGAAGGTTGTAGAGTTTGGTGTCTTCTTCATAAAACTCGGAGGCTGCCGGGTCGAGTGCAATTGCCACATCTTTACCAGCTCGATAGCCAGCTTTCTCAATAGCTTCGAGGATCAGTTCCACGGCTTCATTGTTGGCTTTCAGGGCAGGAGCAAACCCACCTTCATCGCCGACGAGGGTGCCATACCCATGGGATTTGAGAACGCCTTTTAAGGCTGCATAAATTTCAGCACCCCAGCGCAAACCTTCGGTGAAGGTCTCTGCGCCAAGAGGCATGACCATGAACTCCTGGGCATCCGTGCTCTGCCAGCCAGTGTGTGCGCCACCGTTAAGGATGTTCATCATCGGTACTGGCAAGACGTGAGCATAGACACCGCCGAGATAGCGGTAGAGGGGCAAGCCCAGAGAAGCTGCGGCAGCTTTGGCAACTGCCAGGCTGGTGCCCAAAATTGCGTTGGCACCGAATTTCGACTTATTGGCGGTACCATCCAGGTCGATTAAAAGCTCATCAATCTCTTTTTGCTCGATTGCGTCCATGCCAAACAACTCGTCAGCGATCTCGTCATTGATGTGATCAACTGCTTCCAAGACGCCTTTTCCATTGTACCGATCCTTATCACCATCACGTAATTCCAGTGCTTCATGAATGCCGGTAGACGCGCCGGAAGGAACTGCTGCCCTTCCAAAACTGCCATCAGCCAAAACTACTTCGACTTCGACGGTGGGATTTCCACGTGAATCCAAGATTTCAATTGCATTGATAAACTCAATTGTTGTATCCATTTTTTTTGTCCTTTCAACTAATAGATATGATAAAAGTATAACCTAACCTCAATGAATTAAGCCTTAAATCCTAAAGATATTATTCGGTCCGGAAGACCTTTTCTCCGGCAAGCGGCCTGGATTAAACCCAAAAACAAGGGATGCGGCCGGTTTGGTCTGGAAAGAAATTCGGGATGGAACTGGCAAGCGATCATGTAAGGGTGTTCCTTGTTCTCCACGATTTCAACAAGCATGCCATCAGGCGACTGACCTGAAAAAACTAAGCCTTGCTCTTCCAAAATTTTACGATAATCGTTGTTGACCTCGTAACGATGGCGATGTCTTTCATCAACAAGTTCCTGGTCATACAAGGTGCGCGCCAGGGTGTTATCGACCAATTGACATGGGTAAAGCCCCAGCCGCATCGTACCACCCAGTCTATCCAATCCCTTTTGATCGGTCATCAAATCGATCACCGGGTGTTCGGTCATTTTGTCAAACTCTGCTGAATTCGCGTCTTCCAATCCAAGCACGTTCCGTGCGTAGTCGATCACCATCACCTGCAGACCAAGGCAAAGACCAAGATAAGGAACATTATTCTCTCGCGCGTACCGGGCCGTGCGAATCTTGCCTTCAACACCGCGGCTTCCAAAACCACCAGGCACAATCACAGCATCCACATCTTGTAGAGCCCCGGCCACATTTTCCATCTTCTCCAGATCAGCCGAAGAGATCCATTCAATTTCGACGTCCACACCATAGTAAAGTGCGGCGTGTTTCAGGGCTTCGCGCACACTGAGATAGGCATCATGCAGCTCGACATACTTACCCACCAATCCAATTTTGACCGTCGGCTTGGTTTTCTTTAACTCATCGACCATCCAACGCCAGCCGTCCAATTCCGGCTCATGTTTGGCTTCCAAGCCCAATGCCTTCAGAAGTATGTCAGCAACATGGTTCTCTTCCAAGCCTAAAGGAATTTCATAGAGTAGGTCCGCGGTTACCAATGGAATAACAGCTTCGGGTTTGACGTCGCAGAACCTGGCGATTTTTTGCGTCAGCTCTTTTTCAACCGGAAAATCGCTTCTCGCCATGATCATATCTGCCAAAATTCCGATGGAACGTAATTCGCGTACAGAATGTTGGGTTGGTTTGGTCTTGGTTTCTGCCGTTGCTTTTAAATATGGTAACCAGGTGATATGCACGAAGGCAGTGTTTTCTCGACCGAGCTCATTCCGCATTTCCCGAATTGCTTCCAAAAAGGGTTGACCCTCAATGTCACCTACTGTACCGCCAACCTCGATCAAGGCGATCTCAGCTTCGCTGGTGCGACCCAAAAGGTTA
>JBCFBG010000044.1:15856-18721 GCA_038562515.1 Anaerolineaceae bacterium
ACCGAGCTCATTCCGCATTTCCCGAATTGCTTCCAAAAAGGGTTGACCCTCAATGTCACCTACTGTACCGCCAACCTCGATCAAGGCGATCTCAGCTTCGCTGGTGCGACCCAAAAGGTTAATGCGGCGTTTAATCTCATTGGTAATGTGAGGCACCACCTGGATCGTTCCACCAAGGTAGTCTCCTCGTCTTTCCCGCTCAATCACTTCTTCATACACCTGACCGGTGGTCACTGTGCTGGTTCGCTTGAGGTGCAGGTCACAAAAGCGTTCATAATGCCCCAGGTCAAGGTCCGTCTCAGAGCCATCGTCAAGTACATAAACCTCCCCATGTTGATAAGGGCTCATCGTGCCCGGATCAACATTGAGGTATGGATCAAGTTTTTGCACTGTTATGGAAAAACCACGGGCTTTAAGTAGCCGCCCGACGGATGCCGCCGTCACGCCTTTGCCAACAGAAGAGAGAACTCCTCCAGTAAAGAATATGTATTTGATTGCCATATTACCTCAGCCAGTAATTAAATAAAAAGGGAGGGCTGTTTACTCCAGCCCTCCCCGGAAACGATTAGGTTTCTTGAAGCGCGCGATTACGCTTAGTCATCCTTGTCGCCTGCATTACCCAACTTGTTAGTCAGGGTGCGCTCAAAGATATCGTCAGCTTCAATATCGCGATTTTTCTGTTTCTTAATACGGCTGGCGATCTCGGGACGACGCAGTTCAGCACGGTCCATCGCTTTTTTCATCGCGATTTCCATAAAAGTCGGGTCAGGAATCACTTCTTCTACCACTTCCTCAACCGCTTCCTGCCTGCCCCTGCCCTTACGTTTGGGAGAGTTAACTTCTGCGAGGGTTTCTGCCGGAGTTTCCTGCAGAGCTTTCATGCTCAGTTTGATTTGCTTCTTGCGTCGGTTGACTTCCAGGATTTTGACGTCGACTTCATCGCCAACTTTGACAACCTCGGATGGAAGTCGAACAAAATTATGAGAAAGTTCACTCACATGAACCAGACCAGGACGCTCTGCACCGATTTCGACGAAAGCGCCGAAAGATTCCAGGCGTACGATTGTGCCCTTTACGCTCATTTCTGGAGCAAGTTCGCGCCATTCGAACATCAAAGGTTCACGCATGGTTAGTTCAAAATGATCTTTCAGCACTCGTTTGATCCAAACCGTGATGACCTGATCAACTTTTAAGGTCTCATCGAGATTGGTTACGACTTTTTCTTGATTTTCCGGGTCTACAACTTGGGAGACGTGTAAAAATGCAGGTAAATCAGAACCAATATCTACAATTGCTCCTTGTAGGGTGGTCTTCAATACCTTCCCTTCGAATTTTTGTTTCGTGGCTAAAGTTTGACTATTATTAGTTGAATCGATAGGGTTATCCATTATTTACTCCCAAAGGGTTATATTCACAAGATGTTAGTATACACTTTTGCTATAAATTCGTCAATTATTCCGAGCAAATTGCTAATACAATTCTGGTCACAGACAATAATCTGTCAGAATCAGGGCTACTAAAGCTTTATTATTGCCGCATCAATCAGGATTAGCTCCAAGTGATAGTTGAGTATAATCCAAAATTCGATTTTTGGCGGTCGTCTAACAAACTTATCCAGGCTGATCATCACGCCCGGGATAAAAACAAAATTCCGCCATCCCCACCAAATCAGATCCTTACAGCCTGGGTCAGAAGGCAAACAAGTTGCGTTATGAAAGCTTTCCGCTACTCAGGTATTATTCCCTGCGCCAGCCAGACCGATCCGGCTGAGGAAAGCAGGGTCATTCTTCCAATTTTTTTGCGTTTTCACCTGTAAATCTAAAAACACCTTGCTCTTCGTCATCTCCTCGATGGCAAGACGAGCATCGGTGCTGATTTTTCGGATCATCATGCCTTTTTTGCCAACCACAATCCCTTTTTGGGCTTCTCGTTCAACATAGATGGTTCCATGGATGTAGAGCACATCATTTTCACGTTCCTTATATTCATCCACTTGGGTGGCAATGCTGTAAGGCAGTTCGTCATCAAGATTTTCCATCGCGGCTGCCCGGATAAGTTCGGCCGAAATATCCCGCTCGAAATCCTCTGTGATCTGGTCGGTCGGGTAATATTCCGGTCCGACAGGCAACAGGGAATAAATTTTTTCAATTAGTTTCGGCACGCCTTTCCCACTCCTTGCAGAAATTTCAAAGGATGGGTCTTCAGGAAAGAGCGCTTGGTAGGATTGTTTGTTTTGCGAAATCTGTCCCGGTCCAGCCAGGTCACTTTTGTTGAAGACCAGGATCACCATCTGCGTGGTTCGTTTTTCTTTGATCAGCGTGGCAAGATCCCTGTCCAGTTCATCGGGCTGTTTGCTGATATCGGCAATAAAAAGGAGAACATCAGCATCTTCCAGGGCAAACCTGACTTCATTATTGATGAATTGGCTCAGTTTATCCTTGGCATTATTTAACCCGGGAGTATCAGTAAAGATCATCTGGTATTCGTCGGTAGTCAGAATGCCCAATTGACGGCGTCGGGTAGTTTGCGGTTTGAAGGACACGCCAGCGATTGGTTGACCCATCAGTTGGTTGAGCAAAGTGCTTTTGCCCGCATTGGGTTTTCCTACCAGGGCGATAAAACCGGATTTGAAATTGCCATTCTGTGCTTCCACGCTTCCACGATCCGCTAACATTACTTTTCCATTAACAAGTTTTAGCCCTTCGAATTCAAGTAACCACTGTTTTGTTTTGATTTCACCTTCGGCAGAATAACCGTGCATAGAGCCGTCTGATGCTACCACACGGTGGCACGGTACCACCAGCATAAAGGGATTACGCGCCATCGCGCCGCCAGCTGCTCGTGCCCCCCGTGGGCTGCCAGCCA
>JBCFBG010000101.1:0-2472 GCA_038562515.1 Anaerolineaceae bacterium
CAAGCCCTGACCTCCAAGGAAAAATTTTGCGTTAGGAACAAAAATCACCGTTATAATCATGGGAACTTTGGAAGGTGCGCTGTGACAAATAAGTTAACCCGATTCTTGATACCCATTATGGCCGTTCTCTTAATAATTTCAGCCTGTGAACCGCTTTCACAACCACCACAATCGACACCAACTTCTACAGAAGCCAACCTCGCAACAGCAACTTCTGAACCTACTTCCATTCCTCCCACACCCACTGCAACCGAACAACCAGTAAGAGTTTGGTTTGACCCTGCCATCCCGGAAGAACTTTTACAGGGCGAGTTGAAGGGTATTGTGGCACAATATGGAGCGGAGATGGATGATTCACCCATGCGATTGTCTTTTAGCCCCGGGGATGAGCTCAGCCAATGGATATTCGCACTTGTGGCTCCTTTTTCCACTGTCCAGGATTCAATCGATGCACAGGAATTCCTCAGTTTTTGGCAAACAGGTGCATCCGACGCAGCAACAGAACTTGTCGTAGATCTGACTGTTTTTTCAGCTCTAAGTAGCCGATTCGGAATGCCAGCGGCGAATGTTAAAATGATGGCTCCGACCGAATTACTGGCCTATTGCCAGGCTAATCATGCCTGGGCAGTGATCCCGTTTGAGAGAATTTCACCGCCTTGGAAAGTGATCCAAATTGATGGTCAATCTCCGCTGCATAAATCATTTGACCAAAACACCTATCCCCTACGTGCCAGCATTTCACTTTCGACCAGTGATGCATTCCAGGTTGATCCAGAAATCTACGCGAGCGTCTTCGCCGAATTTCAAAACCTCTTACCAAGCATCAACCGTGACTCGGAAAAACTAACTACGGTGATCTTAACTGGTGTGACGGCACTTACCCGCGCGACAGCAAAAGAAATGGAAATTTATGGTGTTTTATCGCCGGCAAAGTCGATTAGCGATGTGATGGTTGAAGCTGATATTGCTCACGTAAGCAATGAAGTGCCCTTTGCCACTGATTGCCCTGAGCCTCAATGGGTCCAGGAAGTTGACCTGGTTTTCTGTTCGGATGACAGTTACATCGACTTGCTAAAAGAGATAGGCACCGATGTAGTCGAACTTACTGGAGACCATTTCAGCGATTGGGGTCCGGAAGCCATGCTTCACACCCTCGAAATGTATGATGCGGAAGGTTGGTCCTATTACGGCGGAGGAAAAGACATTGAAGAGGCGAGAGCGGCGCTAAAAATGGAGCTTAACGGGAACAAAATCGCTTTCATTGGATGCAATGCCAAAGCTCCAGGCTATGCCACCGCCAGCGAAACCAATCCGGGAGCTTACCACTGCGACATGGAATATATGGTCTCGACTATCAAGGAATTGAGAGCAGAAGGTTACATGGTCATTTCAACCTTTCAGCATGATGAGATTTACCTCTGGCAGCCTGAACCGAATATGGTTGCAGATTTCCGCCAATTAGCAGAAGCTGGAGCTACGATTGTCAGTGGCAGCCAGGCTCACCAACCACATATTTACGAATTTTGGGAAGATAGCTTCATCCATTATGGGTTGGGCAACCTCTTTTTTGACCAGTTGGGCTGGTATGACGACTCTGATAAAGCTTTCATAGACAGGCATGTTTTCTACGATGGAAAATACCTGGGAGTGGAGCTTTTGACGACGCAATTCTTTAACTGGTCGACTCCCACCTGGATGACTCCCGAAGCCCGTGCTGAGTTGCTCACCCGCTTGTTTCAGTACAGCCAGACCGATTAAAACAAAAACAAGCCGTTATATCGGCTTGTAAATCTTTTGTGCTCCTACCGGGACTCGAACCCGGGTTTTAGCCTTGAAAGGGCCGCGTCCTAACCACTAGACCATAGGAGCATCAAGAGGGCAATTCTACACGAGGTTTTTTATCCAGTCAAGCATTATCTTTGGGAATTCTTTAGCGTTCTTTATTAAGTCCTCCTTGTTGGTCACCGGTAAGTAAAATCACGAAAGATGAGAAGCTTTTTCCTCCAAATAGTCCCTCAACACCACCGCCTGGTTGTGCTCAGTATCTCTGGCTGAATAGAGCAGGGTAACCTGACCATTTGCACTTTTCCCCAAAATTTGCCCTATCGCTTCTTGTATCTCGGGGTTCTGATCCAACTCCGCACGATATTGAACGGTAAATGCGTCAAACTTTTCCGGTATGTGACAGAACCAATTTCGCAATTGTGGGCTGGGTGCTAATTCTTTGCACCATTCGTCCAGGCGAGCCTTTTCTTTGGACACTCCCCTTGGCCAAACGCGGTCAACCAACACCCGCCAACCATCATCGGGATCAAAAGCCTCATAAATTCGTTTAATCTTGAATGGCATCATCCTCCTCCTGAGCAGCTAAAAATGGAAACTTTATTATGATATAAGTGTATCGCGGTATAAGTTAGAACGCGAAAAAAATGATAATCATCTGCGATATAAAATCAGGATTCAAGTAAAAAT
>JBCFBG010000102.1:0-2449 GCA_038562515.1 Anaerolineaceae bacterium
TTGGGGCGAGATGTCGCAAATGAAAATGCATCTGTACGAATCGTTGAAAGCTATCTTCCTACATATCGATAACCACGAGAAGACCTATCTTTATGATCACGGTCTCAATATTCCGCGTTTTTATATCCTTTTGCACGTCTCACACAACCCCGGCATTAATTTCATCGATTTGAGCGATCTGCTCCTTTGCACCAAGAGCAACACAACCCGTGTTGTTCAGGGCATGGTTAAAGACGAGTTCATCACCCGCGAAAACGACCCAAACGACAGGCGTAGTTACAAACTCTACTTGACCGATAAAGGTTCGAATTTACTGGCGCGGGTCTACCCCGGCTTTATCAAACAAATCGATGCCCTCTTGTCTTGCTTCAACGAGGAAGAAGCCTCCCGTTATCTTGAAGTAAGCCAACATATTGAAAGCAGCCTATCCCCCGATTCAACGCTAAACCTGACCAACTCGCAAGTTTTGGGATGGCATAACGGACAGTGGGAGTTAGGATGATTTTGCTTATACCTGGCAATTTCGCCAATAATTCAACAGTTTCAAAAGGAGAAACCAATGAAGAAAAGCTATTTGTTAATTGCAGTCGTCCTGATTGCAACTCTGATCCTGGGCGCTTGTGGCACCCCGGCAGAGACTCCCGTCGTGACGGAACCGGTTGTTGAAGCGACCGAACCCGTTGTCGAAGCAACCGAAGTACCCACCGAAGAACCAACTGTAGAAGTTGTCGAACCCGCCGCGACCCTGCGTATTTGGGCTGACGAACAACGCGCTCCAGTTCTGTC
This sequence comes from Anaerolineaceae bacterium, assembly GCA_038562515.1. Classification (GTDB taxonomy): domain Bacteria; phylum Chloroflexota; class Anaerolineae; order Anaerolineales; family Anaerolineaceae; genus Mesolinea. Next base: position 787 of record JBCFBG010000102.1, read on the forward strand.
CGAATTGGGTGCCAAATTCCTGGCCGAATATAACGTGGAAGTTGTTGTCGAGAATATCTCTGGTATTCGCGATCAATTCCTCGTGGCCGCTCCCGCTGGCGAAGGTCCTGATATCATCGTCCTCGCCCACGATCAGCTTCCCGCTCTGACCGAATCCGGTCTGGTTGCCGAGCTCGATCTTGGTGCCAAAGCCGCTGAATTCGACCCCGAATCCCTCAGAGCCTTCTCCTACGAAGGCAAACTCTACGGCATGCCCTATGCCCGTGAGAACCTCGGCTTCTTCTACAATGCCGACCTGGTCACAGAAGTCCCCACCACCTGGCAGGGCGTCTATGACCTTTCAAGAGAATTGATTGACGCTGGTGAAATCCAATACGGTATCGTGTTGGCTGGTACCTCCTACGACGCCTATCCCTGGATGACCTCTCAGGGCGGTTACGTTTTCGGTCTTGATGCAAACGGCGACTACAACCCCAACGATGTTGGTGTTGGTTCCGAAGGCATGATCAGATTCGGCGAAATGGCTCTGCAGTGGAAGAACGACGGTATCCTTTCCGATAACCTCGACGGCACCACCGCCAAATCCATGTTCCTGAACGGCGACGTCGCCTTCTTCATGAATGGTCCATGGGAAATTAAAAACCTCAAAGAATCCGGTTTGAACTTTGGCATCGCCAAGTTCCCCGATGGTGGTTATCCCTTCCTCGGTGTCCAGGGCTTTGCAGTAAATGCTATGTCCGAGAACGTTCTGCTTGCTCAGACCTTCCTGACCGAATTTGTCGCAACTGAAGATGCCATGCTCGCGCTCTACCAAGCCGATCCCCGTGGTTCCGCTTACCTGCCTGCCGCTGCCCTGATCGACGATCCCTATCTGAAAGCTATCGCAGAAGCCGGCGAGAACGCCGTCCCCATGCCCGCCATCCCCGCGATGGGCAAGGTTTGGGGTGACTGGGGCAATGCCCTCACCTTCATCTTCGACGGTTCCAAGACCCCAACCGAAGCCTATACCTTTGCCCAGGAAGCCATTGTGGCTGCGATCGCCCTGGATACCAAGGGTATGGTCAACCTGCCCGGTTCCTGGCAAAAAGCCGCTGGCTTTGCCTGTGAATGGGACCCCAAGTGTGCTGATACCGCTATGACCCTCGGTGATGACGGTCTCTACACTGCCAAATTCACTATCCCCGCTGGTGATTACGAAGTCAAAGTTGCCCTCGACGGCGGCTGGGACACCAACTATGGTGTCGACGGCGTCGCTGGTGGTGACAACATCCTCTTCACCGTCCCCGCCGATGGCGAAGTGACCTTCGTCTTCGACCCCGCAACCCACTTGCTGGAGATCACACTCCCGTAAGCTATAGTCTGTCCTGGAGGCTTGCAATCGCAAGCCTCCTTTTTATCAACAGAGAAAGGAGAATTATGTGATGGATGCTAATACCACGCCTACAACCAGTGGATTTGCAAATAAAACCATCAAGGGTGTTGGGAATCTTCTGACCTTTCTGATTATTCTCATTGTTGATTTTGCCCTGGGCTTTTTTGCGTTTAAACTCTTTAGCCTCGGTTATCTCCCCCTGGGAATTTGTTTCGTAATCATCATTCTCATGATCAGCATTGCCTTCCTGGTTCCAAAGGCGCATATGTTCAAATGGATGGCTGTTGGGCT
>JBCFBG010000103.1:0-2441 GCA_038562515.1 Anaerolineaceae bacterium
TGTTGAACTAAACCCGCATACGCGGGTAGCATTTGACAAAAGTACCTGATTCTTTATATATTCGAAGATTATTCATCACAAAAATTCCCGAATATGAGAAAGAAATCAGGTTTTACTTTTGTCGAGCAGGCTATTGTGCTTGTTCCTGAGTTTGAAATGGTTGTCCACAAACTGGAACAACAGGTTACGTTACGGGGGCAGAGTCGGAGTACTTTACAAAACTACATCCGCAGAATTGCCCTTTTTGTCATTCATTTTGGCAAGCTTCCCGAGAAGATTGATCCCGAAGAGATCAATGAATACCTGGCCGCATTGGCGCGTGATCCCCGATCTCCCTCGCGAAGCAGTTTTAAACATATGGTGTACGGGCTGCGCTATTATTATCGCTTGTTGGGTATGAATCGTGAAGCCATCGCTTTGCCATCACTTAAAAAAGATTCGAAGCTGCCCGTGATACTGAACCGGCAAGAACTGAAAGAGTTGTTCGCTGCCCCTACACTGCTCAAACAACGAATAGTGCTCACATTGATTTATTCGGCCGGATTGAGAGGCCAGGAGGTGATTAACCTGAAGATCTCCGATATCGACTTTGAGCGTAGAACCATTCATATCCGCCAGAGCAAGTACAAGAAAGATCGCGTTGTTCCATTGGCTGACAGCATGGCTATGGGATTGAGAAAATACCTTAAAGCCGAAAACCCTCATCTCTGGTTGTTCAACGGTAAAGAACCTGACGGTCGATACAGCGTGCGCGGGCTCTCCTGGGTGATGCGTGAGAACCTCAAAAAGACATCCATCGCAAAAGAGGTAAACCTTCATTCACTACGACACTCGTATGCCACCCACCTGCTTGAACAGGGGCTGAACATTGTTACCCTGAAAGAGTTGCTCGGTCATGCCGATATCACCACCACCATGATTTACCTTCACGTAGCTCAATGTCCGCTTATTAAACCACACAGTCCGCTCGATTCCTTGTACAACTTCACCAAAAAATGAGAACAAGGTTTGAACTGGCCGATGTGGTTCATCGGTTTGCTCCTTCGCTGCATGACCGCGGAAAGCTTACTCCCCTTCAAGAAAAGGTGTTTGCTAAAATTGCACTCTGTAGAACCGCTGCTCTTGGCGGACACGAGGAGGTGTGTGACAACTGCGGCACGATTCGTTATAGCTATAACAGTTGTGGCGACAGGCATTGTCCCAAATGCCAGGCAGCCAAACAAGCCTTCTGGGTTGACGAGTTGGTGCAAAGCACACTGCCCGTGAGGCATTATCATGTCGTTTTCACTGTGCCCGACCATTTAAATGTCCTTTGCCTGCATAATGGAAGGATGTTTTACAACCTGCTATTTTCGGCCGTATGGCACACCCTGAACAGCTCTGGATACTCGCACTATGGTGTCGGGACCGGAGCAATAGCCGTGCTTCACACATGGGGTCAGAACCTCACACTTCATCCGCATATCCATTGTCTCGTCCCGGCTACCGGATACTCCCTGGATGGACGGTGGAAAAATATCGGTCATGGAGGGAAGTTCCTTTATCCTGTTCATCAGATGAGCAGTGCGTTTAAATCCAAGTTCCTGGACAGCCTCAAACGTGCTTTGCGCGAACAAAACCAGTTGATGCTCTTCAATGACCAGATTCAGCGTGCATATAGCACTCCCTGGGTGGTCCATTGTCAGCCCTCGATGGCAAGTGCTGAACATGTGGTGAGATACCTGGGGCAATATACCCATCGGGTTGCCATCACTAACCAGCGTATCGTGAATATCACTGATGAAAAAGTAACCTTTATTGCCAGGGATTACCGACAAGGAGCGGCTAAAAAGTACATCACTCTCGGTGGTGTGGAGTTCCTGCGCAGATTTGCCCAGCACATCCTCCCACGCAGATTTGTAAAAATCCGACGTTACGGTATCTACAACCACACGGCAAAACGGAATCTGGGAATCAAGTTCAGGGTAGAAGATGAATCCGAAGGCAATAACAAATCAAAATCCCGGAAAACGATTGAATCGAACATTGAACGTTTCGAAAGACTTACCGGTATCAATCCTTGTCATTGTCCGGTGTGTAAAATGGGTCAAATGATTAGAATCAGAAAGCTGCCTCCCATACGTTCTCCTCCAGGAGCCACTTTCATACAGACTCATCCCCAACTTTAACTATCAAAACCAAATGCGCCTAAAGGTGCACAGGGTAGGATATGTCATCTTGTTAAGAATAAGCGATCACAGAAACTTCTCTTAATCCTGATTGATCCATAAAAACTGATTCCGGAAAGCACAAAAACCTGCAAAATTTCAAAGATCGCTTGTCTATTTTTCCTTCAGAAAAACAAAAACTTTCATTAAGTACATAGCACTGAATAACGGTGGGTGTAGTTCAACACCGACTCATCGCTGGGTCGTGCCGACCGCTCAGAGTCCTATTTATTG
>JBCFBG010000104.1:0-2332 GCA_038562515.1 Anaerolineaceae bacterium
TGGTAGTGGTCCACCTATTCCAGATGAAGGAGCTTCTGCTGTAAATTCATTTAGAAGTTCCTGGAGGGCAGTGCCGGTCGACAAGCGATTTAATTGTTCGTCATCGGTGAAGTTAATCCCTTCATACGAGATGGAACATGCCAGCAAGATGAATGAGATTATTAGAACCAGGGGGATTGCGAGTTTCTTCTGCATTTCTTCTCCAATTTTGTCAAAGAATTAGTTCGGGGAAAGTGCTCTCTTTGTATTTTACTGGAACATCAAAATGTTGGAAAAATTAGTTGATTTGATTCGGACCAAACGCTAACAAATTCTAAATTCAGAAGGTTCAATAGGTAAATGGGATGTTCCTTAAAAAGAACTGACCAACTTTGAGGTTAGCCAGTTCTTCTTCGTAACAATATAATTGGTTTATGGTAGAAATCCAACAACGTCGAAGGTTGCCAGGATTTGGTCCAGAGCATCAAAATCCGACTCCAGAACCATGTTGACAACCAAAATGATCAACATGGATGATGGATCGTTGATCGGTCTGGCTGAAAGAACAAAAAGAGCATTATCTTCACCGAGACAATTCGTAAAAAGATCGTACTTACCTTCAAAAGCGCTGTCGGCATAATCGTATCTCCCGTCGAGTTCGCAATCGCCCATGTAAGAATCGCGATACACATCCAACAGTTGTACGTACCCTCCCAGTTTGGCAATTTCATCAGATGCGGCATAAAAGAGACCTGATTGGGCATAGCCATAGGTAAATGCCTCCAAATCAGCAGATGCAGAAATCCCTGCTCCAATTGTGGTATCTCCATCCATCCAAGTACTGCCATCCACCTGGGCCCATTCGGTAGGAATATCAACCTGGATCGCGCCTTCATCATCCTGAATTGTGACATAGCCACCCGAAGACGTTACAGAACTATCCTCGGGGGTGATATCGGATTGGTCAGAAATTTGCTGCGCGAATGAGAAAGATTGCTCCAGAGTTCGTCCATTAATCTGCCCTTCCAGGAATTCTTCGGAAGCAAAGCGCAAAACCTCGAGAGAGTACGTATCGGTTGCAGAACGAGTGCGCAGGATGTCACAATAATCTGACATCGTGCCGTCGGTGGCTAACACCAAACCCTCTAACTTGGTGATGATGTCCCCACCTTTGATCCCGGCTTTGTCGGCGGGTGAGCCCGATTTTACACTCGCGACCCAGATGCCAGTGATGCTTCCATCTTCATTGGTAACTGCGGTACCGTTCACTCCAATTGACTCGAAATCGACACCTGATTCGAGTTTGCTTATCACAGCTTGCGCCATGATTCCCTTGATAGCAAAATTAGTATCATATTGGTCGGATCCTGCATAGTTGACGCCAATCACCTTGCCTTCAGATGAAAGCAGTGGTCCGCCAGAATTTCCGCCTCGAATTCGCGCGTCATGCTCGATGACCGCATCCACGGAAGCCCAACTGGTTTCTCCGTTAGCATTGGCTTTTGAAACAATGCCCTTCGTCAGGGTGTATTCGGGATCTCCCAGGGGAAAACCTGCCGAGAAGACTTCGAGACCTGGGTCTGTATTGCCTTCATACCACTCAAAATAGGGAAAACCATCGCCTTCGATATCAATAACAGCGAGGTCCCAACATTCCGAAACACCGAGAATCCTGGCATTCAGGGGCTTGGTACTTCCGCCCACCCAAACTTTGATGAGGGCAGAACCGGTGACAACATGATTATTTGTAACGGCAATTCCGCTGGGATCAATAATGAAACCTGAGCCGCGGCCAGCAGTGTTGAGAAGCTCACCAAATTCAGGGTCCACAAAAGAACCCTGGGCTTCGATCTGGATTGTAGCCATTTTCGCTTCTTCAATGCTTTTTACGGTGTTTTTTTCGGTTTCCTCTGTCGGTATGTCAATAATTACGACATCGGTTGGTTCTGCGGTAGGGGTTTCAACAGGTTCTTTTGGTGATGTGCAGGCGGTCAAGACGATTGAAAGAATGAGTAGAATACCGATGATACGTGCGCGCATAGGGTCCTCCCGTAATATATTTTGGATTTTTTTCCGTAAAGTAATGTGATTATATTATATAAATACAAGATTTTTGTGGATTTGTACAAATTCATTTAAACTCGCTTATTGGATATTCACACTGGTTGCTTTTGACTGAGAATACCTGATGCAAACAACAATTGCATTTAGGGGTAACACTTTTCCACACCGGGCTGGTCAATGAATTCGCGCCTGATCGAAGGAATCGCTTCGCCGAAGATGCCAACAGAGGTGAGATTGTTATAAAAAATAAAAGCAGATTGCCACGCGCCTAAAGGCGCTCGCAATGACG
>JBCFBG010000045.1:0-7926 GCA_038562515.1 Anaerolineaceae bacterium
AATTCGCTCAATTTCTGTGAGACCTCGACATGAGGTATGTCTTCGTCGATTGAACTACCTTTTGTTGCAATTACAAACTCAAGCGAATCGGTGAAAAAAGTCGTCTTGCTTAACTTCTGATACTGAGTGATTTCCCAGTTCGGGAATTCTTTCGTAAGTCGTGTTAACTGGAAGTTGACGACACTCTTTTCATCATTCGATAGCAAACCCACATTCAACCGGGACTCGGCTTCAATGATTTCAGTCTGGATATAAAGCATAAGGAAGAGCACTTCAGCACGTGGTATATTGGGTAATCCAAACTTCTTGGATAGTATCCAGCAAATCACTTCGCAAACATTCATGGTGCTATGATATTCCTGCGCATAGGTGTCAAGAAGACGGTCGGCGATTCCCAGGTTGATCAGCACCCGGTTAATCATCGGTTCGATGTGGTCATGAATTCGCAAACAGAAGGCGCTATTCTCGCGCAAATTTATGTCAGTGATTGTAGAGAATGCGTCAATGAAATCTTCTGAAAAATCATGGATCAATTGCTGCCTGTTCGTAGGTGAAAGTGCAGTCTGGCTAAACGTTGAGTCATGAACCAGACCAGTGGACAAAAATATGTTAGTGATCTTATGCAGATCATTATCATCCAAGAGGATGCAATATTCTCCCTCAACTTCATCCCGGACAATGCTTGCCAGGCTGGTCTCTTCGCCTTTGTTGCCTTTGCGAAGGTCTGACGCCGTCGAAATCGGATTCAGAATGGTCTTTCGTTTTATCAACACAAAGAGGGAAATGTAGATGATCACAAAATCTTGTTTCCAGATCTTCTTGGAACAATAGTTTTCTATCAAGTGCATCACCCGCTCCAGAAACTCAGTATCACGCAGGGTAATCAGTCTCTCCGCAATTAGGCTGCCCTTCTTCATCCCGACGGGATAAAGAATTTTCTCCACGGGATATCCATAATCGCGGTATTGCGAAAATAGATATACCAATAGGTCGTAAATATCCTTCTCATTTCCGGTTACTGTAACTCCCTCCTTATCGACTACGATACTAACCCGATAAGGATCAAACATTTCTCTCATTGCTCTCAAATCAACCAAGAGTTGACTATGGCTAATATAGAAGTAATTCTCGAACATTTTTATAGGAATATGGCCGAAAACAGAGAAGAAAATGAAAAAAGACTGAAGGAGATTTCGTTCGCGACGGTCTTGGTAAAGTAGTTTCGATTGAGAGAATTCCTTTGTCAGCTCCGCGATTGCATCTTGTGACGCAAGCAAACGGATGCCTTTGCCGCGTTTGATGTCAATGTTGGCATCTAGATCTGAAATCAGATCATTGAGCACTGAAAGATCCCGGCGGATTGTTTTTGTCGAGACAGACAGGTGGTCAGCAATCAGCTCCACCGGTTCATAATCCAGGCTGCTGATCAAGTATGTTAGTAGGTTTTCCTGTCGTTTATTCATTTTTGTTTGGAAGCCGAAACGCTTTTAGTGATGTTTGAACTATAACCATCCTAAAAAAGATAGTCAAGAAGCGCGGCTGTAGAACTTGTCCACAAGAATTGGGACAATAATAAAGGGGATTGTTGAGAAAGACGGTAATTCCAATAGAATTGGCTCATTTCAATTGACTTGGATGCAATTACCATCGGGTAATGGCAGCAAATAATTGATGAACCAAACGAGGTGTCCTCTTCAAAACACAATCGGTTGACAAACGAAGGTGAGCAGAACGGACACTAACAAGGAAAGATTTGTTGTTTTAACAAAACACAAGAGCCCATCGTAGATTGAGCTCTTGTGACTTTTGACTTTCAAATCAAACTGTTTTTTCCTCAAGTAATAATATTTGGAAAATCAATACAAACGAAATTCGCTTTTTTCCTGCTCAAACACTTCCGGATCGAGGATATGGGTGGTTGGAACAAAGTTCATGAACCCGCGTGTAATTACCAGGCTGCTGGTTTTGGCTCCACCTGGAAAAAAGCTTACGCCTTCCAGAACAGCTTTTGAGGTGGTCATGATCGGTGTGACAGCAGTCGCGCAGAAGACCAGATTGTCTGCCGGCGCAAGGTCATCCTGTGTGTAGACCTCATCGAGTTTGATGCCCATATTGATCAGACGCTCTCTGTCTGCCTCATCCTTCGGCTTCCAGATACCCTGCATTTTCCCGCCCAGGAGTTTCACTGCCGCAGCTGAAATCACACCTTCCGGCGCAGCGCCAATTCCCATGACAGCATGTACACCAACACCTTTAAAGCAGCTGAATACGCACGGCATCAGGTCTCCATCCATGATCAAGCGCACACGCGCACCAGTTGAGCGTAGTCTGGTGATCAAGTCTGCGTTTCTTGGTCGATCCAGAACCGTGATGGTTAGTTCAGCTTTATCCCGGCGTTTGAGTGCTTTCGCCAGCCGGTTGACATTTTCTTCTGGTGCAAGGCGGATATCAACATAGTCTGCAGCATCTTTACCAACGCAGAGTTTGTCCATATAGGTATCCGAGGCTTTAATCAGCCCGCCACGAGGAGCTGCAGCCAAAACACAAACCGCGCCTGAGTTAAGGTTAGCCGTCGCGTTCGTGTTTTCCAGGGGGTCGACAGCGATATCGATGTTGAGGGTGCCGTTACCCAGTTTCTCCCCGATGAAGAGCATAGGGGCGTCGTCCCGTTCACCTTCTCCAATTTTGATTTCACTTGAAATTCCAGGGATACGATTGAGTGCCGTTCTCATTGCATCTACTGCCGCCGCGTCAGCCAAATTTTTATCCCCGTGCCCAGCGGCTCTTGCGGCAGCCATTGCCGCGTTTTCGGTCACTTCCAACAATTGCCAGGAAAGACTCTTGTATAACTCCTTAATATCGTCAGTTTCATGCTGGTTAGCCATTACTCTCCTTTGTATATTGACAACAGGTTTCAAACTTTCCGGTCTAATCTACTTGAATTTTTTTGACAACCACTACTTTTCCAATCAGTATGATAATAATTGTAACTAGAACCATTATACTCATTACGTCACCTTTAGTCTCGATTCAGGTTGAGTAATTAATATTTAATTATTGAACAGGTTGGCGTGACAGCTCTGGGAATTGGATCTGCTATGGATTACATCGATGGAAACAAAAAAGCATGGGAAGAGGCTTTCGAGCATAGAAAACCTAATTGGGGCGAGGATCATGCTGATCGACTGGTTAGCGAAAACCTCCCCTTCTTCAACCAGGATGCGATCGCCGAATTGAAATCTCTGGATTTACAGGGCAAGACCATTGCCCAATTTGGCTGCAATAACGGGCGCGAACTTCTCTCCGCCATGCAGTTGGAAGCTGCCTATGGCATAGGGTTCGATATCGCCGAGAACTTCATCGGGCAAGCACGCCAGATCGCGGAAAAAATAGGACGCAAAAACGTTGAGTTTGTGACAGGGAATTTATTGGAAATTGATGAGACCTATCATGAAAGGTTTGATCTGATCTTTTTTACCATTGGCGCGATCACCTGGTTTGAAGATTTGAACCTGCTTTTTGATATGGTATCGAAATGTCTCAAACCAAATGGTACGCTGCTGATCAACGATTTCCACCCTTTCATGAACATGCTGCCATTGCCTGGTGAAGAAGGATATGATCCACGACACTTAAACCGGGTTGTCTTTTCCTATTTCAGAAAAGCACCATGGCTTGAAAATAATGGTATTGGCTATATAACCCCGGAGTACCACTCCAGGACGTTCACGAGTTTTTCCCATACTCTTTCGAGCATTTTCAACGCACTGATTGGATCGGGAATCGCGATCAAAAAGTTCGATGAATTTGATTACGACCTTGGTCTGTCTGAGGACTATGACGGAATTGGCTTTCCGTTATCGTTTATCCTGATCGGAGAGAAAATTATATAGGCACATAAAACAGGCATCACCTTTTCGGGACGCCCACCTCACCCCCGCTATGATCACCAATGTTTTCATTTCAGACCAATGTGAGTTGAGCTTACTCGGTTTTGTCGCTTTGCTCACGCACCTTCTGGGCTGGAGAGGGTCGATAAAAATCCGATCTATGAATCCTACTCCATCGTCTGACGGTAAGCCAAAGCTCGCTGGAGCGTGCTCTGGTCAGCGTATTCAATATCGCCACCCACAGGAAGTCCTCTTGCAAGGCGGCTGACCTTGATGCCCAATGGGGTGATACGCTGCTGCAGGTACAGGGCGGTTGCGTCGCCTTCCATCGAGGGGTTCGTTGCGATAATGACTTCCCTGATCAACCCGCTCTTGAGCCTTTCGAGCAGTGGGAAGATTTTAATCTGGTCGGGTCCGATACCCTCGATCGGTGAAAGCACGCCCATTAGCACATGGTACTTACCTTGGAAAACACCAGTGCGCTCGATTGCCAGCACGTCCAATGGTTCTTCCACTACGCAAATCGTCTCATCGCTGCGTTCAGATGACGCGCAAATTTCACAAATATCCTCACCTGCCAGCGTGATGTTAAAGCACTGGTGGCAGTGGGAAGTGTCACTTTTCAAGGCTTCCAGTGCTTCTGCCAGTTCCAGCGAAAGCGTTTCAGGTGCTTTCAGCAAAAAGAAAGCCAGCCGGGATGCCGATTTCGGACCGATCCCAGGCAAGCGCGAGAAAGAGTCAATCAGATTTTGTACCGGATCAGGAATGGCGCGCATCTATTTTAGAAACCCATCCCAAGGCCACCTAACATGTTGGTGAAAGGTGCCATTTTTTCATCAGAAAGCGCGCGTGAACTATCCAGCGCTTTGTTGACGGCTGTGAGCACCAAATCCTGCAGCATTTCTGCGTCGGCATCTTCAAGCAGACCGGGATCGATCACGACAGCAACACATTCCTGCTTGCCGCTCATCGTAACTGAAACAGCTCCTCCGCCAGCGCTCTCGGTGACGACTTCATTGGCCAGTTCAGCCTGTGACTGTGCCATTTGTTCCTGCAACTTAGCCAGTTGCGACATCATATTGCCTTGTCCTTTGCCGCCTCCTGAAGGGGCGCGATAACCTTTTGCCATGTTATTCTTCCTTTCCTGCCTGGGTGGGGTCACCCTCAAGCAGTTCTCCGTTTAAGTTGTTGATAGCAAAATCGATCAGATTTATCTCGGTTTTGCCGCCTTTTTGAGTTAAGTTTACTTTCTGATCGCCAACTGTGCAGATCAAGTTTATATCCCGCCCATAGACCTTGGCCAGCATAAAGTTGACCAGCCTATTAGCCTTATCTTCTAAAATCCGCTCCCGAAGCAGCTCGCTGGTAAAGTTGAGAACGATTGTGTCGCCGCTTGCCTGTACCAACTTGCCTGAATTGACAACGGCGGCTGTGATACGGTTTTTTGCGCCGACATTTTTCTTAACGCGTTCCCATTGAGATTGCGCCAGCTCGAGAGTTAAAGGTGTGCCGGGAATAAAGGTCGAATCGGTCTCGATTATCTCGATGTCCGCTTCTTGCTTTTTTGTGGGATGGACGCCTTGAGAAGTGCTTATGTTTTCGCTTTCTCGAAGGATCTCATCACTCTTTTTCACGTGCGAGATTGGAACATGTTGTTCCTCAATCTCAGCAGTAGCATGGGATAGTGGTTGAGGCTGGTAGAGCGAGCCTGCCAGTGCCAGTTCCAACCCCAGCCCTGGGTGCCAGTTGGCTTTCAAGTCGGTTGATGCCTCGCTGAAACTGTTGATCACAGAAACCAACTGACCGATTTCAAAGTTGCCTGCCTGCTCTTTCATCTTTTCGCGTGTTTCCGGCGTCAATTCCAAGTCTTGCCCGGCTTGCATCTTGATTACCAGTAAATCACGAAGATAGTCGACCACCTGCCTTGCATATTGGCGTGGATCGGTACCACCATCGAGGGCTTTATGGATTATCTCGAGCCCACTACCACTGTCTTCCCGCAATATAGTATCCACAAGTTCAATTACCGACTGGCTGGTGGCGGTCCCCAGAACTTCCTGGGCAGTCTTGAGCGTGATCGTTTTGGACATTGACGAAAGTTGATCAACAATTGAGATCGCGTCGCGCATTGAGCCGGTTGCCTGGCGCGCTATCAAACTGAGCGCGTCGGGCTCGATCTTGATCTTCTCTTTCTTGGTCAGCTCGTTCAATTTCTTGATAATCGTGGGTACCGGGATTCGGCGGAACTCGTGACGCTGGCAGCGAGAAAGCACCGTCGCCGGGATCTTGTGGATTTCAGTGGTACAAAGGATGAAAATCACATGGGATGGCGGTTCTTCCAGGGTCTTTAACAGAGCGTTGAAGGCTGATGTACTGAGCATGTGCACTTCATCGATGATGTAAACCTTGAACTTGCCCTGGGAAGGAGCAAAGTTGATCTTATCGCGTAATTCACGCACATCGTCAACGCTGGTGTTGGAAGCAGCATCGATCTCAATCAAATCCAGGAAACGACCTTCGTTCACTGCCAGGCAGTTTTCACATTTATTACATGGCTGATTGCTTTTGTCCGGGCCCAGACAGTTGACCGCTTTTGCCAAAAGGCGAGCGCTGGTGGTCTTGCCAGTGCCTTTTGGTCCGGCAAAAAGGTAAGCGTGCGCAACGCGATCGGTGGCGATGGCATTTCTTAAGGTCTGGACAATGTGATCCTGACCAACTACTTCATCCCAAAGGGCGGGGCGCCAAACGCGATAGAATGCTTGTGACATAAATCTCCCTGCAAAAATGTTTTATGGAACCTGCCAACTGGCTTGTTTCTGTCCGGCCTGATCTAGAAGGAAAATCTGGCTTCCCGAAGTCCAAAGCGGTTCGTCTGAGTTCCAGAAGAGCTCAATCACTGTGTTTGTTCCATGCTTGGAATAGAGCCTTACCGCTCCATTGGTATTTAAAGTAAGCTGAGGTAGGCTGTAAGTCTCTCGAGATGAGGAGGATACAGTCCAACCGCTCAGGTTCACGCTGGAGTCGCTTTGGTTGCGGATCAGAATATACTCCACATTCAAATCTCCCGCACCAAACACACCCTCAATCTTCAAGATTCCATCGGATGGGGGCGGGGTGGTATCAGTTGCTTTTCCCGGATCAGATTGCTGAACTCCGCTGGCAAGTGTAACAGCGGGGGTAAAGGTGGGCTTTGCTCCTGGCAGGGGCGTTTGTTTTTGCCATAGCCACAAAACCAACACCATGGTCGCCGCTGAGACAACGATGTTGAGCAGTAAAAAGGGGAAGGTCTTTTTCCAAAAAGCCATGATTTCTGGGGTTAATCATAGCATAAAACACTCGCAAAGGCAGATAATATTATGCCTGGCTTTCCATTGCCTGGTCTTCTTCTGCGACACTAGGTGTGTTTCATAAAATTATTCTGGCATAAAAAATTGGTAAGAAAACTTTAACAAAACGATAACAAATCATTGAACCTAATTTAACTAACACGGGTTAATATAAATATCGTTCACGCAAATATTGTTTCTCTCCTTTCAAATTGCGCGAACAGGATCGGATTGTGAAAAAACACTTTTTAGATCGAAACTAAAACAGCCGCAGGTGAGGCGGCTGTTTTAGTTTAAATGTCAATAAGTATCAGACATGCAGTATCGCTTTGTCCAATAAAATCCCCAGATCCTCATGAAAAACATAGGTAGCTGTCCGGTCGTACGGAGTTGGGTCTCGATTGATCAAGACCAATTCCCTGCCATTGAAATCCTGTAAGAGACCCGCCGCTGGATACACCACCAGCGAGGTTCCTCCTACGATCATCAGGTCCGCCAGGTTAGTGGCACTCCGCGCAAGCATCATCACCCGCTCATCCAGCATCTCGCCATATAAAACCACTTCAGGTCTGATCATCCCTTTGCATACCGGGCAATGGGGTACCTCTTTTCCTACCCAGACCAAGGCTGCAGGGTAGTCGCGACCGCATTTCATGCAATAGAACCTCTTCAAGCTGCCATGCACTTCCAACACATTTGTTGAACCTGCT
>JBCFBG010000045.1:8026-16257 GCA_038562515.1 Anaerolineaceae bacterium
AGAACTGCGAGGGCGGTCTTTACCACACGCATGCCGGGAGAGTTTTTAATCAGGTAGTTGGTGATCCTGTGTACCAAGCCCGTGGGTTGACCATCGCTTTTGACTTCTTGGTTGATTTTAGTTTCCATGCATATGTACCTCAAAAAGTTTGCCTAAGATATACCACAAGGTTCCAAATTGTGTTTCAACCCCGACTCTCAGAATCCCTTGATATAATCACTTTAGAGGAACCATGCCCTATCCAATTGCTCACCCCAAAGTGTTAGAACGTGCCCGCCAGGTTATCGAACTGAACCCAATTTTCCTTGATACCGAGACCACCGGTATAGGTTTGTACGATCTGGTTGTCGAAGTAGGAATCGTCGATCTCGACGGCAATGTGTTGTACAACAACCTGATTAATCCTGGCAGACCGATTCCTAAGGATTCCAGCAAAGTACACGGAATAACGGACGACATGGTTTCGGACGCACCATCGTTGATTACAGCCTGGTCAGAAATTGAGGATATTCTTCACGATCGCGCCATAGGGATGTATAACGCGGAATTTGACTACCGGTTGATGAAGCAATCTGTCGAGCATGCCGGGCTTTCATGGAGCATCCAACGCAATCAAGCTTTCTGCGTCATGAACATGTTTGCTGCGTGGTATGGAGAGTGGAATCGCCGTGCAAACAATTTCCGCTCTCAAAAGTTGGAATTCGCCGGGAAGTTCTGCGGTATCGATCTGCCCAACAATCATCACGCTATCGATGATGCCAAGCTCACTGCCGCTTTGCTAAAATACCTGGCCGAATTCGAGAAAAAGTAGCTACCTGTTAGCTTTGTTGATCGTGTCTTCGCCAGCCTGACGACACGTTGCGCACTGTCAGGATGTGAAGTCAATCTGCCAAAACCCTTGCTATAAAACCACGTTTGTGATAATATGAATATATGAACATACGCTCATATATACAACAGGAGAACTAACATGTCCGAGCACTTAGATCTTGATGCTGCCAAGAAGATCGCCAAAACCTTTAAAGGGTTGGGTGATAGTACGCGGCTGCGACTTCTATCCATACTTCTACTTGGTGAAACCTGTGTTTCTGACCTGGCAGATCAGACCGGCATCAGCCAGAGTGCGGTTTCGCACCAACTTCGTACGCTGCGCGACCTGGGTTTTGTCTCAAACCGTAGGGATGGTCAAAACATATATTACCAAATTGATGATGAGCACATTGACGGACTCTTTAACCTTGCCTTAGCCCACAGCCATCACCTGGAGAACGGGAACTGATTATGGAACCTGAAACCTATCAAACAAAGCAACCAATCAATCCGAACGCTGACTGTGATGAACGCGGATGCAATTGTGATTCGGTCGCGCCAATTCGCCTGGAACCCGGTCAGACCCGGAATTACACTTCCTCACTGAGTTTTGGAGGCTTTTTGCGGTCTCTCTGGCAAGCTCCGGACCTGAAAATCGTCTTTTTGGGACTGATACTCCTGTTGCTGAGTCTTTTTACCGATCGGGTTGGCTTAAAACAGCCCTGGATTCTGATCATTCAACTACTGCTACTGCCCTTGGCTGGCTGGCCGGTGTTTAAAGACGGCTTTCGCACGCTCTTCCAGAATCGCCGCTTCAACATGAACACCCTGATGTCCGTTGCATCTATCGGCGCGGTCGTGCTCAGCGAAACCTACGAAGCGATCATTTTGTTGTTCTTGTTCACCCTTTCAGAAGCTCTGGAAAGCTATATTAATGATAATGCCCGCGAGATTCTTATGGAATTTGCCGACCTCGCCCCAAAAACTGCCATCCTTGTGACACCAGACGGTGATGAAACTGTCGATGTAGAAACCCTGCAGCCTGGAAACATCATCCTTGTGCGACCAGCCGATCGTATTCCTATGGATGGCATAATCCTGTCCGGAAGCAGTTCGGTCAACCAGGCTCCCATTACTGGCGAAAGTAAGCTGATCGAAAAAACAGTGGGCGAAGAGGTGATCTCTGGCAGTGTCAATGGTCAGGGAGCACTGCAAGTACGGGTCACCAAATTTTCCAGTGACAATACCATCCAGCGTATCATCCAACTTGTAACAGAAGCCCAGGAAAACAAAGCCGAACAGGTTAAATATATCGATCGTTTTGCGGCAATTTATACCCCCATAATCTTTGGATTGGCGGTATTGGTAGCTACGCTTCCAGTCTTTCTGTTCGGACAATCATTCTGGAACACGGGCGATTCCTATGGCTGGCTGCACCGATCGCTATCGCTATTATTAGTAGGTTGTCCTTGTGCCCTGGTGATCAGCACGCCCATCACGATGATCAGCGGACTCACAAAGGCAGCCAAAGCCGGGGTGATCTTTAAAGGCGGAATTTTCCTGGAAGGTCTTTCGAATGCTAAAGTGATTGCCTTCGATAAAACCGGAACACTCACTCGCGGTGAACCGGTTATCAGCCAGGTAAAAGCGGTTGATTGTGAGGGCGATGCCTTCTGTGCACGTTGTGACGACCTGGTAGCGCTCACCAGTGCCCTGGAAGCCCATAGCAGCCACCCATTGGCTTCATCGATCATCGATGAAGCCAACCGCAGAGGTGTTGCCACACGTTACCCCTCCGCTCAGGATCTTATCGTCCTGGAAGGTAAAGGTCAGACTGGCATCGTGAATGGAAAAACCGGCACTGTCGGCAGCCTTCCACTCTTCCTCGCAGAACATATCACACCCGATGAGGTTGTCCATGAGGTTCTGCAGGCTGAGAATCGTGGCGAAAGTACCATGTTGGTCTGTGATGGTGATATGGTGCGTGGATTCCTGAGCGTGGAAGACGCAGTCCGACCCGGTGTAGAAGAAGTGATCCAAGAAATTAAAATGCTGGGCTTGCGACCGGTGATGCTGACTGGCGACAATGCAGTGGTGGCTGGGAAGGTTGCTGAACAAACCGGGATCGAGGAATTCCATTCGGCTTTGTTACCCGAAGAGAAACTGGCCTGGTTGACAAAATTGAAAGAAAAATACGGTATGGTGGTCATGGCGGGCGATGGTATTAATGATTCGCCAGCGTTAGCTCGTGCCGACATTGGCGTAGCGATGGGTGGGGCAGGGAATGCCCAGGTCCTGGAAACTGCCGATGTGGTTCTGCTAAACGATGACCTGGACAAGCTCCCATTCGCCATTCGTCTTTCCAGATTCGTAAACAGCCTTATCCGTCAAAACGTAATTTTTAGTTTGGGTACAAAAGCCTTGGTGGCTGTGTTTGCGATTCTGGGTTTGACCCCACTATGGGTAGCAGTCCTGGCGGATATCGGAATTTCATTACTTGTCACGCTCAACGGAATGAGAGCGTTAAGGTTTGAACCTGCTTCTGAGCTCAGCGCAGCTTAAAAACCAGGTCCCATTCGCCCTCAGCAGTGCGCTCAGGTCTGGAAATTGTAGAGGATATTGTGATCCAGGATCTTCCAGGTTTTAAGGAATATGCTTTTCCTTCGACGAAAAAACTAATAGGCTCGGTGGCAGTTTCGGCAAACCAAGTCCCATAGGTTAATTTACCATCCCGAAGGAGAATTGCCAGTTGGTTTGGGTCGCCTTCGCGCAGGTTTATATCATAGGTGCTGGTGTTGTATTCGATGTAATTTGCCATGATGAAGATCAGGTTCTCAAAAGCCACCGGGTTCCCATCGGTGTCATAGGAAGGTTCCAGATGAAGCGTTCCATCTTCATCTTCAACCTCCTGCCAGAGATGGTAATTTCCGGTTTCATTACTATAGCGCCAGTCCATGACTGAAAAATCAGCGTAAAGGTAGCTGAAACGGGTGGCAATTTCATCCCAATTCTTTACTGACACTGAGAAAGGCATCACTTTGAATTGAGGAGCGCTGCGTTGTGTTCTTTCTGTTTCTGCGACAGTGCGTAGGGCACCCACATTTGCGTAGGTTAAACCGCCCTGGTCAACCGGCTCGGTGCAAATGCCTGGGCAACCTGTAAAACCCTGGTAAAAAACCCGGTCTTGCAGTGAATTTTCAAAAACCCCTTTGACCATCGTGTCTACAGTGGAGACTACCAGGTTTGCCTGGTAATGCCGAGTCAGGCGGGCGTCCACCAACCGACCAGGTCCAAGCGGCCCAACGGAATCAGGCTCATTACTATAGTAAAGTGCCAGCAGCTGGTTGGTTTGAGCGCCGGTGTAGTATTCGAACACGATGTCTGCCTGGTTGATCTGAGAGAATGGGCGCACACTGCGCGACCAATTGAGCAGTTTTACCATGAATGGTTCCCGAGCCAACTGTTCCATGTCACTTATTTGCAGACCGGTGAAGGGATTGGTAGTGTAGATGATTCTGGGTGTCACATCAACTTCAGTGGTTGGTGTGGCGATGGCCCAGGCAGTTGGTGAGGGAACTGGTGTTGGCGTAGCATGGATAGCGATTTGAGTCTGTTCGAGTTCTGAAGAAAGCGCCGTAGGGCTTTTTTGCAGAGTCATCACAGGCGTGATCATTGGAGGGTTCACTTGCGGACGAGATATCGCCCAAAAAAGGATCGAACCACCAACAATCAGTTCTAATAGAAGCCCCCAATTTTTCCACGAGAATTGACCGTCTTTTCCCATCAGGTTGATTTTATCACGCCGTAACATCGGAAAGAACCGACTGTCACCTTGAACGAAGCGATGTCACACGAAATGTACTTTGTTAGTGCACTTTCTAGTAATCCTAATGTTCAAACACAAGACCTTTCAATCTTCCAAAGCATTACTCCCAATACCAAATAATATCAAAACTCTAAATGACTCTTAATGATGATTTAAGCAGTCCTTAACCTTGGTAAGTTACGATTATCAGGAATAATTCAAACGGAGAAATAGAGGAAAAAAATATGCAATTTTCAAAGAAGTTCCCTTCGATAGCATTTACCCTTATCTTGGCACTGGCATTGCTTGCTGCATGTGCTGGATCCAATGAAAATGGAGCCGCTGAAAACACTACCATAACCATGTCTGGTTCCACGACTCTTCAACCTCTTGCCGAAAAACTGGCTGAAGGATATATGACCGATCACACTAATGTGCGCATCGATGTTCAGGGCGGTGGCTCAAGTGTCGGCGTTAAAGCCGCTGGTCAGCAAACCGCAGATATTGGCATGGCATCGCGTGACGTCAAGGAATCTGAATTCACCGAATTTCCTGGCATTAATGTGTTTGCTGTGGCTCGTGATGGCATTGCCATTGTCGCAAATCCTGATGTGACTATCGATAACTTGAGCATTGAACAGATCAAGGGAATCTTTGGTGGCACGATTACCAACTGGAAAGAAGTCGGTGGCGAGGATGCCAATATATTTGTGGTCTCCCGCGAGGAAGGCTCTGGAACACGAGCTGCATTTGAGGAAATGGTCCTCGGTGATGAAGTTCTGATTACTGAAACTGCCATCTTGCAGCCTTCGAATGGTTCAATCCGCACTACAATTTCCACAACACCACACTCAATTGGCTACCTCTCTTTTGGCTACCTGGATGAAACAGTCAAAAACATCAATGTTGAAGGTGTTGCTCCTACTGAAGCTAATGTTGTCAATGGAACTTACCCCATCGTTCGTCCGCTGAACCTGATCACTTTTGGTGAACCTGCCGGTGAACTCAAAACATTTATTGATTTCATGCTGAGTGATGCTGGTCAGGCTATTGTCGTTGCTGAAGGTTACCTCGCTGTCAAGTAGACGTGGCAGAAAAAATTACCGAATATAATTGTCTGGCATCGCTTATTGATGAGAGAAGCGATGCCAGAACCATGAAAGTGTTTGGAGGCAAAAAGCACGAGATGCGCGGAAGAATGATTGCGGATAAAACCGTCAAGTGCATCCTTTTCATCAGTGCAATTCTTTCGATTGTGATTGTCCTTGCAATCGCTTTTTTTATTTTCCGGGAGAGCATCCAGGCCTGGTCAGAAATTGGCTTCAGTAAAATCCTTTTCAAAGCAATTTGGCGTCCTGGTCAAGACCAATACGGGATTCTGGCAATGATCGTTGGCTCTGTGGCAGTCACCATCGGCGCAATCGTCCTGGGAGTTCCGCTGGCGCTTGGGTCTGCCATCTTTTTGGGCGAAATTGCGCCCAAAGGTGTACAGGCAGTCTTGAGACCAGCCGTGCAACTTCTGGCCGGCATCCCATCTGTCGTCTACGGGCTCTTTGGCATGGTTGTACTGGTCCCGATGATTCGACAGATTAACGTCCCGGGGAATTCGGGTTACGGGCTGCTTGCCGCTTCAATCGTTTTGGCAGTGATGATCCTCCCCACGATTACCAGTGTTGCTGAAGACGCTATCCGGGCTGTGCCCGATAGTTATCGCTCCGGCTCTTTGGCATTGGGTGCAACCAATTGGCAAACGATTACGCACGTTGTCTTACCAGCAGGAAGATCCGGTATCATTGCGGCAATTATTCTTGGGGTTGGTCGTGCATTGGGCGAGACTATGGCGATGATCATGGTCATCGGTAATTCAGTCATTTTTCCGAAACCACTCACTGCAAACCCACTCTCCCTTTTCTTCTCTCAAGCGAGAACGCTGACAGGCAATATCGCTGTCGAGATCAGCTATGCAACCGGTGTTCACGAGAGTGCGCTTTTTGCTACCGGCGTGGTCTTATTTGCATTAATTATCATCGTCAATGTCAGCGCGAGATGGCTTATCAACCGCCAGTCAAGCATCCAGACAACCAGGCAGGGGTAGAGTTGATAAACGAAATTCTTCAACCAACCCAACATAATGATGCTGCCACACTTCGCAACTTGAAACTGCGTGTAGCAAATCAAAAATTTTGGTTTTCAGTGATGTGGCTGGCTGGACTGATAACCCTGGTGGTCTTGCTGTTGGTTGTAGGTTATGTCATCGTGCAGGGCGGCAAAGCCTTGAACTGGCAATTCCTCAGCACTGCTCCAAAAGGTGGTCTATCTGGCGAGGGTGGAATCTCAACCACCATTGGAACCACAGTTTACCTGGTGGGGCTCACGCTGTTAATCTCTACACCCATGGGTGTGGGTGCGGCAGTTTACCTGATCGAATACGCTGGTGAACAAAGTCTGACCTCTCCCATTCTTAGGGTGTTGATCTCGATTGCCAATTTTTCTGTCGAAACACTGGCTGGTATTCCTTCCATTATTTATGGATTATTCGGTTACGCCCTGTTTGTATCCACGTTACGTTTCGGCTGGTCGCTGCTTTCTGCTGCCCTGGCTGGCGCTTGCCTTGTATTGCCAACCATTATACGCACCACGGAAGAAGCCCTGCTCACGGTTCCCGATGACTATCGCCGAGGCAGCCTTGCATTGGGAGCAACAAAGTGGCAAACACTTTACCAGGTCGTGTTGCCGGCTGCCATTCCCGGTATTATCACTGGCATCATCCTTAGCGTGGGGCGCGTCATCAGTGAAACCGCAGTTTTTTTTGTGACACTAGGTGGCAGTCATCGCCTGCCTACTTCGATCATGGATGGTGGTCGGACCCTGGCGCTGCATTTGTATTACCTTGCCATGGATACTAACGCTTTTGACAAAGCCATGGGTACAGCCGCAGTCTTGGTAATTCTTATCGTATTGATCAACCTGGTTATTGATATCATTTCACGCAAACTCACCGCAAAAATCCGCGGAGGATAATGAACGCAACAAAACTTGAAACCGAAGCATACAACTTGTTTTACGGGAACTTTCATGCTCTGCGTGATATCTCGATTGAGATACCGGAAAAGCAAGTAACCGCCCTGATTGGTCCATCCGGCTGTGGGAAAAGCACCTTCTTACGCACCTTCAACCGTATGAACGACTTGATCTCAGGTGTGCGAACCACGGGTGTGGTCAACATCGATGGCACCAATCTTTTCGAACTCGATCCGGTTGCTTTGCGCCAAAACGTGGGTATGGTCTTTCAGAAACCCAATCCGTTTCCAAAGTCAATTTTTGACAATGTTGCTTACGGACCCCGCGTTACCGGTATGCGCGAGCATAAAAAACTTGAAGAAATCGTTGAATCAAGTCTGAGGTCTGCTGCTTTATGGGATGAAGTCAAAGACAACCTTGGCAAATCTGGTCTGGCACTTTCTGGTGGGCAGCAGCAGCGCCTTTGCATCGCCCGGGCTTTGGCAGTCCAGCCCAGTGTTATTCTAATGGATGAGCCGGCTGCCTCACTTGACCCAATCGCGACCCTCAAGATTGAAGAACTGATCCACAAACTTTCGGAATACTACACGATCGT
>JBCFBG010000046.1:0-7338 GCA_038562515.1 Anaerolineaceae bacterium
GGCAGAGTCGTAGGCGCCACCACGGCAATAATTACCGGTGGAAGGCCAGACAGCTTTTTGGGTGGTGGGATCAAACTGACCAGTCACCAAACGAGGAACCAGGCAGCCAAAGGCAGCACCGACTTTATGGACACCACAAGGGAACCATTTGCCCACAAGCCCAACAATGCGGGCGTCCACACCGGTGAGAGATTTGGGGAATTCAACGTAATTGACGCCTCCGTAACCGCCTCCATGAGCAACCGGTTGGTTTTTCCAGGTGATACGGAATAGGTTGAGGGGGTGCAGATCCCAAAGACCTATCTCCTTGAGCCTTTCCTGGATATCTGCAGGCACCCGGGTGGGATCCTTCTGTTGCGCCAGAGTGGGGATGATAATATTCTTTTCCCGAACCCGTTGAAGAGTGCGTTCGAGTCGGTCATTCATTATTGTCAGGTCAATTTTTGTCATGTGAGTTCCTTTTTTTGTTTATTTTTTGATTTCCAGCCGGGTGGGATTGAAAGGTTCTTTTGGACCTTCTGCAACAATGTAGAGTGGTCTGCCTTTGGCTTCATCATATGTACGTCCAATATACTCACCGAGGATGCCCATACCGATCAGCAAAATGCCAGACAGGAAGATCAGGCTCAGCCAGGTAGCGAGTATGTAGGTCAGGTCGAAATTGTTGAAAATGGCAAGTAGTAGGTAGATGAGCAACAAAAACAGGCTCAACCCAACCAGGAAAACTCCTCCAGTGCTGAGAAGCTTTAATGGGTAAGTTGAGAAGCCGGTAATGGCGTTGAGAGCCAGTTGAACCATTTTCTTAAGCGGATAATGGGTCTGACCGGCGTGGCGAGCGTGGCGCTTGTATTCCACACCAATTTGTTTGAAGCCTACCCAGGCTCCCATTCCGCGTAGGAATCGGTTGCGCTCGCGCATACTGTTGATTACTTCGAGGGCTTTACGGTCGATCAGGCGGAAGTCACCGGTATTGAGGGGGATTTTTACGTCGGTGATCTTGAAAATCAATTTATAGAAGAGTGACGCTGTAGTCAGTTTGAACCAACTTTCGCCTTCACGTTCTGAACGAACTGCGTACACGATCTGATAACCTTCACGCCATTTTGCGATTAAATCGAGGATGACTTCGGGCGGGTCCTGCAGATCGGCATCAATAATCGTAACTGCTTGCCCGCGGCTGTAATCCATCCCGGCGGTCACTGCGATTTGATGACCGAAGTTACGCGCGAATATGACCGGTCTGACTCGATCGTCTTCCTCAGCCAACTTGCGCATCAAGTCGGTTGAACCGTCGGAACTGCCGTCATCAACGAGAATCAGCTCCCAGGCTTCGCCAGTGCTATCCATGACCTCTTTCACCCGCGCGTAGAGCAAAGGCAGGTTCTCCAGTTCATTGAAAATCGGGGCAATCACGCTAAAAACAGGTTCAGACACTTAAAACCTCCTTGAGTTTTTCCAAAATCGGTTCGATGATTGGAGCAGGTTGGACAGATTGCATCGCTGCTTTAACGTCTTTCAGTCCGCTACCTGTTGCCAACACGAAAGCCGGTGTTGCCGGGTCGATCTGGTTGTTTTGCAGGGCTTTTACCAGACCGGCATAAGCTGCGGCTGCTGCAGGCTCAACAAACAAACCAGCGCTGCCCAATTGCGGGATGGCAGTCAGGATCTGCTGGTCGGAAACGGTGATGAAAAAGCCATTGCTCTCTCGTACCCGTTTCAAAGCGCGTAGCCCATCACGGGGCAGGTCTACACTGATGCTGTCAGCAAGCGTGCTGGCTTTCACTGCTTCGACCTTGTCGCTGTTTTGAGCAAAAGCATTATAAATGGCTGCGGAACCTTCTGCCTGCACACCGATCAGACGGGGAAGCTTCTGGATCCAACCCAGGGCAAGCAAATCTGCGAAACCTTTGGCAACTCCGGAGAGAATGTTGCCATCTCCCACAGGGATGAAGACGTTCAGGTCGCTTTCACCAGGCAAATGCCGCAACGCCTGTTCCCAGATTTCCAGTCCGGCGGTCTTTTTACCTTCGACAGTATAGGGATTGAAGCCGGTATTGCGGTTGTACCAACCGAACTCCTTCGAGGCTGCGATACTGAGATCAAAGGCATCGTCATAACTGCCATCCACAAGGATTACCTCTGCCCCAAAAGTTAGTAATTGAGCGATTTTGGCGGGCGGTGCTGAGCGAGGAGCAAGGATGATGGCGCGTTTTCCCACGCTGGCTGACATACATGCCATGGCTGCGCCGGCATTGCCGGTGGATGCGGCTATGATGGTATCAATATCTGCTTCAAGTGCCCGGCTGATAACGATTGCGCTGGCACGATCCTTAAACGAAGCGCTGGGATTACAGCTTTCATCTTTTACAAAAAGCGAGTGCAAACCCAAGCTTCTCCGCAGGCTCTCCGGTTGGTATACAGGGGTAAACCCAACACGGTGGAGCGGTGTTTTTTCAAAACCGGGGTCAGGAACCGCAAGCAACGGAGCATATCGCCAAAGCGAGGCTTCTCTGCTCTCTAAAATGGCAGATTGGTTGACTTCAGAGGGGTTTGCTTCAAAACTGAAGTGGGTGTCCAGATTGCCAAAGCAGGTCGGGCAGGTATAGGTGACTGTTCCGGGTTCAAATTTACATCCACATTGAGAGCATTGAAAGTAGCTAATTGGCATATCGCATCGACGAGCTCAACTCTTATTGAATTTTCATCCTACCCCTTGGAAGAGGGGTAGGATGATTGGTTTTATCCGTTTATTCTACTTTAAGACCGTCTTTACGGCACAATCCAGGTGCCAGTTTTTCCATCAAGGGCATCTTTGATATGGGCTGGGTCCGTAATAAGGGCTTTCTTCCCGCCAGCATTCATATACTTCAAAATGGCTTCAATTTTCGGCAGCATGGAACCTTTGGCAAACTGACCTTCAGCAATATACTGTTTCGCTTCAGCAACAGTCATTTCATCCAGCCACTTTTGATCGGGCTTGTTGAAATTGATGGCAACCTTTTCAACTGCAGTGCTGATGAGGAAGAGATCTGCCTCGATCATACTGGCAAGGATGGCAGAACCGAAGTCTTTGTCGATCACGGCTTCCACACCAATCAAATCGCCATTCTCTTTCTGCATGACGGGGATACCTCCACCGCCAACAGCCACGACAACAAAACCGTTGTCGATCAGGCTGCGGATGGCATCTGCTTCAACGATAGTCTGGGGAATTGGGGAGGGCACAACACGGCGCCAACCGCGACCAGCATCTTCCACCACAACCCAACCATCTTTCTCTCTTTTTTCCATTGCCAGTTTTTCGTCCATGAAAGAACCGATCGGTTTTGTCGGATTTTGGAAGGCAGGGTCATTGGAATCGACGATTGTCTGGGTTACAACAGTTGCGGCTAATTTATTTATTCCGCGTTCCTTGAATTCGTTGTATAGCGCTTGCTGGAACATGTAGCCGATTGAGCCTTGGGTATCTGCACCGCAATAATCCAGTGGAACCTCGTGCAATTCATGTGACGCGATCTCAGAACGACGCAAGATGAAACCAACTTGTGGACCATTGCCATGGGTAATGACAACGTCCCAGCCGTCGATGATCATATTAGCGATGTGTTTCATTGTCCTTACCGCGGCATCGAACTGGTCAGGCACTGTTTGGTGATTTTTATCCAAAATGAGTGCATTACCTCCAACAGCGACAACGGCTAAACCTTTTTTCTGCATTGATTGTTCTCCTTGTTTCTCCCAAATGTGGGAAAAAATTAAATTTGTACCAGGCGCAGAGCAGCCGCATTGTGTTCGCGGACGTGCGCCTGGATATCGAATTTCGTAAAGCGCCCTTCGCGCACAACGACATCACCACCAACCACAGTCCAGTCAGCTTTGAGTGGAGCACAAAAAACCACAGCTGCAACCGGGTCAACCAATGCGCCAGCATATTCAAGTTGGTTAAGGTTGATGGCAAAGAAATCGGCACATTTGCCGACTTCAAGGCTGCCAATATCAGTGCGACCCAGAACTGAAGCACCACCTCGGGTGGCGATTGAAAGGGCTTGACGGGCGGTCATAAGAGGCGGCGCATCGGGGGCGGAACGGGAAGCTCCTTTGACGCCGCTGTTTAAGCGTGCCAACAGCATAGCCTGGCGAACTTCGTTGAGCATATGGGAGCCGTCATTGCTGGCAGAGCCATCCACGCCCAAACCAAGTTTTACACCCCGGCTGAGCATGTTCATTACAGGCGCGATACCTGAGGCAAGGCGCATATTGGAAGATGGACAATGGGCAACACCGCAACCGTGGTGAGCGTAAAGATCGATTTCATCATCATTTACCCAAACCGAGTGGGCAAACCAGACGTCTTCCCCGATCCAGTCTACCGATTGCATATAAGCAACCGGCTTGTGACCAAATTTTTCCAGGCAGAAGTCGTCTTCATCTTCAGTTTCAGCCAGATGAGTGTGCAGATGGACATGGTACTTGCGAGCCAGAGCGGCAGAATCGCGCATTAATTGAGTTGTGACACTAAATGGAGAGCAGGGTGCCAATACGATTTGAAGTTTCGAGCCAAAGGAGGGGTCATGATAGCGTTGGATCAGCCGTTCACTATCTTGAAGAATCGACTCCTCGCTGTCCACCACACTGTCGGGAGGTAAACCGCCCTGGGATTGCCCAAGGCTCATGGAGCCGCGCGAGGCGTGCAAGCGCAACCCGGTTGTGGCTGCGCCTTCAATCTCATCATCGAGCTTGCTGCCGTTGGGGAACAGATAAAGATGGTCTGATGCAGTTGTGCAGCCCGAAAGCGCCAGTTCTGCCAGTGCAGTCTGAGCGCTCAGGTAAATATCTTCCGGATTCATGCGCGCCCAAATTGGGTAGAGCGTGGTGAGCCAGTTGAAGAGATTGGCGTTTTGCGCTCCTGGCAATGCCCGGGTCAGCGTTTGGTAAAAATGGTGGTGGGTGTTGATCAGACCTGGTAAGACGATGTGGTCTTGCAGATCCAGCACTTCGTCAGCTTGATGGGGGAGTTCGGATTGAGGTCCGATTTGTTCGATGAAACCATCACGACAAAAAATGGCCGTGTCTTTCAATTCACGGTCGATTTTGTCCATTGTGACAATGACGTGAGCGTTTTTTACCAGCAAAGTCGACATGGAATCCTCCGTTATCTCGCAGTTTAAGCCTGATCGACTAATTCTGCGGCATGTAGCGTGTTTTTGAGAAGCATGGCGATCGTCATGGGTCCGACTCCACCTGGCACGGGGGTGATGGCGGCGGCAACTTCAGAAACTTCGTCAAAAGCGACATCGCCTACAAGGCGATAACCGCGTTTGGCGGTAGCATCTTCCACCTGGTTGATGCCCACATCGATAACGTAAGCACCCGGTTTGACCCACTCTTTTTTGACAAACCCAGGTTGACCAATCGCTGCCACCAGGATATCCGCTCCGCGTACGACTTCGGGGAGGTTCTTTGTCCGGGAGTGAACGATGGTGACTGTGGCGTTCGCTTTGACCAGCAAAAGCGCTACAGGCATGCCCACAATATTGGAGCGGCCAAGCACGACAGCATTGGCACCGGCAATTTCTGCGCCGGCTTCTTCCAGCAAGACCATACAGCCGGCAGGTGTACAGGGAACAAAGACAGGTTCACGCCCTTTTTGAGCCAGGCGACCGATGTTGACCGGGTGGAAACCATCCACGTCTTTGGTCAGGTCGATGGAAACAAGAACCTTCTCCTCATCCAGATGTTTTGGCAGGGGCAGTTGAACCAAAATACCATTAACAGCTGGGTCTGCGTTGAGCTTGCGTACCAGCGCTTCAACTTCTTCCTGGCTGGTATCACCGGGCAAATCGTAACCGAAGGAATTGATACCAACCTCAGCACAGGCTTTCTGCTTATTACGCACATAAACCTTGGAAGCAGGGTTCTCACCCACCAATACTGTAGCAAGTCCAGGGATCGATTTTCCGGTTGCTTTTCGTTCGTCTATGGCTTCTTTAACCTCGCCCCGAATGCGTTCCGCTGTTGCTTTTCCATCAATGATTTTTGCTGTCATTTCGATATCTCTCCTGGCGTGATTATACCTGAAAGGAGGTTATAATTTTGATATGGTTGCAAACAGACCCCCTTTTGTCATCGGTATTGCTGGAGCTTCAGGCTCCGGGAAAACAACGCTCACCGAGATCATCCTTGAGCAGATTGGTACAGAGAATATTGCACTTCTTCCCCACGATTCGTATTATCGCAATCAGGACCAGAAACCGCTTGAAGAGCGTCTGAAGGTCAACTATGACCATCCCTCCTCGCTGGAAACAGAACTTCTGATTGAACACATTCACAAGCTTAAAGCAGGATATGCTGTTGAAGTACCAGTGTATGACTTTGTTCATCACACCCGGGCAAAAGAATCGAACCTGATCGAACCAAAGAGCTTGATTCTGGTAGAAGGCATTCTCATTTTCACTGAGAAGAAACTAAGACAACTTTTTGATATGAAGTTGTTCGTGGATACAGATCAAGATATTTGCTTCATTCGCCGTTTGCAACGTGACCTGACGGAACGCGGCAGGACAATGGAATCGGTAGTGAACCAATACCTTGAAATGGTACGTCCGAGCTATCTTGAATTTGTGGAACCAACCAAACGTTATGCAGATGTGATCATCCCGGAGGGTGGGCGTAACCTGGTGGCATCTGAGATGGTTATCGCCCGTCTTCAAAGCCTGATCCAAAAATAACAATTTGGAAGCACAAGCCCCGTTTACCAAGAAACAAAAAATTTGGCGTATAGCGCTCCTGGTTGCAGTGATGGCATTTTCCATCCTTCTACTTGTGTATCGCGATCAGATCCAGCATTTGGAAGCTTACGGGTATCCCGGTATTTTTTTACTCTCGATCCTGACAAATGCCACAGTACTGATCCCCTTACCGGGAGTGGTGTTCACCTCGGCGATGGGAGCGGTTTTCAACCCGTTTTGGGTGGCAATCGCGGCTGGTTCTGGGGCAATGCTGGGTGAACTCTCCGGTTATATGGCTGGGGTGGGCGGTCAGGTTTGGCTTTCAAACCTAAACTGGTACAAACGGCTGGAAATATGGATCAAGAAGTACAACCACTGGCCGATCATCTTGTTAGCTTTTATCCCCAATCCCCTTTTTGACATGGCAGGCTTTATTGCCGGAGCCGGCAAAGTGCCGTTATGGAAGTTTTTACTTTTCACATGGATTGGCAAGGTCGCAAAGATGTTGTTGTTCGCTTATTTGGGGGCAGGGATTTTCAGAAATATCTGAGAAATAATCTAACTTGATCCAGAAGTAATGTGTCTGGAATTGTTAGCCGGATTCAAGAAC
>JBCFBG010000046.1:7438-16206 GCA_038562515.1 Anaerolineaceae bacterium
CAAGGTCGCAAAGATGTTGTTGTTCGCTTATTTGGGGGCAGGGATTTTCAGAAATATCTGAGAAATAATCTAACTTGATCCAGAAGTAATGTGTCTGGAATTGTTAGCCGGATTCAAGAACAGAATCCGGCCTACAACTGCGTACGGTTAATTGCCGGATTCAAGAACGGAATCCAGCCTACAACTACGTACACTTATTCGCCGGATTCTAGAGCTGGATCCGGCCTACAACTTCACTTCACCATCTGATTGGCTTTATAATCATGCTATGGAAAACTGGCAAGAATTAGCAAAGAGTGAATATGGTGTGGCTTTGTCTACTGCTCAGGCAGAGCAATTTGATGTCTTTCTGCGGGAATTACTGGAATGGAACCAGAAGTTCAACCTGACTGCTATCCGCGAGCCTGAAGAAATCAAGATCAAGCACTTTTTGGACTCACTTAGCGTAGTCAAGGCTTTTTCAGAGGGGTGGACGCCCCAGAGTATCATCGACATCGGCACCGGGGCAGGGTTGCCGGGGATTCCCCTCAAAATCATCTATCCGGAAGCCAGGTTGACCCTGGTAGAATCGGTCAAAAAGAAAACCGTTTTTTGTGAGCACATGGTTACGGTACTTGGCTTGAAAGATGTGACGGTCAGCAGTGCACGGGCTGAAGAAATTGGGCAGGACCCAATTCACCGTGAGCGCTACGACCTCGCCTTGGCGAGGGCGGTGGCAAAAATGCCTGTTTTAGTGGAATATCTTTTGCCGTTGGTTAAGGTGGGTGGGCTTGTGGTGATGCAAAAGAGCGCCAGCGCTAAAGATGAAGCTGAAGCCAGCCGGAATGCTATTCGCTTGATTGGGGGAAAACTTGGCACAATCATCCCGGTAAAATTACCAGAAGTTGATGATGAACGTTATTTGGTTAGACTGGATAAGACAAAAACAACACCGACTGAATTCCCACGACGAGTGGGGATTCCTGCCAAGTCCCCGATTCAGAATTGATGGATCGCACCTCATTTAGATTTCAATTGCATCGAAAATCCACAGACTAAATGAGCAACCTTTTTCTTCAATAGGCGTTAATAGACTTGGTGAGACAATGCATTCGCAACTAACCTTCTTCTGTGAACTGGATGGACCTTCCCTCAAAAAGCTTTTCGAAAGCCGCTTTGTCTACGACGACCTGAAAACTCTGGGCGCTTCCATTTCACTGGGAATCCTGGATTTCTCCGCGGAACGAGTGGAAATCGTACGTAAACTGAACCGTTTGGGCATACCGGTGAAAGCCTGGCTGCTGCTCCCAAAAGATGAAGGCTATTGGTTCAACATGGAAAACCATGCCAAGGCTTTGCAGCGTTACGCCGATTTCAAAACCTGGTCAGATGAAAAGGGTTTGGTTTGGAGTGGAATTGGTCTGGATATTGAACCAGACATCAACCAAATGAAAGATGCCCTTTCCAAGCCGTCATCTGTTCTAAAAAAAGCATTGCGCCGATACC
Source organism: Anaerolineaceae bacterium (assembly GCA_038562515.1). GTDB lineage: Bacteria > Chloroflexota > Anaerolineae > Anaerolineales > Anaerolineaceae > Mesolinea. The sequence goes on from JBCFBG010000046.1 coordinate 8,924, forward strand.
TCTCAAAAGATGTGCTCAAACAAGCCAGGTTGGCTTACCGAAAACTGGCTGTCGAAATCAAAGACGACGGTTATTTTCTGGAAGCCTACCACTTCCCGTTCATCCTTGACGACCGAAATGCCGGCTCAACTGTTGCGCAAAGGTTGGGTGGTCTGGTGGATGTGCCGGTCGACTGCGAAGTAATGATGTTGTACTCAAGCCTTTATCAACCCCTGGGTAACAAAATCCTGTGGAGTTACGCTGCAGAGGCTCAGGCAATTGGGATTGGGATTACCGGTGGGGGTGTTGTGATGGACGGTCTAAAAGCGCCCAAAACCTTGACCTGGGATGAATTCGCTACCGATCTGCGATTAGGCTGGCAAACTGGCAAACCAGTCTATGTTTTTAGCCTGGAAGGCTGCGTTGAGCAGGATTTTCTCCCCCGTCTTGTCACTTTTGACCCTTCAGTGGCGGTGAGTGTCCCAAGAACCGGATTGGTCAGAAACGCGCGAAAAGGGTTGGGTGGTATTTTGTGGCTACTGGAACGACCATTTGTGCTTTTGGCTGGTTTGGCTGGTTTGGTCGGCGCGATCGTTGCGATCCGTTCCGGTAAAAAACGTGAAAAAGGTGTTAAGCGGAACGATCCAACCACGCTTCAGTAAGTTTTTTCCATTCCAGGATGCTTAGCGTTTCCGCACGACGCTGTGGGTCAATCCCGATTTCCATTAAAAACAATTCAACATCAGTTCCTGTGAGTGCCAACCCTGCCGCAAGAGAATTGCGCAGCGTCTTGCGTTTTTGTCCAAAGCCCGCATGTGCCAACCTGAAGAAGGCCTCCTGATGCTCAAACGAAACAAGTGGCTCGGGATAGAGTTCAATTTTCAGGACGGCTGAATCCACTTCAGGTGCAGGCAAAAAGCTACCTGCCGGAATCACGCCCACCATCGAAACCTGACCAAACACCTGCACCGAGAGCGATAACAAGCTCATCTTGCCATCTCGAGCGATTATGCGCTCAGCTACCTCTTTTTGAACCGTCAAAACCACCCGTTTTGGTCTTCGTTGGGCACCCATCAGGTGCCGAATAATGGCTGAGGAGATGTAATAAGGAATATTGGCAACAACGATGTAATCTTGCTGCTGCACCAGTTGATCTGGCTTAAGTTCCAGAATGTCACCTTCGACAATGCGTACGTTGTTGAACCTTCCCAAAGCTTCGCGCAAGGGTGCCAACATTGCCCGATCAATTTCAACCGCTGTAACTTGTTGAGCGCATTGAGCCAGCAGGTAAGTCAGGCTGCCTAAACCGGCACCAATTTCGAGCACTTCATCTGCAGTTGTCAACGCTGATGCATGAATGATCTTGTTCAAACCGGCTGGTTCAACAAGAAAGTTTTGCCCTAATGATTTTTTGGGCTTAATACCGTACTTTTTGAGCAAAGTGTAGATGTCGAGATGTTTTAGAGTCATGGTAGTACCACCGGATACCAGGCAGGGATTGGGGGAAGGAAATAAAGTGTCGTCCAACTGTGCCAACCGACGTAATCTTCGTCGCTGTAGCCCAGATCTATCCAGTACGTGCCGGGAATGCCACCTCCAGAATCACCGATGGTGGCATGGCCGTAGCCTTGAACATAAACACGCTGCAATGCCATACTGGGATACCAGGCAGCCGAAACCGCAATAGTGCCCTTTGCCAAAGGTAGCCCGGAACGCGTTCTGGGGTTGTCACCGAAGGTGGAGGGGTGGTAGGAGGTGGCGTAGACACTGACTTTGCGCCAGAACTCGATTGTCTCGCCGTCCACGGTTGCGGTTTGCAGGACAGCCTTCGTGCCTGTGCCCATGACACCATCGCGCGGTTCGCTTGCTTTCCAGGGACCTTGATTATCGGAGGCGAGTAACACTCCGTCTTCGATGCGTTCAACCGTGCGGAGCACTTCGATGCCAGGTTGCCCGGGCACGATCACGGCAGTAGTGTCGAGCTGAGTGTTGGGATCCTCCTGGTAGGCGTAGGAGAAACTGGTTTCATCGGTCTGCAAGACCAACCGTTCCTCGACCTGGTGGAGAACGATTTTTCGATCTGGGGGGATGGGTTGGTATTCTATTTGTTGCGCGTAGTCAATGTTTTGCAGGGTGACGTCCAGGTCGGCAAGTGCTTCACTTACCGTTTCTCCCGCGCTCAGACCGCAGAATTCGATTTCGTTTGTCAATACACATACTTGCTCAGCCTTGGTAATGTGGAATTGGTTGCTGAACATTAACAAATCGGTAAGGTTGGGCGAGAAACGATCTTTCTCGTTGAATTCCAGACCCGCTTCTGCCAGAGCTTCCTGGAAGGTATCTTTTTGTGTAAAAAGACTGATTAAATAACGTTCATCCTGGTAGATGTCTACCCGTTTTGCTTCCTGGAGTTCCAGGGTTAAGGGCTCTGCGGGTTGTAACTTTTGGTCGATCGGAACGATCTCACCTTCTATCAGAAGGAGGTCCTCTGGAAACAACTTGATGCCTGCCTCCAAAAAGATATTGGCAGGAATGAGCTCAGCTGTAAGGACCTCGGTTTTGCCCGCGATGGTTTCGATTGTCACAGGGCGAGCGGAAATGAGGCTAATTTTTTCCGGGATATCCAGGTTGAACTGGTCTGGTTCAACCGACAGCCTGTCCTGGGGTTGGAGGGGGACAAGAGCCAGGTCGAAAAGGTCTCTTGGATAAAAAGCCAGGGCTTTCATTCGGATTATTTCGCCATTCACATTCAATTCATATGGTTTTACTTGCGACCATCCCATCAACCCCAAGCCAACCAAAATTAGCATGAAGACAATCACAAATTGAAGAGTTTTTGGCAGTTTACTGATGGCAGACATCATTTTTGCAGTATATCACAGCACGAAGTGAGACATATTTCATTTATTACTCCATGGTTCGATGGTCAAGAAAAAGACCCGCCCCCCTGCCCCCCTCCAGCCGAGTTACGAGGCATAGGGAGGGAGCAGGAAGCGATGCATGGGTGTTGGGAGTGCTCTTACTTACCGGATTGTTTCAACTTCTGCAAAAACCGGATCAAAGTTTCGCGCCAGGTCGCACCCTTAAGATCTTTAAGATTGATCCAATATGAATTCTTTCCTGTGCGTGCTATGGGGTCAATATCTGGCAGACCGCGTTCCTTGTGCCCATGTGGAAGTGGCGGGAAGGTCAGCAGGATTTGTTGATTGACCATCGTCACCGATTCTATGCCAATTTCCTCAGCAGCAAGTTTCACCTGCATCTGGAAAAAGAGATCGCGCAAGCCTTCTGGCAATTCGCCAAAGCGGTCATGGAATTCAATTTCAGTCTGAGCAATTTCTTCATTACTGCGTAAACTTGAAATGCGGCGATACAACTTCAGTCGCAGGTCTTCATCCGGGATGTAGTCTGACGGGATCTCGACATTGAGCGGTAAATCGACATTTACATTCAAACTGGGCGACTGGATCCAACTCTGGGCAGACAAATCAATCTGCGGCAAGCCAGATTCGCTTCTCAAACCCTGCACTGCCTGGCTGAGCAACTTGGTATACATCTGAAAGCCGACGGCAGCAATATAGCCAGATTGACGGGTTCCCAGCAGGTCGCCAGCACCACGCATTTCCAAGTCGCGCATGGCAATTGTGTAGCCAGCCCCCAACGAGGCATTATCCGCCAATACCTCCAGCCGTTCTTCGCCTTCCGGGGTGGGTGCACGGCGTTTGTCCTGGAAAAGATAGGCGTACGCTCGTTGGGCACCCCGTCCCACGCGACCCCGCAACTGATAGAGCTGAGCCAGACCAAAGGTGTCTGCGCGGTCGACGATCAGGGTGTTGGCGTTGGGGATATCGAGACCAGACTCGATGATCGAGGTAGATAATAAAACGTCGACCTGCCCGGACGTAAACTGGTGCATCACGTCTGCCAGCTCATTCTCCGGCAGCTGACCGTGACCAATACTGATGCGGGCTTCGGGGACGAGGTTTTGCAGGTGATTGCAGACAGCGGCAATCGACTGAACGCGATTGTGCACGAAGAAAACCTGTCCGCCTCTGTCCAGCTCACGTACGATCGCTTCTCTGACCAGCTTAGGTGAATACGGTCCAATGTGCGTAACAACGGGTAGTCTCTCTTCCGGGGGACTGTTGATGGTGGAGATATCGCGGACACCACTGAGCGCCATGTAGAGCGTGCGGGGGATGGGTGTGGCGGTCATGGTGAGGACATCCACTTCTTCACGCAATTTTTTCAGGTGTTCTTTATGTGTCACACCAAAACGTTGCTCTTCGTCAATGATCACCAGCCCGAGGTCGTTGAAAACGACATCTTCAGAAACAAGGCGGTGTGTGCCTATTACAATATCGATCTTTTTGGCTGCCAGGTCCTTGATGATCTTGTCCTGCTCCTTGGCGGTGCGGAAACGTGAGAGCATTTCCACCCGAACCGGAAAGACGGAGAGACGCTGACGGAAGGTGTCGTAATGTTGCTGGGCAAGCACGGTGGTTGGGACTAACACGCCAACTTGTTTGCCATCGGCAACTGCTTTGAAAGCAGCCCGAAGGGCAACTTCGGTCTTTCCGTAGCCAACATCACCGCAAAGCAGGCGGTCCATTGGTCGGTCAGATTCCATGTCGGCTTTGACCTGTTCGATTGCCAATAATTGATCGGGAGTTTCGATATACGGAAAAGATGCTTCCAGCTCACGCTGCCAGTCTGAATCTGGGTTGAACGAGTAACCTTTTGCCATCTGGCGTTTGGCGTAGAGCTCCAGGAGGTCGGCGGCAACCTCGACCACAGCATGACGAACTTTGGTCTTGGTCTGACTCCATTCGGGTCCGCCCAAATTGTTAACGTGCGGGGTGGAACCGTCAGGTCCGATGTAGCGGGAGATGCGATCAGCCTGGTGGATCGGTACATAGAGTACATCACTGTTCTTGTACTGAATTGTCAGGTATTCGCGTTGATTTCCATCGATATTGGGTTTGTGCAAACCGATGAACTGACCTATACCGTGGTCAACATGCACAACAAAATCACCAGGCTTGAGATCGGCAAAGATCGCTTCGGGGGCTTCGCTGCTCAGAGGCGGTCGACGGCGTGGTTGAGGTCGACTCCAGCCGAAAATCTCACTGTCTGTCAGGAGATGATGACTGGTTTTTTGGTCAAGGTGTAAGACCCAACCGCCCGAGAGTGAGCCTTCCAGAAAGGTGTCGGCTCTGGCAGTTTCATCCGGATGAGTTTCTTTCCAGAGCTGTTCCAGGCGGGCAGCCTGTCGGGATACCACGGTCCAGGGCTGTTTGTCTTCGCTGAGGTAATCGATATGGAACTGGAACTCTTTCAGACGACCGGCAAAGCGGGGTCCGGGGTCAAACATGGCTGAAAGGACAGAGCCGCCTTCAGCATTGCTGTGACCCATCTCGATGATCTGGCGATTGGCAGTGCTATCAAGCAATTCTGACCATGTCAGGTAAGGCACCTTGGGATTTGCAGTTGGGTCGCTTCTTTTGAGTTCTTCGAGGCGTTCAAGTGCTTCTTCTTCAATATCATTTGCTGCAGCTTCTATGAATTCTTCGCCATCCAGTAAAATCAGGGAGTTTTCAGGTAAAAAGTCGATCAGACTGGAGGGGAATTTGTAGATTTCAGGGATGTCCTGTTCTTTCAGTTGGTAAGGCAGTTCACCGTCTTGCATGGCAGCTACGGGAAGTGCTTCGGAAGCTGGAAAGATCAAGGCTTGTTCGAGCTTTGTTTCACTACGCTGTGAGCTGGGATCAAATGTGCGGATGGAATCGATCTCATCGCCAAAAAAGTCCAGTCTGACAGGCAGGTTTTCAGAGGGCGACCAGACATCCAAAATACCGCCTCGTCTAGAAAACTGACCAGGCGAAACCACAATGTTGCTGTATTCATAACCGATTCCCACCAGGTGCGTGGAAACCTGGTGAAAATCCTGGCGATCGCCCACCTTGATTTTAAGTGTGTTCTTCAGGAATGTGCGCCTTGGTACGGTACGGGTCATCACCGCCCGAATGGGGGCGACCATTACAGGAGGAATCTCAGGCTTTAGCGCACCCGGGAGAAGATAGCGGCTCAGGTTTGTGAAGACACGTAAGCGGTCCAGGCGGGTGCTCTGGGACCAGGAAAGGTCTTCATAAAAAAGTGGGTTGGGTTCCGGGAAGTAATAGTTGACTTCTTGCGGCAGCCAAAAACCAAGCTCGTCAAAAAGTGAAAGAGCACGGTCTGAGCGGTTGGTGAGGAGCAGAATCGGCACCTGGTTGTCCTGGTGCAGCGCAGCCAGCAGGGCAAGACGAGCAGCGCGGGGCAACCCCAAACCTTTGCGTGTCTGGGTGGAGAATTCGCCCGCTTTTATCGATGCAATTAGGTCAGCGTAAGGGGGCAGCCCTTTAATCGTTTGGATCAACGAAATATCACGCGACTTCGCCATTGTACTTGTTCATTGCCTTTGTGAGTCCGTCGGTTAGAAAGCATTCCACCGCTTCAACAGCCTGGTTAATCACCATTTTTTGAAGCTCTTCCTCGTTGGGGAGGAACTTTTTGAGGACATAATCCTTGGGGTCCATCTGACCCGGTGGTCGGTTGATCCCGAGACGCATGCGGGGGAATTCCTGTGTGCCAATCATTTGGGTGATCGATTCCATCCCACGCTGACCAGCAGTAGTCCCGGAAGGGCGGATGCGCAGCGTCCCAAGAGGGAGATCGAGGTCGTCATGGATAACCAGCATGTTTTCTGGTGGGCACTTGTAGAAACGCAGCAAGGGGGCGACAGCACGACCGGATTCGTTCATGAACGTCAACGGCTTAACCAGCACAACTTTGTTGCCTTTGAAACGGTCTTCCGCGTAAACTGCTTTGAACTTTATTTTTTTGAGGGGAACAGACCAACGCTCGGCGAGGGCATCGAGAACCATGAAGCCGAAGTTATGCCGGGAATAACGATATTCCAATCCAGGGTTACCCAGTCCGATGATCATAAATGGGGCTTGCAGTTCACTTCGCTTAAACAGCATCTCTTCCTCGCAATCTTTAAGTTTAACATGAAAGGAGAATCGATGGTAGGTGAAAGCTGATAGCTTGTTGTATATATTAGGTGGAATCGCTTCTTTTGCGATTTCGGAAGCGCGCTCTTCCTACCAGTCTAGATTGAGGAGCGCCATTTTTTTAGTCGTTCGGCGATTTGAGCTTCAAATCCCTCTTCTGACGGATGATAGAATTCACGGTCAACCAATCCATCGGGCAGGTATTGCTGTTTGACCCAATGACCCTCGAAGGAATGAGGGTAAAGGTAA
>JBCFBG010000047.1:0-16008 GCA_038562515.1 Anaerolineaceae bacterium
TAGTCATAGTTAATCAATGCATTCGGGCAGGTTTACCGGTAACACCCGAAGAAACCTCCTTACCGCTGCTTCCTCTCGGACCTGACGGGGTTCGAAGGGCTCCGCCGCACCGGTCCCGCCCGAATGCGAAATTAAGGATAACGGATAGAAGGGTGGCTGTCAAATGGTTTGATCGAAGTATTGATTAGCCTCTTCGACCAATTGATTCAACCTGATGATGTTATTTGTCAATGCTGGTGGAGCGTTTTCGATGTCACTGATCGCCTGAGATAAATTGTCCTGGTGGAGTTTGAGCAATTCCAAGCCCATCAGGGGTCTGGAGGACTTGCGCAATCTCGTGGAAAGGCTATTCCAGATGATTTGAATGGTGACAGCGAGAGGTGGCGCGAGAATAAGCCAGCGCAAACCCATTGTTTCGCTGATGATTAAAAGAAGCAACAAACGCAGGATTGGCGCGTCCCATTTGTTCTGGTACAGTTTGGGCCAGACAAAAATGCTAAGCATGGTCAGAACCAGCAATACAAAACCTAAAAGCCATGGATAGAAGAGAATGCTGGAGAGAAGCCCAATGGTCAGTGTGAAAAACAAAGCCAAAACCACACCGATAATTGGCAACAGATTGGCTAAAGCCACGCCCAGCCCCAATAAAACAGGATAAGGAGAACGAAGGTAATAGACGCTGAAGGAAATGAGGATCCAGGTGAGAAGGAACTTAACCAACAGGAAACGCCCGTAGTCTCCCAGGCTGGAATCGATTTGACGCCAGATCATGCGTGCTTTTTGGCGGCGTTCCACGGAAAGCAAGGAAAGCCACAGGCGTTCGAAACGATCTTGTGAGCCGGTCCAATAAACACTGAGAAAAATAATCACAGCCAATCCACTGAGAATCGTCACCAGATTCGTAGAAATATTTTGAAGGACGGGCAGGAGAATTTTGCCACCATCGTTTGTGACGATCCCGAAAAGTTCTCCTGGAGGAGGAAGCAATTCGAGCAGTGTGCGAGCGAAGCCAAGACGCTCCAGCCAGACAGGTAAGAACCATCGTTTGAGATTGGAGATGGTGTTGACTAAGAGGTTGACCTCTTTGGAAAGGCGGATGATGCTGAGGTAGAGCAGGTAACCAAAGCCAGCGATAATTAGCAGTAAGCCGGCGACGGAGAGAATAACCTGTAGACGAGATTTGCCCTTTAGGTAGTCTGCAAAGGGTCGGATGATGGCGCCTAAAATCAGCGAGAGAAAGAAGTAAATTACCACTTCATTCACTTGCCAAAGGATAAAAACGGTCAGAGCGACCACCGAGAAAGCTGTGGCAAAAGAAATTACGCGTTTATTGACCATTCTTCTCCTCAGCTACCTGAGCTAACAAGGCATCAAGGTCGCGTGCAACCATTTCCATTTCTTCCATCGCAGTATCGATCCTGGTTCTGCTATTGGTGTCTCCGGGTTGAGTCTGGCGTGCCTGATTTCGGATCCCGCCAAGTAACTCCTGGATTTCGTAGCGAAGCAGGTTGAGCTTGTCACGACCACCGATCGGCCCTTCCACTTCAGGTTCTTTTTGCAGAAGAGTTCGGTCTAAAATCAATTGAATCACTGCAGCAAGAGGAATTGCCATCAGGGCTCCTCCGATGCCGTAGAGCGAAGTGAAGGCGCTGATGGAAAGGATGGATATAAAGGGGTTTACGCCGACCACCTTGTTCATAATGCGCGGAACCAGCAAATTATTTTCAATTTGCTGGATAAGCATCGCCGAGATAATCACCCAAATCACTGTCGTAGGCGACATGGACAAGGCGACCAGAACAGCCGGTATCGCACCCAGGATTGGACCAACCATCGGTACGGCTTCAAAGAGACCCGCGATCAGGGCAAGCAGAAAAGCATTTGGCAGACGCAGAATGAGGAAGACGACCAGGGAAAGACCGGCAATCGAGAGGCTGAGAATTCCCTGCCCAAACAGGTATCGCGTGAGTTTTAATTCGATTTCCTGAACGATTTCCAAAACGTCCTGACGCTTGTCTTGCTTGACAAAGAAGAGGCTGGAAGCCACGATCTGAGATCCGGAGACCATCCAGTAATAGGAAAGCAGTAAGAGAACGAAGGCGAAAAAAATCGTGTTTAAGCCAGACCCTAGAAATCTCATGGCACCATTCAACGTCGTAATGGCATCCTGGCTGGAACCCGGAAGCTGCTCTCCCAGGCTTAGTGTGGCTGGCAGAGATTCGCTAAGCCGTACAACCAGTTCATTTTTGCTGCTGATAACCCAATCTCTAAGGATGCTGTAATAGCGAGGAACAGCAGAAAACAGGGTTTGGTACTGACTGGTAAGCACGGGCAGGAGCAAGAGCACAAATCCGACAATGAGACCAAGCAAGCCTACCAACATGATCAGGCTGACGAGATTTTTGTGCAGCCGGCGATTGATTAGCCATTGATAGATCGGCCTGGCCATGGTACCAAAGATGATCGCGACAAAAAGTGAGAAGAGGATGTGATGGAAGCGGTATATGCCGTAAAAGCCTGCCAATACTAACAAGAAAAGAATCACTGCTATGAGTGCATCTTTAAATGCTGGTTGTGAGCCGGGCTGCTTCAATTATCCTCCTTTACGTCTTACTTGAATTGTACATAAAGAAAGGAAAAAATGCAGATATGGGGTTATATTTCGGCTAATTCAATTTAAACTTTGGTCACAAATTTGAGCATAACCACAGCCACGACAGCGAGCAGCCTGGTTGTGGGAACGTTGCGCAGATTGGGCACGTTCGACCTGCCGCATTTCATTGATGACAGCGCATAAACGGGATTCCAATTCCTGCGTGTAGGAAACCGTGAAAGACTTGTTTTTATAGCGGATGATTCCATGAGGTGGGCGTTGACCGAAATGGCTTTCAACCAGGTGGCAATAGGCAGCCAATTGCATGACATGAGAATCCCAGGGGTAAGCGGGAGCATTTCCACTCTTGAGTTCGACAGGAACCACCCAACCTTTTGCATCCTTGACAACATAATCAGGCTTACCCACTAATTCAAGTTCGGAATCGTAAAGTGATTTGGGCAGGGTTTGCCAATAGGAACTGTCAGTGTAGAGCAAATTGCCTTCCGGCACCCCGGTGCTTTTTCGCTGGCGACGGCTGAAGAGCCAAAGTAACAGCCCAAGAACCAGCAGCAGAATTGCCCAGAAAGAGGGTTTCATGGAATTATGCTCCAGACAAGCAGGATGACACCGGCAAGCAAGAGCACCAGCCCCAACCATTGGAGTAGTTGGGCATGTTTCACATTACGGGCATGAGAATGATGGACCTGGCTGCCCAGGTCCATTTCAGGTTGATTTTCAGATTTTTCGCCTTGACGGGTGTACCACCAGGAGCGCTGGCAGTAAAGAAACGCCCCAAGCTCTGAAGCGCTGATCTTGCGCATCAGTTTATCTGGTCTGCAAGTTGCTGGGAAAGATGATCCAGCTTTTTTGCAAGTTGTTCTTCACGGTAGGCAACGGTAACATCGGCGCGTGTGCGCTCGATGATCCCGCGGGCTAAATCGGTACGACGGCGCAAGCCTTCGGTGATGGCATCGGGGTAGTCCATGGTGACCAGCTGAGTGTAAACCTCATCCATCAGGTCGAGCAGGCGTTCTACTTCGCTGTTGTAGCCTGGACGCAAAAGGTCAAGGCTGCGTCGGCGCAGTTCACCGAGAGTCTCGGTCAGACCATTCAGGTAAGCGGGGTTTTCGGCATGCAGATCTTCGGGTGTGGGCAAAGGTTGCCCCAGGACCATCGCAACTGTCAACTCAGCTTCGCAATACTCCTTGACGGCATCCTGTGTATAGCCGGCAAAATATAGGTCAGGATGAGAATCTTTCAGGGTCGAGCGCAGTTGATCGACCAGTTCCCGTCCCTGGCTCAGTTCATGGCGTGCTTCCGCTTCTTCACTGCGGTGAATAGCGCGAATTGCCAGCGAGGCATGTTTGATGCACTGACGGGCACTTCGCAACGCTTCGTCTCGCAATGCTGTTTTATGCTCAAAATCAGTGCGGATATCTTCGCAGATTTTTTCCAGTGCTTGCATTACTTATCGCTTTCCGGTTGATCGGGATTGTTGCTGCCGCGAAAGAGTTCGTCAGCGAGTGTAGAGCCATGGGGGACTTTAATCTCTCCAAAGGTATCCTCATAGCGTTTGATGTTCTCATTTAAAGCGCGCTGTAACAATTTCATAGCCAATGGTGAAAGAATCAGGCGGGTGTTGACCTTGGGGTTGGTAACACCAGGCAGCATGGTCACAAAATCCATCAGGAATTCTGGAGCTGTGTGACTGATGTACGCCACATTCACATAGCGGGCTTCAAGATCCTCAGGGATTTGAACCTGGATACGTTTGATTTCTGCCATGGGGCCCTCTTTAGAAGGGGATATCCTCGTCGTCGTCCATCGGACCGAAATTCTGATTGCTTTCCTCTCCCTTGGGTGTCAGGAAGCGCACAGTATCGGCGGTAATTTCGTAGCTGGCACCCCAGGTACCATCTTTCCGCTGGAAAACGGTGGGATTGCCGTTGGAATCCGGGCGTAAACGACCTTCAACCAACACTTTTGATCCTTTGTGCAGGTATTGGTTGCAGGATTCAGCTTGCTTGTTCCAAACAGTAACGCGAAACCAGGTGGTTTCGTCTTTTTCGCCGAAACGGCGGCTGGTTGCTACGCTGAAACTGGTGACGGGGCTGCCATCGGGGGTGTAACGCATTTCGGGGTCGCGACCCAAGTTGCCGATGATGATTATTTTCTGATACATGGAAAATCCTTTCGAGTGTTGTGATGTGTGTGAAATTGATTTGTTTGCTGTATTTATTTAATTTTACATCATTATCGGTAATATTAAATACGGGATGTATGAATGTTGCTGACAGACCAGGGTTGAGTGTAAGATCTTTTCGCGAATCTTGACGCTTTCGGCAGAAATACGATATACTTCACCTTCGCCGGGGTGTAGCGCAGTCGGCTAGCGCGCTGCGTTTGGGACGCAGAGGTCGACGGTTCGAGTCCGCCCACCCCGACTTTTTTTATAGGCTTAGCAAAGCGACCACCGTGTGAGCAACCCTTATCTTTCCCTCATCCTCCCTGCCCATAACGAAGCTAAACGCCTGCCCCAATCCTTAAACCAAGTAAATGAATTTGTTAAACACCAACCCTACGAATGTGAGGTGCTGGTTGTTGAAAATGCAAGTACTGATGACACGGCAAAGATCGCTGAGGATTTTCAGAAAAGGTTTCCGCAACTAAAACTGATCAGGTTGGAACAGGGTGGTAAGGGAAACGCTATCCGGGCAGGCATGTTGGCTGCCCAGGGAGAATATCGCTTCATGGCGGATGTCGATTTTTCCATGCCGGTTAATCAAATCAGCCGATTTATGCCACCAAATTTACCTCAAACCCACGTTGCGATTGCCTCGCGTGAGCAGCCTGGTTCAAAACGGATTGGCGAACCTTTCTACCGCCACCTGATTGGTCGTGTTTTTAACTTTTTGGTGCGCTTGCTGGTGTTACCTGGCTTGCAGGATACCCAATGCGGCTTTAAGTGTTTCAGCGCTGAGGCAGCTGAGCAAATATTTCCAAAACAAACGCTGGAAGGCTGGAGTTTTGATGTGGAAGTACTCGCGATAGCCCATGAGTTGAGCTACAAAGTGGTGGAAGTGCCCATAACCTGGACTTACCGGGCAGGTTCGCGCATGAGCATCTTGAGCGACAGCTGGAAGATGTTCAAAGATCTGCTGCTGATCCGCTCGAAAAAACGCAAAGGCATCTATCGTGGCAAAGCGCTTTGACCCCGAGCTGATCCCACCTTACCCTACACTTGATTTTGAAAAAGACCAATGGCAGCGAGGCTGTCAACTTGTCGCCGGGCTGGATGAAGCTGGCAGAGGCGCGTTGGCAGGTCCGCTTTATGCGGCTGCGGTAATTTTGACGTTTGACGACTTTGAGCTGGAAAAGAAACTGCTTGGAGTGAAGGATTCAAAGCAAATGACACCATTCGAACGGGAGCAGATGGCAGCAGTCATCAAGGTTGTTGCGGTTGATTTTGCCGTAGCTTGGGTGGAGCCTGGCGAGATAGACAGCCTGGGGATGGCGAAGGCGGGCAGATTGGTCTTTCTCAGAGCAGTCAACGGATTGAAACAACCCCCCGCACATTTGCTGATCGATTACTTTAAACTTCCCGAAGTGAAGATTCCCCAGACCAGCCTGGTCAAAGGAGACCAACGAAGTCTATCGATTGCTTGTGCGTCGGTTATTGCCAAGCAAGCCCGTGACCAATACATGGTTGAAATATCAGCAGACTATCCCGGTTATCACTTCGATCAAAACAAAGGCTATGGAAGTCCGGAGCATTTACAGGCGATTGATGATCTGAGATTGTGCCCTTTGCATCGGCATAGTTTTAGCGATCATCTGCTCCAGGGACGGTTGTTTGATTGACAAGTATTTGTGCAAGTGGTGATGAGGTGTAGGGCGAGGTTGAGGGCGGTTTATACGTCGTCCAGGATTTCGTAATCCCGCCCTCAATCCGCCGAAAAAATGTTTAATTGAAATGGCGGGTTACACAAAATCGAATACGGCGGGTTGGACAAGGATAACGATCTTGAAACCAAAAATTATTAAACCTTTTCCAACCTCGCCCTACGGAGACTTCGTCACGCCCTACATGAGCGGGAGCCACGAACAGAGGAATATGTCGAGATGCATTCGCAAGGAACGACAAAACCTGGTTCGAGCCTATGATAAAATTGAACCATCACAAAAGGAGCCATGATGACCCCACACATCGAACCCAACTTCAGCAAAGAGGAACAGATTGCCGGGCTGATTGACCAAATCAGCGCGTACATAGAGCAATTCCATCACGGTTCAGTTGAGCTGGTTGAAATCGAAGGTCATATCATCAAAGTGCGCCTGGGTGGAGCCTGCGCAGAGTGCGAACTTTCTACGCAGACACTTCAAGGCTGGGTAGCTGGCACGATTCGCCAGTTCTTTCCGGATGCGGTGGTTATCGCAGTAGAGTAATTTTTCTTAGCCCAACTCCCTGTATGTGGGGGCGGAGGGGGTTTGGATTTCTTTTTGGACTGTCTCGTAGAGCGTTTCGCCGCGTAGGTCTTCAATTGTATAGCAAACAGCGTCCATGTCTTCAGCCAGGCGCTGAGCCAAGCCACTGTCAAAGATTTTTTGTTCCATGTTGATGACCACGCTATGGATCTTTTCAGTTGCGAACATTTTTGCCAATTCAGCCATTTCTTCTGCAACCACCCTGCCTGGTGTCAGCGGCACGTTGCCGGCACCATCGGTCAGGAGGATCAGCAGCGGCTGAACATCCGGATGCAAGATTTTTTCGCGCTGCAGGACTTCAAATGCCATCTGTAATCCTGCGGATAGGGGTGTTTTTCCGCCTACAGGGATATTGGTGAGCGCGCGTTGAGCCAGCAGCACAGAGTTGGTGGGGGCAAGTACCAGGGTGGCACGGTCTTTCTGAAACACCACCAGCCCGACCCGGTCGCGCCGTTGGTAGGCATCGGTCAGGAGCGACAGAATGGCTGACTTGGTGGCTTTCATCCGTTCAGCAACTGCCATAGACCAGGAACCATCCACCAAAAACAAGATCAGGTTGGCTGTCTTGCGAACACGTACTTTTTTCTGAAAATCTTCCCGGCGTACAGCAAAAGCGACCTTGTGGATTTCTTTTAATTCTTTGCGCTGACGTTGATAGGGTGCAGCGGCGCGTAGTGTGGCGTCTAAAGCAACATCGCTGCTATCACGAGGGGAGGGGCGAGCCTGGATGTAGCGTCCACGCTTGGTTTTAGATTTAGTTTGGGAGCGGCGCCCGCCTTGTTTGCGCACCATTTCATCCAAAGGTGTGTCCAGCTGGCGCGGTTCAAAGGTTTCGCCTGGTTTGATGATTTTGCCGCCCTCCCACCATTGGGTGTTGAGCTGTACAAAGACATCCTGACCCGATTCACCAACGATTGGCATTTCGGGGTCAAAGCCGGAATCTCCTTCTTCCGGCAGGGGGTCAGTTAGAGAGTCGCTTTTTTTTTAGCTTCGTCGTCTGGCTGTTCTTCTTCAGACTCTTCTTCAGCGGGAGTAAGCGTGGTTTGCATTTTCAGGTCGGCGATTTTGGTGTTGAGCATTTCTGCACCGGCTTCGCTCTTACGGAAGGGACCAGCCTTAATGCGGTGGGGCAGTGCCAATTCTGCAGCAAGGGCGATATCGCGCGGGGTGATGCGGGTGCGCCCTTCAAAGGCAGCCTGGGCGCGCGCAGCCTTGAGGATCACTAAATCAGAACGATGACCGTCTACTTCCATCGAGGAAGTGAGGTCAGCGATAATCAGCAGGTCACGCTGTGTAAAGGTGACATCTTCAACCAGTTGGCGGGCTTGTTCGATCCGGCTCGAGAGCTCCAGCTCCTGAGGCAGAAAATGTTTGCGGAAGGCTTCCGGGTCGCTCTCAAAAGCGATATTACGGCGCATGATCTCGACGCGTTGAGCTCTGTCGAGGATACCACGGATCTCAACTGAGAATGCAAAGCGGTCCAGCAATTGCGGTCGCAAGTCGCCCTCTTCCGGATTCATTGTGCCCACCAGGATAAAGCGGGCGGGATGGCTGAAAGAGATGCCTTCACGCTCGACCACATTGACGCCCATGGCAGCCGAGTCGAGCAGGATATCGACAACATGGTCATCCAGTAGGTTGACTTCGTCAATGTAGAGCAACCCGCGGTTGGCAGCCGCAAGCACGCCCGGTTCGAAATGGCGTTCGCCTTTTTGGATGGCGCGTTCGATGTCGAGGGTCCCCACAACGCGATCTTCGGTGGCGGAGACGGGCAGATTTACAAAGGGGGTGGAATGGTGATCGTGAGGAAGGGGGTCTTCACCTTGAAGGAAGCGCTCCTGGCATTCAGTACACCAGGTGGTTGGTTTGTGGGGATCGCAATTGAAACGGCAATCATCCACGACTTCGATGGGGGGTAACAAAGCAGCCAACGCGCGTGCGGCAGTTGATTTGGCGGTTCCGCGTTCTCCGCGGATAAGGACACCGCCGATACGTGGGTCAACCGCGTTGAGAATGAGGGCGCGAGCCATGCGCTCCTGCCCGACAATGGCGGTGAAGGGGAAGATCACTTTTTGGTTCATTTGCTGTTCCTTTGCGAAAGAAATTATAGCACGGTGGGCGGTGTGTGAGGGCTGCCTGCCCAGCATGGGCTCTCTGATGCCTGCTTTCTCCAAAAAAAATAGAGCCGGAAATACCAGCTCTATTTTTGATCTCAAGAAAATTTAGAGAGTCGGCTCTGCAACGAGAGTAACTTCATAACGCCTGATCAATTCGATAAAAGCATCGATGACATTCTGAAGAAATTCAAGAGTGCCTTCATTGGTAATCTTGCCATGCTCATCTATCAATTTATTGGTATGGGCAATGTAAGCTTCCGGTTGCTGCAAGGTGGGCATATTCAGGAAGGTCAGGGTTTGGCGGAGATGGTGATTTGCTCCAAAACCTGAGATGTTGCCGGGCGACTGGCTGACGACCAGGGCGGGTTTGCCATTCCAGACGGATTGACCATAAGGGCGGGAGCCGATATCCAGGGCGTTTTTGAGGGCGGCAGGATAAGAGCGGTTATGTTCTGGTGTTACAAAAATGACAGCGGCGGTATCCTTTACCTGGTCTCGGAATTGCTTGTATTGTTCCGGAGTGTTTGCAGTGTCATAATCCTGGCTATAGAGAGGCAGGTGATCAATTTTGATAAACTCAGCGTCGTAGCCTTCAGGTAGAAGAGCAACCATATTTTTTGCTAAACTCTGGCTTAAAGATTCCTTACGGATGGAGCCTACGACTATTGCGATTTTTTTGTTCATATCATTCCTCTTAAGGTTGTATTGTATTATTTTTATTATAACTATCCATTATTTTCAACATAATGGCAATGATATGTCAAAGGTTCTCTGTTAAGAAATTATTAGAAAAATCAGGTAGTTGAGGTAAATGCTCACTAAAGCACTATTAATTCCGAACCTCTGACGCCTGGTATCTATTCGTCAGTGTCCACATCGGTAAAATCGAGATTTACGAACTTATGTAAATCAAAACGAGTCGTTTTATCAGATTGACTGTTTGGAAAATCGCTGTATTTCTTGTAGAGGTATCCGGAGATGCTTGAAACCTTAGGATTCGTCCTTGTGGAAGTGCTCCTTCAAGTGTTTGAGAGCCGAAGCAACCTGGTCGGAAAGGCTTTGAGCTTTTTTCTCAACAGAATCGGTTTCCGAATTTTGGGCATCCTGAGATTTTTGGGCTTCCTGTTCATCGCGAGCTTTTTTCCGCAGGCGATTTTCCTGCATAGGGCGGTGCGTCCCATCACAGAGGGGTTTGATGCGTGAATAACCGCAAGAACAGAGCGTAACACGGTTGCGGGGAGTAAAGGCTTCGCCATCGGATCGCTCGATTGGAATGTAACCCATCACCCAAAGTGGTCCGCGAATTTCACCGTATTGCGTGCACTCGTAGGTATCGGCAATTTGAATGGGAAGCTCTGGCTCAATATCAGGGCCGTTTTGATGCAATTTGTAGGTTAGCGAACCAGATGGACAGTCTTCAACCATCTTTATCACGCGGGTTTTATTCCCGGGGTCATCTGATTCGTGAGTAAGTTCGACGAAATCAGTGTCCTTGAGCACACAAAAGCCGGAATTCATGCACAGGCGGGAGTGCTTGGTTACGGTCAAACCATCGGGACCGTAAAAATCCAGGTTGCGCCCGAAAGGGCCGTCGGTGACAGCTGATTCATCGCCAACAAAGCCAGAATCGATGTGAGAGTTATCGCAATATGGCATGATTTTGCTTTTACCACAGCGACAAAGCAAGTAGGAGCCTTCGTTGTGTTCCAATTCGCCGCCATCGATCCATTCCAGTGGCTCACCGTAGGCAGAGCAATGCTGGGATTTCTTCACAAGGGGAATATTACCAATAACGCGGTAAGGTCCGTCTTTGATGATTTTGATTTTGAAGGAGGGGTCTGGATCTGTCATGTTTTTACCAGGGATTATGCTTCATTATAACAAAGATAGTAGACCAGACGGAAACAAATAACCGTGTATCGGCGGGTTATCAAACCGAATTGGTTTATAGCGATAGTATGTGCGTCGCAGCAGCCGAAGCAGTTGCGGCGAGAGATTGTGTCATGCCAATCCTGGCATGTGAAATTTGGTTTGCGCCTGCTTCTCCTCGCAGCTGCTGGCAGGCTTCCACCACCTGGTATACGCCGGATGCTCCCAGCGGGAAGCCTCGCGCCTTGTGACCCCCCATGGTCGCTACCGGTAGCGAGCCCTGGAGAGTGAGCGAGCCGTCGTTAGCGAGCTGCCAACCCTGACCTCTACGGGCAAAACCAGCTGCTTCGAGTGATAACAAGGCATGCAGGGTAGTGTTATCCGAATACTCAAAGAAATCCAAATCTGATAGTGTGATACCGCTTTTTAACAGGGCGTGCTGTACTGAGACAGCGGCAGCTTCAAAAAAGAGCGGGTCAGAACGGTCATGCAGGGCAAGACGGTCGGTGATGAGGGCAGAACCAAGCAGCCTGACAGGCGCGTGGGCTGGATTTGGGGCGAGGAATTCCTGGCGGGTGAGGATAAGCGCGGCAGCGCCGTCGGCATTGGGGGCAATATCGAACTGATTGAACGCGCCAGTGTCTTCGCGAGCGTTGCGATAGGTTTCCAAATCGATTGCGCGTCGATACATAGCATTGGGGTTATTGACCGCGTTGCTGTGCGCGATAATTGAGAACTGACCCAGCGCCTCACGCGGAAACCGGTTTTCATGCAAGTAACGTTGCAGTAAGAGAGAAGCTTGACCAACCGATGTGAGCCCCTCGGAAGCTTCAAAGTCAGAATCCAGTCCGGTTGAAAGCAAGCGGTTTTCTATCCCTGCACCCACCAAGTCGGTAACTTTTTCTACTCCGACTACCGCGGCAACGTCTACCATGCCAGAACGAATTGCGTTATATGCCAGGTAGAGAGCAGCCCCACCAGAGGCTTCGGCAGCTTCTGCGGTGAAGCCTTCAGCTTTGCCAGCCAGACCGGAAAATTCCGCAATCAATGCTCCCAGGTTAGCCTGGCGGGAGGCGTTGGCAGCCAGCATATTGCCGACAAAGATGGCCTGTGGCTGCAAACCGTCAGCATCTTCACGAGCAGCTTTCAGCGAACGGACCGCCAGGCTGCGTAAAGAGACGTCCCAAAGCTCCCCAACTTCGGTCTGACCGATTCCAACAATAAATACGTCGTTGGTGGTCTGCATGTTAACGGGTCACAATCTCACCGCGGAAACGCAGGTAGGTGGCATAGTCTATTTCGGTACGGCGGGCAATGTATTCCTGGGTGGTAAGGGCCTTACCCTGTCGTTTTGCCAGTTCCCGTCGTACTTTAATTATGAAAGAGTCAGAGCCAGCTCCGGAACCATAGGAAGTCATTAAAATCAGGTCACCGGGTTTTGCCAAATCAAGAATTGCAGTCAGACCGATGATAGCAGCACCGGAGTAGGTGTTGCCGATCACAGGAGCAAGCAGCCCAGGGGCTATCTGTTCCGGTGTGAAGCCCAGCAATTTTCCAGCTCGCTGCGGGAACTTGGCATTAGGTTGATGGAAGACGGCAAAGGCAAAATCGGTCGGCTTTAAACCGGTTTCGGTAAGAATGGTTTTAGCAGAGCCCAGAATATGCTCGAAGTAGGCGGGGTCGCCAGTGAAGCGCTGACCGTGTTCCGGGTAAGTTTGATTTTCACGCCGCCAAAAATCTGGCGTATCAGAGACATAGCTGTAAGCGGCTTCGATGGAAGCCAGCGAGCCTTTTTGCGGACCGATGATGTAGGCAGCGCCACCACTGGCAGCTGTATATTCCAGCGCGTCGCCCGGTTTGCCCTGGGCGGTATCCATGCCTATGGCAAGGGCGTAATCGCCCATGCCCGAGCCAACCAGACCCATCGCAGCCACCATGGCTTCGGTGCCGGCTTTGCAGGCGAACTCCCAGTCGCCAGCTTGGATGTCGTTGGATGCGCCGATGGCTTCGGCAACCACGGTACCGCTGGGTTTGACAGCGTATGGGTGCGACTCTGAGCCTACCCAGACTGCACGCAGTTGCTGCGCGCTGATTTCGGAGCGTTTAAGGGCATTTCGGGCGGCTTCGATGGACATGGTGATAACGTCTTCATCCAAGCCGGCAACAGCCTTTTCTTTGACAGGGTAGCCGCCAGTACTACCCCAGATGCGCCCGATTTCTTTGGCTGGCAGACGGTAGCGAGGCACATAAGCGCCATAACCCTGGATACCGACCTTGATTTTGGGAATCAAAAGTTTACTTTTTTCTGGTTTAGGGATGTGTTGGTGTTCAGTCATTTTTATTTCCATTCCATTGCGCCAGGATTTCAAGCGCGCGGGCAATTTTGATGTTATTTTCGACAACCAATTGGGCGGCAATAGCCTCTGCCTGTTCAGGTTTGGCTCCGGCAGACAGGGCTACCTGGCGGGCATGCAGGCTCATGTGCCCTTTTTGGATGCCCTCAGTCGCCAAAGCACGGAGAGCAGCCAGGTTTTGAGCCAGACCGACGGCGGCAACAATTCCACCTAATTCTTCTACCGATTTTACTCCCATCAATTTGAGGTTGGCTTTGGCTGTAGGATGTACTTTGGTGGCACCACCAACGATTCCCAATGCCATTGGTAGTTCTATGAAGCCCAATAAATCGCCGTTTTCTGCCTTTGACCAACGGGTAAGGCTGCGGTATTGCCCGGTTCGGGCAGCATAGGCATGGGCTCCGGCTTCAACCGCCCGCCAGTCGTTGGCTGTTGCCAGGACGACGGCATCCACACCATTCATAATGCCCTTGTTGTGAGTAGCCGCACGGTAGGGGTCGGCTTCGGCAAAAGCCCAGGCTTCAAGGATGCCATCACGCACCTTTTCACTGCTGTAATCACCGAATTCCAAGTCCTGGAAGGCAACGCGGACACGTGCCCAGGCAAGCCGCCGGTCAGCCAGATTGGAAAGAATTCGTAAATGTACGCGCCCACCAGTGAGATCTTCAATTT
The DNA here is from genome assembly GCA_038562515.1 of Anaerolineaceae bacterium. Classification (GTDB taxonomy): domain Bacteria; phylum Chloroflexota; class Anaerolineae; order Anaerolineales; family Anaerolineaceae; genus Mesolinea. The sequence continues at coordinate 14,094 of JBCFBG010000047.1, forward strand.
TTGGAGCCAGGAACTCAAGCATGGAATTGATGATGTTGGCGCCCATGGCATCCCGCACATCCACGATCAGGTGGATGATCAACATCGCACCAACCTCGGTTTCGAGCAGGATTCGGACCTGTAAATCTCGCGGACCACCGCCATATTTTTGGATGCTTGGGTGAAAATTGGATACAGCCTGAAGCAGTTCGTCTTTGTGAGAAAGCACGTTTTCAGCAGCAGCCTGTGGGTCTGGCAGGTCGAGCACCTGCAACTGACCAATCATCTCCTGGGAGGTCATTCCGGCTTCAAAGCCACCGCTGGCTTTGGCGAGTTTTGCCATAAAGGAAACACCTGCAATCACCGACGGTTCTTCGATAACCATGGGAACCAGCACGTTGCGTCCATTGACAACAAAATTTTGGGCGATGCCGAGGGGGAGGCTATAGAGCCCCACCACGTTTTCGACCATAGCATTGGCAGTTTCTGTGTTTAGTCCACCGTTTTTTTGGTAGGCATTTAAATCCTCTGGCGTGAGGTCAGAATTTGCGGCAAGCGTAGCCAGACGTTCGGAAAGATTTTGTTGATAAAATTTCGCGGTCATATTCGTTTCCCATGACAATACATAAAGCTATTTATAGCAAGAACCTGCTCTAAAAAACTCTCAAATACTGGTTTGCAGAAGCTTAATGAATGGCATCTTGTTGCTTTTGGATATACTACCACTGAAGAGAGGTTAGGTTAGAGATGACAGAGGCTATCAACCAAGTTTACGATGTAATGATTATTGGCGGAGGTCCGGCAGGAGCTACAGCAGCTATGTATATTGCCCGGGCAGGTTTGAAAGTTGGTGTTTTGGATAAGGGATTAACAACCGGAGCCTTAGGAACCACCAGCAAAATCGCCAATTACCCTGGGCTGGATGGAGAGATTGGTGGGGCAGAGCTGCTGAAGACTATGCGAAAGCAGGCAGCAGGATTCGGGGCTGAATTCATCAACGATAAGGCAATCGGCACCGACCTGAACAGTTCGCCAAGAGCCGTTTTTGGCAATCTGGGCGTTTATGAGGCAAGGGCAATTATCGTAGCAACCGGGTCAATGGGGCGCGGCAACCTGATTAAAGGTGAAGCAGAATTACTGGGAAGAGGGGTTTCTTATTGCGCGGTTTGTGATGCGGCTTTCTTTAAAGATAAAGACGTGGCGGTGATTGGCAAGAGTGATGAGGCGGTGGACGAAGCCCTTTACCTGGCTCGTTTTGCAAGAATCGTTCACTTTTTTGCTCCCAGTTTGGAAATCAACGTCAGTCCGGAAGAGGCTGAACTTCTGCGGGCGACACAAAATGTCACTTTACACCTTGGCAGCGTGGTGAAGGAAATCTATGGGGATGATAAGGTGGAAGGTTTAAAGTTTTTGGATAGGGAAGCGGGCGGAGGTGAACAAAGCCTGCCTGTTTCCGGAGTTTTTGTCTACTTGCAGGGTGGAAAACCGATCACTAACTTTTTACAAGGTCAACTTGAAATCTCGGAAGAGGGTTGTGTGCGGGTGGATCGTGAAAACCAGACCAACATTCCCGGAGTGTACGCGATTGGGGATGTCATCTGTACCCATGTAAAGCAGGCAGTGATTGCGGCAGGCGATGGCGCCATCGCGGCAATTGCAGCCGAGAAATGGTTGAGAGGCAAGACCAAGGCGAGAGTCGATTGGGGAAAGTGATACCATCGTTTGCGCGAACAATGTATTTCGTTTTTCGAGAGCATTTATCTCCCATGTAGGGCGAGATTGAGGGCGTTCTAAGTTGTAAATTTCGGATCGTTTTTCCGCCCTCAATCCGCCGTCACATTATTCCTGGCGTTCTTGGCGGATTGGAAGCACAGGTTGCGCTCTCGACAAATTGAGGTTACGGTGCTTCCAATCACGCCCTACGAAACCCATGTGT
>JBCFBG010000105.1:0-2272 GCA_038562515.1 Anaerolineaceae bacterium
AACCATGCAGGTGTTCCGGCATTGACACTTCCAGGCGGATTGGACAACAACGGTTTGCCGATCGGCATCCAGTTGATCGGAAACGACTTCCGCGAAGACATAATCTTGCGCATTGGGCATGTCTACGAACAAATGACTGCCGACGAAGCCTGGCGCAAGGTTCGCCCACAGGTTCTGCAAGGTGAGGTGAAAGCATGAAAGACTACGAAGTTGTCATCGGGTTGGAAACGCACATCCAGCTAAACACCCAAACCAAGATTTTTTGCTCCTGCAAAGCCGATTCCTGGGAAGCCGAGCCCAACACCAATATCTGTCCGGTTTGTAGCGGTCTCCCTGGTGTGCTGCCGGTTTTGAACGCTGAAGCAGTCCGCAAAGGCGCGATCCTGGCTGCTGCCATGCACGCCAACATCAACCCAAAGTCATATTTTGATCGTAAAAATTATTTCTACCCGGATCTGCCCAAAGGCTACCAGATTTCCCAATTCGACGAGCCAATTGGTAAAGGCGGTTACATGGACCTGCCGACGGAGAATGGGGAGACTCGCCGGGTGCGCATCCATAACCTGCATCTCGAAGAAGATGCCGGCAAAACGAAAACTGAGCATGGGGCAAGGCTGCTCGACTTTAACCGTTGTGGTGTCCCCCTGGTTGAGATGGTGACCGAGCCGGATTTGCGTTCTGGTGACGAAGCCGCACAATACCTGGTCCAGCTGCGCCAACTTTTGCGCTGGATTGGTGTTTCGGAAGCGGATATGGAGCGTGGACACCTGCGCTGTGACGCCAACGTTTCCATCCGGGAACGCGGCAGCACAGTTTTGAACACCAAAACGGAGATCAAAAACATCAACTCCATCGATTCAGTTCGCCAGGCGATTGGTGAAGAAACCAAACGCCAGATCGAATTGGTCGAATCGGGCGGCAAAGTGCAATCCTATACCCTGGATTGGGATGCCGACAGTGGAAAGTTGAAAAAGATGCGCTCCAAGGAGACGGAAGCCGACTATCGCTATTTCCGCGAGCCAGATTTGCTTCCCGTAATCTTGAGCGCGGAGGAAATTGAAGCCATTCGTGCCAGTTTGCCCGAATTACCTCTTGCGAGGCGCACTCGCTTTGAGCAAGATTACCAACTTTCCGCCTACGATGCAGAAATTTTGACCAGTGAACGCAGCCTGTCCGATTATTACGAAGCCGCTGTTCTTGCCTATACCGGGGAAGCCAAATCAGTTGCCAACTGGATGATGAACGACCTCTCCCGTCTACTGAATGACCTCGGCAAGACCGCCGACCAACTGCTCTTGGACCCAAAAAATCTGGCTGAAATTATCCAATTGGTGGATGAAGGCAAAATAAATGCCTCTACCGGTAAGAGCCTGCTCAAGAAGGTGGAAGAAACCGGCAAAACCCCCGCCAAAATCGTTGAGGAAGAGGGCTTGGGGTTACTCACAGACAGTGGTGCCCTGCGAACACAGATCGAAGCAGTCCTGGCAAGCGCCCCGGACGAAGTTGCCAATTTCCGGGCTGGTAAAGACAGTCTGTTGGGCTGGTTTGTTGGGCAGGTGATGCGCAGCTCAGGCGGCAAAGCCGACCCCAAACGCACTCGGGAAATTTTGCTGGATTTGTTGAGAAACGAATAATCTATTTTGATAGATTATTGACATCATTTCTTTTTAGGCTAAAATAGGGAATACGCGGGCGTCGCCAAGTGGTAAGGCATTAGCCTTCCAAGCTAACATTCGTCGGTTCGAATCCGATCGCCCGCTCTGATGACCCACCCCCTTCATCCCCCTCCCAGGAGGGGGTGTTTGTTTAAATAGTTGGTCACTTAGTTAGGGGCGAGGCATGCCTCCCCCCTAATCGTTTCGCCGTGCTTAGGTTCATAGGAACAATCAGGGTAAAAAGCCTACCCCAGCAGCATTACAAAATAGGTTCCCACCACCAATGCCCAAAGCATCGAATCCAATCGGTCCAGGACTCCCCCATGACCGGGCAAGAGCTTACCGGTATCTTTGACCCCCACGGTGCGTTTAAGCAAACTCATCAGCGCATCCCCAAAAAACGCTACCGGTCCCATAATTAAGCCCAACAAAGCCCCCTTCCAGGGTCCCAAATCTGGCAAGGCGTTTTGTAAAATAAATCCAATCAGAAGTCCGGAAATCAAACCGACCAAACCGCCACCCAGGAAACCTTCCCAAGTCTTTTTTGGGCTCAATTGCGGCAAAACCAGCCGTTTTCCAAACCGCGTTCCAATAAAGTAAGCTCCCGCGTCCACCAG
>JBCFBG010000048.1:0-15592 GCA_038562515.1 Anaerolineaceae bacterium
TCAACTTCCTGTCCTTTGCGGATATCGGTTGCGAAATAAAACAATTCCGTTTCCTTGCCGGAAGCACGCTTTACTTTCTTTACATGCAGAAAGTATTCTTTACCTTTTGAGTTTTTGAAACTATATGCCATCTTTAATCTCCTTCGACTTGATACACTTTTTTTAACTAGCTATTTACTAAAAAAAGTTTACTCACTAACGAGAGGATTGTCAATCGCTCTGTAGAGAGACCCTCTACAAAGACAGGTTTACAAGTCAAGCCATTTGGCTGCTTTTTCAGGCAGATTCAAAATGCTTCCACGAATGGTGTTACAGCGGGGCAATGATTCAATAAAGAGCCTACCATATTGTTTGCTCAAGATTCGTTTATCCAGAATTGCAACCACACCACGATCGGTCTGGGTTCTAATGAGCCGTCCAAAGCCTTGCCTGAAGCGTAAGATTGCTTCCGGGATCATGTATTCGTTAAACGGATCATCAAAACTTTCCGATCTCGCTGCAACAATGGGGTCACTGGGCACATCAAAAGGCAGTTTTGCGATGACCAACACTTGCAATGCCTCTCCAGGAACGTCCACCCCTTCCCAGAACGAGCGTGTTCCCAACAAGACAGCCCTGGGGCTTTCTTTGAAAGTCTCGAGGAGGGCGGTTGCCGAGGCTCCTTCACCTTGCTCGAATACCTGGATATCTTCTTTTTGCAGGGGATTTTGGATATTTTGCGAGGTACGCTGCAGTTGCGCATAGGATGTGAACAACACCAGCATGCGTCCACCTGTGGCTCGCGACAGACGGATGATGGTATCTTCCAGAGTTTTTTGATGCCCGTAATTATCTGTCGGTTCGGGGATATCCTGCGGTATGTAGACCATTGCCGAGGTTTCATAATCGAAGGGGGAGCCCACCATCAACTCGTGAGCATCGGCACCGTTCAACCTGAGTTTCAGATAATCAAATTCACCGTGCGTTGTAAGGGTGGCTGAGGTGAGGATTACACTGGCTTTTTCGTGCCAGAGATACTTTTCCATCAGGTTGCCAATATGCAGAGGGGCGATCTGAAGTGTCATGCGCATCTGGAGTGGATCAATTTCGACCCAATAGATCTGGTCGTCTGCCGGACTCATGGTCAGATTCTCGAGTTTCAAATCGATTTCATTCAACGTCTGAGTGGAGCGTGCCAAGGTTCCAAAAACATCTTCGGCATCTTCCTGGGAGATACCATCGATACCCTGCACCGAACTGCGGATATTCTTAAGGATTTTTAACAATTCTTCCAGGTCGGCTTTTGCTTGTTCCCAAGCAATTTCCACATCCAGCCATGCAGGGATCATGCGTGTTGATGGAAGAATTCGGGTCTTTTGTGGATAAGTACCCAAGGGCTTACCTTCGCGAACTTCTTCCATGAGGAAATCGATGGCTTTAAAATAGGCAGTCATGCCGGTATCAAAGCGGAAAGCGCGTTCTGCAGCTGCATTGACTGATTGCAACAAGACAGCCAGGTCGCCGGGCATCAATGCGGGGGCAGCAATGCTGACCAACCGACCCAATATGCCCTGTTCAGACGAACCCAGCTCGCGTACGGTTCGGGTGACATCCACAGCCCTCAAGCTAAAACTCATTGCATCGGTAGTAGCAGCCTCGAGATGGTGAGCTTCGTCCACAATCAAGTAGTTGAAATCGGGTAAAACCTGGTTATCCGCAGCAGCATCTGCCAGCAGCAGGGCATGGTTGATCACCAGGATGTGCGCGCTTTCTGCAGCCATACGGGCTTTATAGAAGGGGCATGCGCCTCCTGTGCTCCTGAGGCAGGTCTCCAACTTACAGCCTTCATCTTCAGCAGAAAGTCGGGACCAGACCATGCGCTCAGCCAAGCCGTTCAGGTTGATCTCGCGCCTGTCTCCGCTGCTGCTGCTTTGCAGCCAGACCAACACCTTACCGAGCACACGCAGTTCATCAACGTTTTCGGGACCGCGTCGGCGCATCAGTTTGAGCCTGCGGGGGCAAAGATAGTTGTTTCGTCCCTTCAGTACGGAGGCTTTCAGGTCAATATCCAGTGCCTGGATCAAGTTCGGGATGTCTTTTTCTATTAATTGGTCCTGCAGGGCGATCGTATTAGTTGAAATAACCACCCGCTCGCCGTTTTGCATTGCCCAATAGGCTGCCGGGATCAGGTATGCAAGCGATTTTCCGGTTCCGGTTCCAGCTTCCACCATCAGGTGGTCCCCACGGTTAAGCGCGTTGCAAACTGAGACTAGCATATCCACTTGCTGAGAACGATGTTCAAAATCGGGGTCAAACTTCGAAAAAACACCACCGGGTTGCAGCGTGCTGGCTATTTCTTCACTGTCGATGGGTACCAGGGTTTCGTTAGGCTGCAGGCTTTTTGTTCGAGGAGCACGCTCCAGGTTGAAAACCAGATCTTCACCATCCTGGTTAAGTCGACGAGGTTGAATGCCCTGGTCTGCCAGGGCTCTCATGGTCCAGCGGAAGGGCAATTCACCCTGCCAGCCCAAACCTTTGCTCAGACGCAGAATCTCAGCCACCAACTCCACCGGAAGGTCACCGATTTTCTTGATCAGTTGTTGATAGACCTGCATCGTCGCTTTCGCGTCATCCAATGCCCGGTGAGCGTTTGTCAGAACCGCTCCCAGTTGCCTGGCAAGCGAACCAAGTCCGTACCTTGAGGCAGTAGGCATGAGCACAGCTGCCAGTTCGTAGGTGTCAATGGTGGGATTGTCTTTGAATTGGTTATAGCGATGGAAGAAACTCAGGTCAAAGTCGATATTTTGACCCAAAATGATTCCATCACCAATAAAGTCATGAATTTCGGGCAGAACATCGATGATGAACGGTGCGTTCATGACCATGCTGTTGGTAATACCAGTCAGGTTGGTGATGAATTGGTTAATTGGTTTACGGGGGTTGATCAGTTTGGAAAACTCAGCAATCACACGGTTTTCGTTGAACTTCACCGCTCCGATTTCAATGATCGAGTCGTTTTTCGGGTCAAGACCCGTAGTTTCAATGTCCAGGGCTACGATTTCAGGCATGAGCCAAATTATACACGGTCAAGGCTTGCAGAGGACAGCTCCTTACCCAAAAACACCATCCTACCTTAGAATAGTAGAAACGCAATCCGAGGAATTCATGCAATCAAGCGAAGCGACCCCAACAGAACCAACTATTACACACAAACTCTCCCCCCGCACCTGGACCATCATGGCAGCGCTTGCCATCACCGGTCAGATTGCCTGGGCAGTCGAAAACACCTGGTTTAACAATTTTGTCTACGATACCATTTCACCTGACCCACGCCCGGTCGCCTGGATGGTGGCAGCCAGCGCCATCGTTGCCACCCTGACCACAATTCTGATGGGCACACTGAGCGACCGCACACGCTCGAGGTGGGGCAGGCGGAAACCCTTTATCCTGTTGGGATACGTTTTTTGGGGGTTGATGACGGTAATTTTCCCAATGACTGCATACGTCAAGAACATTTCTTTAGCCGTGGTGATGGTGGTGCTGGTTGACTGCCTGATGACCTTCTTCGGCTCAACAGCCAACGACGCAGCCTTCAATGCCTGGACAGCCGATGTCACCCCCGGCAGCCAGCGCGGTAGAGTGGAAGGTGTCTTGAATTTATGTCTCTTTATCGCGCAATTGATCTCAATTGTTGCCGCCGGCATCCTGATCGACAACCTGGGCTATTTCACCTTCTTCTATTTGCTTGGTGGAATAGTGATGGTGGTTGGTTTAGTGGCTGGCGGTGCGCTCAAAGAAGAGCCGCCCCTGGAACAGGCAGTTGTCAATCAACCTTTCTGGCAAGAAATCAGGGCAACTTTCGACTTCAAGACGATCGTTGCCAATAAATCCCTTTTTATAATCCTTTTGAGTGTCATGCTTCTTGGGATTGGGTTTCAGGTAGCCTTTCCATACATGTTAATCTATGTCAATCATACTATCGGCGTAACGAAGAGCCAATATGCTATTATCGGTGGAGCTGTGATTGTTGGCAGCGCGCTTTTGGCAATTCCGCTCGGTAACCTGGCAGACCGCGTGAACCGCAGAATTATGCTGGCAATTTCGATCATCTCAACCTGCATTGGCTGCTTCCTTTTTTCATTGGTGAAGTCTATGCCCCTGCTGGCTCTGGCTGGTTTGATCTGGCAAGCTTCCAATATGGCTGCGGGAATTGTTTCGAATTCCTGGATCAAGGAACTCCTTCCGGTAGACAGCCGCGGGCGCTTTTTGGGTGTGCGAATGATCTTTTTGGTCCTTTTGCCCATGCTGATCGGACCTCGAATCGGTTCTATGTTAATTCAGACTTACGGCTTGCCAACGGTTTTGGATGGCAAACCGGGCTTTCTACCGATTGCTTTAATCTTCCAGGTAGGCGCTTTGCTTGGCTTGCTGGCCTTGCTCCCGCTTCCTCTATTAAAGCGAAGTGCAACTCTTGGTAAAATGTAGCTTAATGACAAACCTCAAAATCAACAAACTGACAACTCCCTGGCAGCCTGCCCAGCCGATACCCTGGCCGGAATACCCTCGTCCGCAGATGATGCGTGAAAACTGGCAAAACCTGAATGGCTTGTGGGATTACTGCATTCAACCCCAATCCTCGCCGCAACCGACCCAGTATGATGGAAAGATTTTAGTGCCTTTTGCTCCTGAATCTGCTCTGTCAGGGGTTGAGCGTGTGCTGCAGCCAGACGAGAAGCTTTGGTACCAACGGCAGTTTGAAATTGACTTCGAGCCTGAAGAGATGGTCATGTTGCACTTTGGGGCTGTCGATTTTTCGTGCCTGGTGTGGGTCAACGGAACTCAGGTTGGCAGCCACCTGGGCGGCTATTTACCTTTCAGCTTCGACATAACTTCAACATTGCATGCTGGCCAGAACACACTGCTTGTGATGGTTCAGGACGAAACCGAAGCCGCCTTGCATCAAAAAGGCAAACAGCGCCTGCATCCTGGCGGGATCTGGTACACGTCGGTTTCAGGCATCTGGCAGACCGTCTGGCTGGAAGTCTTGCCAAAAAAACACATCCGCTCGCTCAAGATCACGCCGGTCGTCGATGCCAATATGCTGGAAGTGAAGGTCAAGGTCAGCGAAGCGACCTTGAAGAGCATTTGTCAGATCGAAGCGATTGCCAGCTTTGATGGACAGGAAGTTGGACGTGTTCGCAGTGGCCTGAAGAGTACACTGGTCTTCCACATACCCGACGCCAAACTCTGGCATCCAGACCATCCTTATCTCTACGACCTGGAGGTAAGAATTGTTGAAGTGGATGAGCCGGTTGATCAAGTTAGAAGCTATTTTGCCATGCGGAAATTTGGCAAGACAAAAGACAAAAACGGACTCTGGCGCTTCACTCTCAACAATGAACCCATCTTTCAGTATGGACCCTTGGACCAAGGGTATTTTCCGGACGGACTCTATACTCCACCTTCAGAAGAAGCCATGCTCTTTGACATCGAGTATGCCAGGAAAATCGGCTGCAATATGATCCGCAAGCATGTCAAAGTTGAACCGCTGCGCTGGTATCACGCCTGCGACAGGCTAGGGATGATCGTCTGGCAAGATATGCCTAATGGCGGGCGCACCACCAAGGATGCGATCGTCCTTTTCACCTTCACTTCAGGCATCCATCGCAATGACCAGCAACGCTTTAAACGATTCGGCCGCGAAGACCCCCAAAACCGGGAAGAATTCCGCGCCGAACTGCAGGACATGATAGAAACACTCTACAATTGCCCTTGCATTGGGGTATGGGTACCTTTTAATGAAAGCTGGGGACAGTTCCAGGCAATTCGCATAGCCGAATGGGTGAAATTGCTTGACCCGACCCGGCTGGTTGACCATGCTTCAGGTTGGTTTGATCAAGGTGGGGGCGATTTTCAAAGCCGGCATGTTTACATCAAACCTCTCAGCGCTCGCGTGCCAGATGAACGTGTTTTAGCTGTGACAGAATTCGGAGGTTACACAATGCGTGTACCCGACCATGTCTATTCTGACCGTGAACGTTTTGGGTATGGGCATCACCGGGATAAACAATCACTAACATCCGCCTATCTGAATCTGTTGGAGCAGCAGGTTAAACCGCTAATTTCCAAAGGGCTATGCGCTGCGATCTACACCCAAACCACCGACATCGAAACCGAGATTAACGGCTTTATGACTTACGATCGAAAAGTTGAGAAAATGGACGCAGAAATTCTGCGTCTAGCTCACCTCGACTTGATTAATACGCTGTAGAAGCAAAGGCTCGATCTACCTTCTACTATGTAAGTCCTGATAAACGGTTTTTCGGGTAAAATTCATATTAAACTTGTCGTATTTTCCATAGCCCTGATGTAATAGCTTGCGGTTTTCTTCGATTTGTATATAATTACTTTTAACGCACTCTTTCGCGTCTTTCTTAATAGTTTTACATAGAAGCTGTCGTTAATGAAAGGAGGTTTTCGCGCATAATTTGTCCCTCAGTATTGTGTTTTGAATTTTTTACGTTTCTAACAAAATAATAAGGAGAAATCATGAAAGAAAAAATCCAAAAGTACGGCGGTTTTATGGCTTCGATGGTTGTCCCCAACCTCGGTGCTTTCATCGCCTGGGGGCTTATTACAGCCATGTTCATTGCGACCGGCTGGATCCCAAATGAAAGGTTCTCAGCTCTGGTCGGACCAATCCTGAATTACCTGCTACCAATCCTCATCGGTTACACCGGTGGTTACATGGTGCATGGTCAGCGTGGTGGTGTCATGGGTGCTTTGACGACCATGGGTGCTATCGTCGGTTCTTCAATTCCCCAGCTGCTGGGTGCCATGATTATGGGTCCTCTGTCCGCCTGGATTCTGAAGAAGTTTGACGAATGGATGGAGCCCAGAATGCCCGTTGGCTTTGAACTCCTGATCAACAACTTCTCAATGGGTATCCTCGGTACACTCCTGGTTCTGTTTGCCATGATCGTTATGGGTCCGGTTGTGACCGCTATCAGCAACGCCTTTGGTGCTGTTGTCCAGTTCCTTGTCGATATCAAGCTTCTGCCATTGGTTGCCCTGATTATCGAACCTGCCAAGGTGCTCTTCCTGAATAATGCCCTGAACATTGGCGTTCTGGCACCCCTTGGTGCAGTTGCCTCCCAGGAGACTGGTCGCGCAATTCACTTCATGCTCGAAAGCAATCCTGGTCCTGGTCTTGGTCTGCTCTTAGCCTACACTGTTGCAGGTAAAGGCATGCTCAAGCAGTCCGCTCCTGGCGCTATCATCATCCACTTCCTCGGCGGCATCCACGAGATTTATTTCCCCTACGTGCTTGCTCACCCGATCATGATCCTGGCCATGTACGCTGGTGCGATCCTTGCCAACTTCTGGTGGGTAGTTACCGACGCTGGCTTGGTTGCCACCCCATCACCAGGCTCAATTTTTGCCTATATTGCCATGACCCCCAAAGGCTGGCACTTCCAGGTTTTGATGGGTGTTTTGATCGGCGCTGTTGCTTCCTTCTTGGTTGGTGTTCTTATCCTGAAACGATTCCCGGTAAAAGAAGAAGAAACTGTCGAAGAAGCTGCCTAAGCTTGAATGATTATTTAGTGAATTAGTTTGTTATCAGAGACGTGTTCAGGCAACTTGATTGCCTGAACACGGTTTGGAGAATAAAAAGTTATGAATGACAGAATTGATGCAAAAGATATTGAAGAAATTGTGGTCGCTTGCGAAGCAGGAATCGGATCAAGCCTGATGACTGTCAATGCAATGAAGAAAAAATTGCAGGCAGCTAAACTGGGTCAAATTAAGATTTATCACAAAGCTGTCACAAATCTCGATCCAAACACAAAATTCATCATCTGCCATGAGGGAGTCAAGAAATCCGTCAAATCGAAAGCTCCCGAAGCAGTCGTTGTGAGTTTTAAATTTTTCTTCAATGATCCATTGTTTGACAAGCTGGTAGCTGACATTAAAGACGGGAAGGAAATTGTCGCTAATTAGCGATTTATTTTAACAACGATGATTTCTTTATTGCAAAGTGCAGACCCAACAGGAGGGCTATTGTGTCACGAATATTAACAGAGGATCTCATTTACTTGAATTCGCAAGTGCAAACCAAAGAAGAGGCGATTCAAGCCGCAGGTGAGTTGTTGGTGCAGGCTGGTCGTGTTGAGGCACCCTATGTTTTAGGAATGTTGGCGCGTGAGAAAACGATGTCAACCTTGATCGGAAATGGTGTTGCCATCCCCCATGGTGAATTTCCTGATTTGAAATACATCCAGGAAACCAGCATTTCCGTGCTCCAAATTCCCCAGGGTGTACCTTGGGAAGAAGGCGAGCTCGTCTATCTGGTTGTTGGCATTGCATCTACCTTTGAGGAGCATATCGGCATTTTGCAGAACCTCGCTAATGTGGTGGACGAAATTGAGCGTGTAAATTTTCTGGCAAAAACTGAAAAGAAGTCAGACATCATTGATGCCCTGGCTGCATAAGCAGTCAACATCACGGAGAAAGGACTGGAAATGGACGAAAAATTCAGAAATTATATTGAACTGAATTATCCCCTTCCTGAAAAAGTGATGGGGTGGAATATGTATGGGGCAGGCTTGGAGAACGTCGGACGGGACGGAAAACCTGAATTATTCCCTATGCCCGAACCAGGTCCTGATCAGATTTTGGTTAGAGTTGACGCCGTGGGATTATGCTTCTCGGATGTGAAACTGATTAAGCAGGGTGGGCAGCACCCCAAGCTTTACAACAGGGACCTTTCTGTTGACCCCACCAGGCTTGGTCATGAAGCTGCTTTTACCGTGATTAAGGTTGGTGACAATCTTAAGGAGCGTTTCACGCCTGGTCAAAAACTCGCCATTCAGCCTGATATTTATGTAAATAAGGTCGCTACAGCTTACGGATACACCATCCCTGGTGGCTTGATTCAATATCACTTGATCGGTAAAGAAATATTTGACGCCGATGATTCTGAATATTTGATCCCGGTCAAAGGTGAACTGGGTTACTCTGAGTCTGCTCTGACGGAACCCTGGGCCTGCGTGGAAGCTGCCTATACCCAGAGACGCCGCTTGTTCCCTCTGGAGGGCGGCTTGATGTGGATCGATGGTCCCCATCATTCTGAAAAAACGTTCACATTTGAAAAAGGACTCGAGAAACCGAGCAAGATTTTCCTGAGCAATACCACACCGCAGATCCTCGATTTGGTCAAAAACCACACGCAGGCTGAAGTGGTTGAAGTGGGTGAGCTTACCCAAGAACAGATTTCTGCCTTCGCCCAGGAAGAGACGAATGGGAAAGGTTTTGACGATATCGTGATGCTCGAACCCCACAGCGCGGAATTGGTTTCAGAAGTCGCGAAACAAATCGCTTTCCGGGGCACGCTAAATATTGTGAGCGAAAAACCTCTGGATGGTAAGGCTGTTATCGATGCAGGACGCATCCATTACCACTATACTACCTACATTGGCACCAAGAGCACAGAAATCAGTGCGGCTTATGGTGAAGAGCGAAACCGCTCAGAACTGATGCCAGGTGGTTTGCTTGTCGTGGTTGGAGGTGCTGGTCCGATGGGGCAGATGCACGTGCAGCGATCGCTCGAACTTGTGCCGGGACCGAAGACTGTGGTTGTGACGGACCTGAACGATGAGCGTCTGCAAGCTTTGCGTCAAAATGGAGATCCAATTGCTGAAAAGAATGGCAAAAAGCTCATCCTGGTAAACACCAGTAAAGAAGACACCGACCTGGTAGCCATCGTCCACGAACTTTCTGGTGAAAGAATGGCAGAAGATGTGGTTGTATGTGTGCCCAATGGAAAGGTTATGGAGAACGCAGCATTATTGTTGGGCAAGAATGGGATGCTCAACTTCTTTGCAGGTGTTCCTAATGGGACCACTATCAATATCGACCTCAATAACATCTTCCTGAACAATATGCAATTAACTGGCACTTCTGGTTCGTCGGTTTTTGACCAAAAGACAGTCATGTCAAAAGCCAGATCAGGTTCCCTCTCGCCCAACCTCAGCGTTGCTGCAATTGGTGGTCTGAAGCAAGCCGTGGCAGGAATGGATGCAATGATGTCTGGCACCTTTACCGGCAAAATCATCATTTATCCTCAACTGGAAGATCTTCCGCTACTTTCCCTGGCTGAAGTTGCCACCAAATACCCTAATGTTGGCGAAAAAATGGGACCCAATCATTCCTGGAATCGTGAAGCAGAAAAAATATTGATCGAAGAGTTTTGGAAAAATGACTAAATCATCAGATGAATCAAAGAATCAAGTGAAAAAGCAAGCCTACCGGCTATATGCTCAATTCGTGCTTGTTGGCGCAGCTTTAGGCGCGTATTATGGCATCTTCTATAAAAACCCGGAACGTGCGGTGGATTTTGGTCCGGTGATCATCTTGAGCCTGCTTTCAGCGGTTGTGGTTACCGTAATTCAGATCTGGAAAAAAGGCTACCCAGCTAAAGAGAAACTGGTGATCTTCCTCAAATCCTTCGGAATGTTTTTCCTGTTCCTGGCAATGTTAGAAGCCCGGCCGATTTTTGAAGCATGGGGGGGCAAAGGTTTGGTGGTCGCTTTTACTACGTTGATGGGTGCGTCTGTTGGTTTCATTCTGGGCTTAAAAAAGAAGCCACTGGAGAGCACGACAACGGGATTAAAGAAATGATCTACACCATCACCCTCAACCCAGCCTTGGACAAACAGCTGACTGTCTCTGAAATCCGTTTCAATGATGTCTTGATTGCCGAGGATGTCCAACTGGACTTTGGCGGCAAGGGTTTCAATGTTTCGCGCATGCTGAAAGAGTTGAATCAACCTTCCAAAGCGGTTGGGCTGCTGGGTGGGCAAACTGGAAAGACAATTGAAGCCGGTTTGAAAGCACAGGGTATTGAAGTGATTTCGATCCCGGTTTCTGATGAGACACGCACCAATGTCAGCATTGTCACACCTGTTGGGAGCAAGCATATCAAAGTCAACGAAAAGGGACCGACGGTCTCTGAAACCGAACTTGAACAAATTTACCAATACATCTCCGAAAATGCAGGGAGTGGAACGCTATGGATCCTGGCAGGCAGCACACCTCCCGGTGTGAACGTTTCTGTCTATCGGCATATGACCCAAAAAATCAAGGAACTCGGTGGTGACGTTGTTTTGGACACCAGTGGTGCAGCCTTGAAACAAGGCGTGTTGGCTCAACCTAAACTCGTCAAACCCAACTTGTTTGAGCTCTCTCAACTGATCGGCAGAGAGATATCCAGCTTGCAGGAGATTCTGGATAATCCCGCGCTTACTAATGATGTTGGTGCCCGATTTGTGGCAATCTCGGCAGGAGACAAAGGTGCTCTTTTGACTGATGGAGAGAAAATTGCGGTCTGTGTACCCCCCGAAATCCAGGAAGCCAACCCGGTTGGAGCTGGCGATGCCATGGTTGCTGGTCTCAGCTTTGCGTTATATCACGAATATGACCTGGAGCAAGCTTTGATGCTGGGTGTGGCTTGTGGCACCGCATCTGCGATGCAATCTGGGACAAGGATGCCTACATGGGATCTGGTTGAAGAAGTCCGTCAACATGTCAGGCTAATTTAGGAGGAAAAATGGGTTACGACGTCAAACTAACGAAGACTTATGAAGCAAAGGCCGAGGACGTCATCGCTGCGTGCAAAAAAATTGCTGTTGCGCTGGGTGGTAAAGTCCTTTCCCATGATGAAGCCGGTCACATTTTGAAAATCCAGATGGAAAAGAAGTTGCAGGGCAAAATCCTGGGTGATCGAAGTAAGCTTGAGATCAAATATTCTTCCCCAACGGAGGAATCCACACAACTGGATATTCTTGCATACCCGTTGGATGCGGTTAGTCAGAAATTGATGTTTGGCGCCAGACCTGGTGTGGTGCAGACTGTCTTGAAAGTATTTTTTGAACAAGTTGAGGAAAAACTAAAAGCCTGATGAAATTTGAGAATCCTTTTGAAAGTGCTCCTGCGGACGATGTCACCAGGTTTATATTTGTCCGACACGCTCAGACAGACGCAAACGCTAAACATTATCTGCAAGGACAATCGGATGGGGTGTTAAATGAGACCGGTGTAGCTCAAGCCGCCAGGATTGCAGCACTATTGCGACCTTTCTTCATCGAAAAGGTTTATTCAAGCAATCAAATTCGTGCAGTAGCTACCGCAACCGCGATCGCTAATGAACACGGGCTGTTTGTGCAGACCAATCCCAGATTGCAGGAATGGAACTGTGGTGATTGGGATGCTATGCCCGCGGTTGATTTTATTCGGATGATCAAAGAGCAGGGTCTCAAGGCATCCACGCTGCAACCACCCAATGGTGAGACTTTCCAGCAAGTTCGCAACCGTGCCGAAGCCGTCCTATCCGGAATTTTTAGCGAATCTAAAGGCAAAAGTGTTTTGATTTGTTCGCATGGAGATTTTATTCGCTCCTCGATTGGGGTCTTAATGGGCATTGACGCGGATATTGTTACAAATTTTTTACTTGATAATGCGTCTTACAGTATTCTTGAAAACCAACAAGGTATCTGGAAGATTCTAACTTTAAATAGAATATCTTAAATGGAGGCAGTACAATGAAGTCTTTAGGAATTGGAGTTATTGGTTTGGGGGCTATCGGAGGCAAACATGTCAGCATGTTGAAAAACCTTCGCGAAGCAAATATCGTAGGTGTATCGGACCTGAACCAGGACTTGGTCAATAAAACCATCGCCGGAACCACCATCCAGGGTTATACCGATTATCGCCAGTTGTTGGCTCACCCTGATCTTGAAGCAGTGATTATCGCGACACCCGATCACCTGCACAAAGATATTACGATCGAAGCAGCCCAAGCCGGAAAGCATGTTTTGGTTGAGAAACCAATCGCAACCACAGTTGAAGACGGCGAAGCTATGATCGCGGCAGCCAAGCAAGCGAATGTGAAGTTGATGGTTGGTTTCACTTTGCGGTTTATTCCTCATTATGTCCAGGCTCGCGAACTCATTCAGAGCGGAAAACTTGGGAAAATCGTCAGTGTCTACTCTCGCCGCATGAACGTTATCACCCAGGCTGATCGACTTGGTGGACGTATCGGTGTGCTCCACTTCCTTGGCATTCATGACTTTGACCTGCTGCATTGGTTGCTGGGCGTTGAACCTGACCAGGTTTACTCTGCTGAATCGACCAGTGTCGAAAAACGCTATTCCCAGGAAAATGAAACCTTCAACACCTTCAAGTTCAAAGACGGTACCTTGGTTTGTGCTCACATCGGTTGGAATCTGACTACTGCCCATCCAGGCGGTCGCGACTTCAAACTGACCGTCATTGGCGACAAAGGCTCCCTTGACATCGACCTTGCCAGCCAGGGTCTGATGATGTACTCGGAATTTGGTTCAAAATTCCCCTCCACAGCGCCTGGTTTGGATGTGGAAGACAAAGCCTTTATCGATTGTGTCCTGGATGATAAACCCGTCCCGGCAACAGGCGAAGACGGCATCACGGCCTTGAAGATGGTTCTTGCTGCCATTGACTCGATCGAAAAAGATGCTCCAGTAAAAATCAACTAAAGCTGAGCAAAGGAATACGGAGAATTTTTATGAGTAGAGCAGAAAAATTAGCTAACTTCATCTCCAAGGTAAAGGGGGAATTGATTGTCTCCTGCCAAGCGACTCCACAAGAGGCGTTGTTTGGTTCGGATATCATGGCGAAAATGGCAATTTCAGCGATACGCGGCGGCGCAAAAGGTATCCGCGCCAATACGCCTGTGGATGTGAAAGCTATAAGAGAAGCGGTTGATGTGCCCATTATTGGGCTCTACAAAGTTGTCTTTCCTGGAACCCCTGTTATCATCACCGCAACCATCGCACACGCCCTGGCAATTGCCGAGGCTGGTGCGGATGTGATCGCTATCGATGCAACCTTCCGTCTACATCCTGAAGATGAAGTGCCGGAGCTGATCCGGAAGATCCATGAACAAACCGATTGCCTGGTCATGGCTGACATCTCCTCCTTTGAGGAAGCTGAAGCAGCTATGATTTCTGGTGCCGATGTGGTCTCAACGACTCTTTCGGGCTATACCGATTACACCCCCAAACTGGATGGACCAGACCTTGAGCTCGTCAAAGAGATTGCTTCGAAGCTTTCCGTTCCTGTTTTTGCAGAAGGTCGCTACCATTACCCCGACGAAGTTGCTAAAGCGCTGGAATATGGCGCAACCGGCGTAATCGTTGGCGGTGCGGTAACACGACCGAAGGAAATCACGGAAAGATTCGTAAGAGCGATTCGCAAGTAATGCGTTTTGATTGAAGAAACAGATTGTTGGATCCCCAACAATCTGTTTTTCTAAGGAGAATGAGATGTCAAACTACTTAATTGGTGTTGATATTGGAACTGGGTCTTCCAAGGGGATATTGATTGAATCCAAAAATGGAAGGGTAGTTGCCCAGTCAGCCATCCCCCATGGTGTTTCCATGCCCTATCCTGGTTGGGTGGAACAGGACGCTGAAACGATCTGGTGGGGTGAATTTGTTCAGATTGTTCAAGAATTGCTGCAGGAATCCCAGGTCGCCCCTCAGGATATCCTGGGCGTTGGAGTCTCCGGTATTGGTCCTTGCGTTTTGCCAGTGGATGAGGATTTCAACCCCCTTAGACCGGCAATTTTGTACGGGATCGATACCAGAGCAACGAGCGAGATCAATCAATACCTACAGGAATTAGGTGAACAAGAAATCTTCAAAAGAGCAGGCTGCGAATTGTCATCTTCAGCTGTGGCACCGAAGATCTTATGGCTTTACAATAACGAACCTGAAATTTATCAGAAAGCACGCTGGTTCATGACCTGTCAAAATTTCATCGTCGCCAGGCTGACCGGTGAGGCTTCAATTGATATGTACACTGCCTCAACCTATTCGCCGATCATTGACGTTGAAAAGCGCAGTTGGATTGACGAAACTACTGCTGGTATCAACCCAACCGCAAAATTACCCCAAAAATACTGGACAACTGAGGTAGTTGGAGGGATTACGCCCCAAGCAGCCAGGATCACCGGTTTACATGTAGGTACGCCAGTCATCGCCGGGACGATTGATGCAGCAGCCGAAGCCGTGAGCATTGGCAACTATTCTGTTGGCGATACAATGGGAATGTTTGGAAGCAGTAATTCCATCATTGCGATCACAAGCGCTTACACTCGTTCCAAAACCTTCTGGGGGCTTAACTGGCTCTTCCCGGATCAATATGCCGTTGTTGGCGGTATGGCGACGGTTGGAAGCCTGACCAGATGGTTCCTTGAAAATGTTTTCAGACCAGACCCGGAAGCTCAAGTTCAAAATCCCTATGCCCAAATGGCAGATTTGTTAAGTATGTCGCGACCAGGGGCAAATAACCTGGTGGCATTGCCCTATTTTGAAGGCGAACGTACTCCCATCAATGACCCGATTGCCAGGGGTGCCTTCTTTGGTCTCACCTTGCGCCATAGCCAGGCAGATATGTATCGCGCGTTGCTTGAAGCAGTTGGTTTTGGTATCCGTCACAACCTTGAGAAGTTGGCTGAAGAAGGTATTGAAGTCAGACTGATCAACGCAGTTGGCGGAGGTGCGAAAAACCTGGG
>JBCFBG010000106.1:0-2223 GCA_038562515.1 Anaerolineaceae bacterium
GCGATGCATTGTAAGAACCCATCCAAATTGCAGTCATTTCATTACGGAGTCCACCGCGGTCTAAAGTCAATTCAAAAGATACACAGCACGTCACATTGGGCGTTCATAGAAAAAACCTGGCAGAATTTCTTGAAAGTGAAAGATCCACGAATTGGGTTAGCGGTTTTGGGCGCAGAGTTGGTGTATGCCGGGGAATTCAATAGAGCAGATGTTGATTATACAAATCCCAAGGTGGGCAGAGTTTTGGAGCATTATCAAGACTTCGATTTTAATAACATCAAACACGAAATTATGAAAAGAAGGCTGTTCAACTGGGGTTTTCTGCCCAGCGATCTTCGCAGACGCATTATCCGTAGGTTGAGAAAAACCGGAAACACACAACTTAATGGAAAAAAAGACATAATATGACTGAGCGAACAATAAAGGTTATGTTCACGGACCTTAACAGACCTTTCACGCTTGTCAATATCCATAACCTCTTCGAGTGGCGGATGGCTAGCAAGAAATATACGCTTGAGCTTTCCGAGAACCCTGACGTCCTCTTTTACTCATGTACAGGTGATGAACATTTAAAATACAACTGTACCCGAGTTTTTTACACACCTGAGAACGTGAGACCCAACTTCAATCGTTGTGATTATGCTTTCTCTTTCGACTATCCCGTCTCAGAACGCAACTATCGTCTACCTTTCTATAGACGATTATCGGAATATAAACAATTATTTCGACCACGCAATCCTGATTATGTGTTGAATCAACAGCGCAAGTTTTGTAGTTTTATGGTGTCGAATTCCAACGCCATCACAAGAATTGAGTTCTTCAAGAAATTGTCATCATATAAAAATGTGGATTCAGGTGGGAGATTTCTGAACAACATCGGAGACCCAATCCAAACTGGCGTCGAGAACAAGTTGAAATGGATGAACAATTACAAATTCAGCATCACATTTGAAAATTCAAGCTATCCAGGATACACGACAGAAAAACTAATGCACGCCCTCATCACCGACACGATTCCCATTTATTGGGGAAATCCGCTGGCATCTCTGGATTTTAACCCAAAGGCATTTATCAACTGCCATGATTTCTCATCGTTTGATGAGGTAATTGAACTGGTTACGGAGATCGATCAAAACGAAAATTTATACAAAGAGTATCTGAGCCAACCTTATCTCAAAGACAATGTGGAGACTGACTTTTGTAGAGAAGAATGCATACTTGCCAGGTACGATGAAATATTAGGATCTAAAAGGATATATGTTTCTCCTCTCAAAAAAAGTTTACAAGGTCAGCTTTATCATCCCATTAAATGGCAAAAAGTTGGTGCTAAGTTGATTCGAAAGTTTGTTGTCTACAGCAAACACGCTCTTTTAAAGCTCAAAGGAATTATCAAATTTTGAGATATTTTTACCGATGAGAATCCTTTTTCTCTCCGCCTATTGCCCCCCATACAGTTATGGCGGGTACGAAAACCGGGTACGCGACATCGCCGACCAGCTCGCCTCCCGTGGGCACCAGGTCGAAGTGCTTACTACCCGAGCGGACAAATCGATGAAGGTCAATCCTATCAATTTTCCTTACCCTGTATTTCGCGGACTGCACGGCACCCGGAAAGCATTGAGTTGGGCTGAGCGACTTACGATGAAGAAGGACACGAATCGTCTCGGGGTGGTATTGGTTGTCCTGAGGCAAATATGGCGCGATCTCCGCGACCTTCGGCTGATTGACCACACACTCCGCACATTTCAACCTGACATCATTTACCTTGGCAACGTCCTTCCTTTGACCCACAGCCTTCTTCCTTACCTTGCTTCTATTAGCTCTCCGTTGGTACTGGATGATGGTGGAAAAACCATGGAAATAGTCGACGAGGACCACGGTCTTTGGTACCGCTTTTTGGAAGAGTTTGGCCCCAGCTCTGCGATGTTGCGTTCGTTGAAGAAACTTTTCACCTCTCTTGTTACCAATATTTCCGCAGGTCGACTGAAAAGCAGCTGGATTTGGCCGGAAAACATCAATGTCATCTTTAACAACAATCGCAGTCAAAAAAGTTTCGTTTTAACGAACATCCCTTTTAACTCTTCGAAAGCCGTTCATTCCGGTTTGGATCTTGAGAGGTTTTCATTTGAGCCCAGGCAACAACCTGATCAACCCCTGCGAATTATTGTCCCGGGTCGAATCGAACCCAATAAGGGACAACTCGATGCAGTCAGGCTATCAGCT
>JBCFBG010000049.1:0-15123 GCA_038562515.1 Anaerolineaceae bacterium
CACAGTAAGCACTGGAACTTACATAAACATTGACTCAATTTGCTGAACTAAACAAAGAAAACGCGATCATGGTGGGCGTCCGGATTGGACAGGAATCCCACCGCGAAGGTTTGACCCTGGATGAAAGTATGCAGGAATTGGAGTTGCTGGCTGAAACCGCCGGCATTGAGGTGGTTGGATCCCTTACCCAGAATCTATCGAGTCAAAATTCACGCACCTATATCGGCAAAGGCAAACTTGAAGAGTTGAAATTGCTTGCCGAAGAATTGGACGCGAATACCATCCTTTTTGACGACGAATTATCCCCAAGGCATCAGCGAGAACTTGAAAAAGAGTTTGATCGTGATGTAAAAATTCTGGATAGAACAGCCTTGATCCTCGACATTTTTGCCCAACATGCTGACACGCGTGAAGGCATGCTGCAGGTTGAACTGGCACAGTACAAATATCGCCTTCCTCGCCTCACACGTGCCTGGACTCATCTTGCCAGGCAAGCCGGTGGTGCATCAGGACGTAGTGGCGGTGTTGGAGGAGTTGGTCTTCGCGGTCCAGGTGAAACCCAGCTGGAAGTAGATCGACGCGAGATCAAGAAGAAAATCGACAAGTTGGAAGAAGAACTTGAAAAAGTACGTCAACACCGAAACCGCTATCGACAACAACGACGCAAGACAAATATCCCCGTGGTCGCTTTGGTTGGATATACCAATGCCGGCAAATCCACCTTGCTCAATGCCTTGACTAACGCGGACATTTACGTGGCTGACAAGCTTTTTGCCACACTCGACCCGACCACCAGGCAATTGGAACTGCCAACCGGAGAGACTGTGCTGTTGACGGATACTGTCGGTTTTATCCAAAAACTGCCAACCGATTTAGTGGCGGCATTCCAGGCGACACTTGAAGAAATCGCTGAGGCAGATCTGTTGCTGCATGTCATCGATGGGTCGCATGAGAATGCTGAATCGCAACGAAAGACGGTTTTGGAAACGTTGGAGGAAATTGGAGCGGGTGAAATCCCGATCCTGACTGTTTATAACAAAGTGGACCTTTTAGATGACGTCAGTTTGCAAGAACTGAAAGCATCGGCGGACCCGTTATCGCTTTTTATCAGCGCAAAAGAGGGTAATGGGTTTGCTGAGTTAATTGAAGCAATTGCGGCAGGCGTGATTCAAGGGTTTGAACATGTCACAGTATTCCTGCCATTTAATGTTGGTCGGCTGGTCTCTCTGTTTCATGAAAAGGGACATGTCGATAACCTTGAGCACGAAGAGGCGGGTGTACGAATTATTGGCTCCCTCCCGGTTCAGTTACTGTCGTTTTTTGAAGAGTATATGGAATAAAAAAATCCGGGCCAAGAGCCCGGATTGATTTTTAAGGGAACAGTTACAAATTAGCCTTCTTTGTTGACAGAAATAACCTCACGACCCTGATAGTATCCGCACTTTGGGCAGACACGGTGGGGCAGACGAGGTTCGCCACAGTTGGGGCAACTCACACTGGCGCTGGCTTTTAAGTGGTCATGCGCACGTCGGCGATCGCGGCGTCCTGGGCTAATTTTTCTCTTCGGTAATGGTGTCATCGTAAACTCCTAACTTGCACTGTATTAATTAACCTGTTTAGTTTACTCAAGAACCGGAAAAAATGCAAGGTCGAATTTTTCCTTGGTTATTCCAGGACTACACTTAATGTTCGGATGCTTTCAAAGATGCTACATCAGATACCTTGAACCATGGGGTTAACAATAGAGGGAATAGAGGTGCTTATCGATAATTGAATTTTTCCGTTTATGTTTCCAAAATTTTGATAGAGTAATCCGATAGCATTTGTACAGGCTATCCTGAATATCCCGGGAGTCAAAAAACCAGCTGTCCTCTCAACTATTACAATTTCTTCCAGTAAGTAACTCTTAACATGGCATTTGAGTTTAACAAATGTTGGTTCATCTGTATAATTGTTGCATGAACAAAAATGAGACGAAGTTAATCCTAATTCTTGGCGGCGGAGACCTGGCAAGTGGTGTGGCAGCTGTTTCGCATAGAAACGGCTGGCATGTGGTTGTCTCTGAGTTGCCCGAGCCGATGGTCGTTCGCAGAAAAGTGGCTTTCGCGGAAGCGGTTTGGGATGGTCACCAAACGGTGGAAGAGATCCATTCTGTATTGGCACATGATGATGAAGAGGTTGAAGCCGCGCTTCTGGCTGGAAAAGTTACGGTGGTTGTCGACCCGCTTGCCAAAATTACTGAGCGTCTCAAATTTCGAGCGATTGTGGATGCACGTATGTTGAAGTGGTTCCATCCCAACGAAATCCGGGAGGATATCCCGCTGATTGGGCTGGGGCCTGGGTTTATTGCGGGTGAAAATTGCCTGGCTGTAATTGAAACCAACCGGGGTGAAAACCTGGGAAAAATCATCTGGACGGGTTCCGCAGAACAAGATACCGGTGTCCCAGGATTCGTGGAAGGCAGGGGGCTTGAACGGGTCTTGTATTCTCCATGCAATGGGACCTTTAAAAGTTACGTTGAGATTGGCGAATTGGTTACAGAAGGTCAGTTGCTGGCTGAAGTTGGTGGGGAAGCAATTACGGCACCATTTGATGGGCTGGTACGCGGTATGCTAAGGGACGGATTGACCATCAAGGCACATACCAAGGTCGGGGATGTAGACCCACGAAAAGACGTAAGTCTGGCAGCACAAATTTCCGATAAGGCATTGATAGCTGGCCAGAGTGTTTTGAAGGTGTTAGAAAGCCTGTGATGAAGGCAACAATTCTGGCAGAAATTGAGAAACTGACAAAAGCGAAAGCTGGGCTTTCCATTTCCATTGTCGGTGCAGGTGGCAAAACCAGCTTAATGCGCTACTTGGCGGATCGTTTACAAGGACCTGTCATCTGCACAACCTCCACTAAATTATCGGTTGATGAAGCTGTCTTTTTCGATCGTCATATTGTTTGGACTGACATGCAAGCGATTTTTGCCGACCTGGTCGAAGTGAAAGGTAACGTGTTAGTCACGGGTGAACCGGTCTTCGTCAATGGAATTCACAAGCTTTCAGGCTTGACCGAACAACAATTGGTTGAATTGAATCAAATTTGTGCTGAGAAACGTTGTTCCTTGATCATCGAAGCAGATGGCTCAAAAAGACGACCTCTGAAGGCACCAGCAGATTGGGAGCCGGTGATCCCTGCTTTATCAGACCTGGTAATCGTTGTGGTGGGGTTGGATGGACTGATGAAGCCTTTGAACGAAGAAAACGTGTTTCGGAGCCAAATATTTGGCCAGTTGACGGGTTTAGCAATCGGGCAAGTGGTAGATTTACAGGCAATTTTATGCTACTTGCAGCATCCACTGGGTGGGTTAAAGGGTATTCCCGAAAAGGCTAAGAGATTCGCCTTGTTTATTCCTGCCAGATGTGAATCTCCTGAGATGGTTGACCTGGAATTGATCGAAAAGGAACTGACCGGATTTTATGATGGAATTTTCATAGAGAGCGTAGTTCTATCATCCTGAGCGCTTGTTGCAAAGGATGTTGCATGGGAAAAGAATAATTTCACTTCCTGCATCGGTTATGATTAAGCCCGACGAGAGAAAACATGATGCAAAAGATAAGAGAAAAATATTATAAAATTTTCAATTTAGAAGGCAGCCAGGGTTACGAGAACAGGGCAGTGATGGGTGGGTTGCAGGCGCTTGGCAAAACATGGCCATCGGAAGCACGGGAACAAGGGGTTTCTGAGAGTTTGATCCCGGTGATCACTATGTTCTTCAGCCGCTATCCTGAGCTTGAACCAGATAATCGCCGCAATGTATTGCTCGAAATTGGCGATTTGCTCTCCATCCCCAATATCAAAACCTTACCTGCATATGTCCAGACTGAAAAGAATGTCAGCTCTGAACAAAAACCAAGTATGCCAGTACCTCAAGCATCTACTACCAGTTCAACCACAAAGATGGTTTCCCAGCAACCCGAAGAACAAGTTGTGCGCTCGAAAGTAAACACCCGGTTGCGTGAAATTGCCAGTAAACCCATGGGCGATGAAGCGTACGGTTTGGAAGCGCCGGTCAGTGTAATCCGGGGTGTTGGCGACAAGCAAGGCGCACACCTGGTAAAATTGGGAGTGAACAAGATCAAGGATCTGCTATACCTTTTCCCCCGCCGGTATGACGATTATTCCAAGCTCAAGACGATCAATCAGCTCCTGTTTGGTGAAGAAGTGACCATCTTGGCACGCGTTGTCAGCGTAGATGCCTTTCAAACCAAGAAGGGCAAACGCTTGGTGGAGGCAGTGGTCTCAGATACCACCGGTTCGCTTCGATTGCTGTGGATGAACCAGGACTGGCATGTCCGCTACTTGAAAAAAGATTTATTCATTTCTGTGTCAGGAAAAATCGACACCTACCTTGGCAGACCTGTCATTTGGTATCCGGATTATGAACCGATCGATAAACAGCAGTTACACACCAACCGTATTGTGCCTGTCTACCCACTGACCGCCAAGATCACCCAGCGTTGGCTGCGACGCACACAGTTTAATACAGTGCGCTATTGGGCACCACGGGTCAACGATTTTCTTCCTGACCGACTGCGTGACGAAGCGCACCTACTGCAAACCAAAGATGCTCTCCTTCAAGTTCACTTTCCTGAAAACAATGAGGTACTGAAAGCCGCTCAACGCCGTTTTGCATTTGATGAGCTTTTCTTGCTGCAAATCGGCGTCCTACAGCAAAAACAGCAGTGGCAGCAACTGGTGGGGCACCCGTACACCGTAACGGATGAGTGGGTTACGAAAAGGGTGGCAGCCTTGCCGTATGCCCTCACAAATGCCCAAAAGAAATCGTTGGATGAAATCCGGTCAGATATTGCAAAAGACCACCCCATGAATCGCTTGCTTCAAGGGGATGTGGGTTCTGGAAAGACCATCGTTGCCGTGATGGGAATGGCGATGGTAATCGAATCAGGCGCACAAACAGCCCTGATGGCGCCAACTGGTATCCTGGCTGAACAGCACTATCAGACCATTCGCAATTTGCTCACAATCGGCACAGAAGAGCACCCGGCTTTCCTGGAAGAAGGGCAGGTGCGCTTGCTGACCGGAGATACCGGTCAGGCAGATCGTGGAGAAATTTTCCGTGGGTTGGAATCGGGTTATGTAAAGCTTTTGATTGGCACCCACGCCTTGATTGAGGACCCAGTCACATTCCAGAATTTGCAAATGGTCGTGGTCGATGAGCAGCATCGTTTCGGCGTTTCGCAGAGAGCGGCTTTACGGAATAAAGGTGACAATCCACATCTTTTGGTAATGACTGCCACACCAATTCCACGTTCCCTTCAATTCACCATTTTTGGGGACCTGGACGTGAGCATAATGGACGAAATGCCAGCAGGCAGGCTGCCTGTAACGACGATGATCGTCTACCCAACCGAGCGCGAACGGGTCTATCAGACTATTCGAAAACAGGTGGAATTGGGTCATCAGGCATTTATTATCTATCCTTTGGTAGAAGCCGGAGAAAACGATGAGATCAAAGCAGCAGTTGACGAACAGGTCAGGCTGCAGGAAGAAGTTTTTCCAGATCTCAAAGTCGGATTGGTTCACGGTCGGCTGAAACCTGCCGAGAAAGATGCGGTTATGCTTGCCTTCAGAGCCAGGCAATTCGACATTTTAGTTTCGACTTCGGTGGTAGAAGTGGGTGTGGATATTCCCAACGCGACCATCATGGTGATTGAAGGGGCAAACCATTTTGGTCTCTCGCAGCTGCACCAATTCCGAGGACGTGTTGGAAGAGGTGAGGCTCAGTCGCTATGTTTTCTGATTCCGGATAATGACAGCGCGGTCGATAACCGCCGATTGCAGGTTATGACTGAAACCAATGATGGTTTTAAGTTGGCCGAGGTTGACTTGCAAGAACGTGGTCCTGGCGATTTTCTTGGCACAAGGCAGGCTGGAACGATCGACCTGAAGATGGCAAGCCTGGCTGACACTGTTCTGATCAGACAGACCCGGGAACTGGCTATAAAGCTTTTAGATAACGACCCCGATTTATCCCTGGAAGAACACCAGGACGTGAAGGCGGCTGTTGCTGCCTTTTGGCCGCAAGCCGACGGCGCAGGAGATGTGAGCTGAGCATGAAAAAAGTATTATTCCCTGGTACATTCGACCCGTTTCATTATGGACACCTCGATATTGCCACTCGGGCAACAAAATTGTTCGACCTGGTAGTGATTGCGGTTTATGACAAGCCGATAAAATCGCTATTATTCGATCCGGAAACCAGGATGTCCCTGGTGAAAGAGGCGGTTAAAGACCTGCATGGTGTCGAAGTGGTTGGCTACTCCGGTTTAACTGTAGCTTTTGCCAAAGAGATTGGCGCAAAGGCGATCGTTAGAGGATTGCGAGTGTTCTCAGATTTTGAGTTTGAATTTCGAATGGCATTGGCGAACAGGCGCCTGGACACAGAAATTGACACCATTGCGTTGATCACAAATGAAGAGAATACCTTCCTGTCATCATCGACAGTGAAAGAAATTGCCTCATTGGGTGGCGATGTTTCCAGCATGGTACCAGCGCATGTCAACAAAGCCCTGTTGGAAAAATATGAAGAACGGCATCGAATCGAAAATGACAAAAGCTAAAGCGATATGATTCACCAAGGCTAATCAGCAGTTATAATAGTGTTACACTAATTACAAATAGGATATTTTCGGAGGAAATTATGGATATTTTGCATCTGGTTGACCGACTGGAAGAGCTGTTTAATAACAGCAAACCGATTCCTCTTTCACACAGCGTTGTCGTGGACGAAAATTCTTTCATGGATATTATCGATCAAATGCGAATTTCAATTCCTGAAGAAATCAAAAAAGCACAGCAAATCATCTCCCAAAAGGACCGCATCCTCGCCCAAGCGCAGGAAGAAGCCAACCGGACCGTTACGATTGCCCGAGAGAAGAGCGAGCGCATGGTCGAAAAGTCCGATATTTACCAGTCAGCCCAGACCAGAGCCGAAGATATCACTCGGCAGGCACAACTTGAAGCAGAACAAGCCCAGCACGATGCCGATCGTTACGTGGCAGAGGCATTAACTGGTTTGGAACGGGAACTGAAACGCATTTTATCCCAGGTCGAAAACGGAATAAACACGCTCCAACCAAAAGACCAGGAGTAGTTCTCTACACTGGATAGAAAAAAGCCGCATTCGCGGCTTTTTTTAAACTCGAGTGGAGAAAGTTCGGAGAAGGTTCGTGAGAACCATCTGAGTTCAAACCTAATCCGAATCGGTCTTCTTCGACTCTTTAGCTGGTGGACGGGGAGTTGGTTTTCGCTTAACCGGGTAGATTCCGTTCGCATATTTCAATTCACCAACAATTGATGCCTCGGTAACCTGGTCCATGTAATCCACAAAAATGATATTCAGTTCTTTCAAGACAGCCTCAGGCACATCAACCAGATCTTTTTCATTTTTGCTGGGTAAGATCACGGTTTTTAGCCCAGAGCGATGGGCTGCCAAAACCTTTTCTCGCACACCGCCAATAGGGATTACACGACCGCGTAAGGTAATCTCACCGGTCATCGCAACTTCGTGCCTGACAGGAACACTGAGTGCCGCTGAAATCAGGGCGGTAGCCAAAGTAATTCCGGCGCTCGGACCGTCTTTGGGAATGGCACCTTCGGGAACATGGATGTGAATATCGGTTTCTTCAAAGAAATCTTCCGGTATGTCAAATACCTTCTGACGCGATTTCAAGTAACTTAAGGCAGCCTGAGCGGATTCCTGCATAACTTCACCGATCTGACCGGTGATCTGCAAATTTCCCTTCCCAGAAGCTACCAACACTTCAACGGGCATGATCTCACCACCATTTTCCGTCCAGGCAAGTGCTGTGGCGACGCCGATTTCATCTTTTGCCTCAGCAGACATGGGGAAAAATTCTACTGGTCCCAATAACTGGAGAACCAACTCAGCTGTCACAGTGGTTGGATACGCTTCGCCTTCGGATTTTTTGGTGGCAATTTTGCGCAGCACTGTGCCAATCTCCCGTTCCAGGTTGCGGACGCCAGCTTCATAGGTATAGCCACCGATAATCAAACGAAGTGCTTCATCAGTGAATTCGATTGGGTCTTCATCCAACCCGTTTTCCAGCATCTGTTCAGGGATCAGGAACTGCCTGGAGATGATGATCTTATCTTCCTCGATGTAACCGGGGAATTCGATCAGTTCCATGCGGTCGAGTAAGGCCGGCGGAATGCTGGCTATCGTATTGGCTGTTGTGATAAAAAATACCTTCGAAAGGTCGTAAGGCACTTCAAGGTAGTGGTCCGAGAAAGAAAAATTCTGTTCTGGATCCAGAACCTCAAGCAATGCTGCCGATGGATCACCGTGAAAATCTGCGCTGAGCTTGTCAATTTCGTCCAGCATAAAGAGTGGGTTGACCACTTTCGCTTTCAACATGGTTTGAAGGATACGTCCTGGCAAGGCACCGATGTAAGTGCGCCGATGTCCGCGGATTTCAGCCTCATCGTGGACGCCACCCAAGGACATGCGGACAAATTTGCGGTTCATCGCTGAGGCGATCGACTGACCCAAAGAGGTCTTGCCCGTACCTGGGGGTCCGACAAAACAAAGGATCGGTAAACGATTCTTCTTAGGTCGCAGACTTTTCACAGCCAGAAATTCTATGATACGATCTTTGGCTTTCTTCAGGCCGTAATGGTTTTTATCCAGCACTTCGCGAGCTTTGCAGACATCCAGATCGTCTTCAGTGACTTCTGACCAGGGCAGATCAAGCAAGTAGTGCAGATAATTCGAAATCATTCCGTTTTCCGGGGAAAGTGGTGGAGCTGAACGAAGCCGCTCAAGCTCTTTTTCTGCAGTTTCACGGACCTCTTTTGGCAGGTTGGCTGCTTCCAGTTGGGTTTCGAGTTTGAAAACATCGGGATCACTGGATTTCCCCTGGTTAAGTTCCATCTGAAGGCGGTTGATGTGCTCACGAAGTACGGTGTCACGCTGATTTCTATCAAAGTCTTCATGAATACGGGTGATTACTTGCATATCAAGTTCAACCATCCGAATTTGAGCGACCAGTTTGGCGTGAGCTTTCTTCAGGCGTGCCAGATCGTTAACTTCCTGGAGCAATTCCAGACGTTCGTAGGGACTCAACAAGGTGTTGATGCCGATGAAGTCTGCCAGCTTACCGGCATGGTCAATTTCATCCGCAATCGGGATGGCTTTTTCATCCAGTGGAGAAGGCAGTGAAGCATAGCGAGCCAGGCTTGCTTTTGCAGACCGAATCTCACTCTTAACTTCATTAGTGCGTCGGGCAGGATTATCGACAACCTCAACGTCAGCGAGAAAATGTCCCTTTTGCTTATAAATATTGAGGATGCGAACACGTCGGCGTGCCTCTGTGAATATATCCTCAGGGAAATCATGAGAATTGTGATCAAAATCCATATCCCTGCCAAAAGCCATCTCCAACCCGATTTCCCAGACATTCTCTTTGCTTGGTTCCTCAACCTCTTCATAACGGGGATAGCAAGCTACCAGCGTAATGTGATTGTCGAGCGCTTCGAACATCAAATCGGGATCACTCACATCCTCTTCAGAGTAAAGCCGGGTTGCTGCCAATGGTAGCAGTGGCTCGTTGTACATCATGATCAGGGGAGCAGTAAATTTGGTCTCTTTTTTGTTTGAGGTACGGTTTTTGACCAGCAAGCTTGTAGAATACATGCGGGGGTCATTACGAGAGTATTCCTCTTCGTATTCATCGGAGAAGATTTTTCTTTCTTGCACTTATTTCCTTTTATATTTCAAGTTGTGACCAGATTGCTCTGGCTGCGGCGGCGATGAAAATGCTACCAGTCACGAGTATACCCTTAGTTTCACCGGCGTGGGAAAGAGCCTGAGATAACGCTTCCTCGACGGGATTGACCGCAATCACAGGAATGGAGTAATCATCGACTTTTGCTTTCAATTCCTCTGGTGTAGCCGCCCTGGGATGGCGAGACTGGGTGGTAATGACCAGCTCGCATCGAGGCAAGATGGCTGAAAGCATGTCCCCCATCGATTTGTCTGCTGAAGCCCCAAAAACGAGGATGAAAGGCCATTGAGGGAAGTATTCGTTCACTGTCTCTACCAGGCGCTGCATCGAATCTCCATTATGAGCAGAATCGATCACCACCGGAGGTTTCTCCCTCAGGATTTCAAACCTGGCAGGCCAATGCACTTGCTGGAAACCTTGCTTGATGGCCCGACGTGTGATGTGAAAGCCGCTGAGTCTCAGCTGGTCCAGCGCGGCGACAGCAGTGGCGGCGTTTTCGATTTGATGAGTTCCAAGTAACGGTGTTGTCAGTTTCAGTGCTGTGTTAGTACTGATTTTGCGGTTTTCAACAAACTCGTGACGAGATTGAATTTGGAAGGTTTGTGTCCTTAGATTGTGATGTAATGGTTCAAAGCAATAATCAAGTTTCGTGTCAATGACCGGAGCATTGCGCTCGATAGCAATGGATACAAGTGTATCGTGGGCTTCAGATTTCTGCGGAGCGATCACCACAGGGCGACCTGGTTTGATGATCCCACCTTTTTCTGTGGCGATTTCGGTCAGTGTGTTTCCTAAGACGGACATGTGGTCGTAAGAAATCGAGGTGATTACCGAAACGATCGGGTCAACCACGTTGGTTGCATCCAGCCTTCCTCCCAAACCTACTTCAAGAACCGCAATATCAACCTCTTTCTGGGCAAAATACAGGAAAGCCATGGCGGTAGTCAGCTCGAAAGTGGTGGTTTCTGGCACTTTTTCAGTCAGGGGTCTCATCTGGTCAGCCAGCTCGATAACACTGTGCTCGCTGATCATCTCCCCATTGATGATAATGCGTTCGCGGAAATCCTCCAGATGTGGGGAGGTATAGAGCCCAACCTTGTAGCCACTTGCTTGGAGCGTTGACGCGATGAGAGAAGCGGTCGAACCTTTTCCTTTGGTTCCGGCGACATGCACAGACGGAAACTTGTGGTGCGGAAAATTGAGTAGTTCCATCAATTGGTTCATTCGGTCAAGTTTGAAGAAACGATGCTTGTCATCGACGTGTCGTTTCATACTGAAATCGACCCAACTATAGATCCAATCCAGTGTTTCCTGGTAGCGTTCTTCAATGGGTGGGTGCATCATTTGCCTACTCATTTACCGGTGTGATATCCTCGATCAATACATACCCAATGATTGCAAAATCACCGGAAGTATATTCGATCAAAACACATTCACGATTAAATTCATCAAAACGACGTTCGGGCATTGACACCAACTCGACGGTCATACCTTCACGAATACGCCCAGGTGAACTGAACGCAGCATAACAGCCGGTTCTGACCCAAATATCGCGAATTGCCCGGACAGACACGACCGGTGTGGGAGTAACTGTGTTGGTAGGCGTGGGTGAGTAATCTGGCGTGGGTGTCAGTGTTATGGTTGGTGTCAGCGTGACCGTTGGGGTCAGGGTGATGGTTGGCGTCATCGTGACGGTTGGCGTACGGGCAAGGTTGCGTTCATAAACCGAATTAGAAATTCCGCGGGCTGCCAGACTGATGCCCATAACGAGCAAGACAAGCAGCACAATGCCTCCAATTCCGCCGACCAGGTAGGTGGGCAGGAACCCTCGTTTGAGTTCGAGGATCCTGGGGTCCTGGGGGAAGCGCTTTCGTGCCCTGGAACTGATGCGGAGTGCGTCCAGCGCAAAATACTTATTTCCGGTCTCAAGCGCAGCTTCTGCTCGTTGGATGGAATCTTCATTGGTGCTGATCTCTGTTTCCAAGGCGCTGATTTCGTTCTCAAGTGAGAGACTCTGCGAGTCATAGGCATCCAACTGTCTGAGGTAATCGAGATTTTCACGGGCACCATTGACCTTGTTGCGAGCTAATGCTGCGGTCGGAGCATTGGCAGCTTCTTCCTTGAAACGCTTGGTATTGTCCAGAAGAGATTGGATAGTGGCAGGGATGAGCAGGTCAAGTCGATTGCGAAGGCGACCTAATTGGGGAATCTCACCGTATTTCATACGAATTTTTTCGAGCTTGCTCTTGGAATCAGCCAGTTTTGCGGGTGGAATCTTGCCACTCAAGCTGACAAGGTCACTGACATCGTTCAGCATGGCAATATCAGAGCGCACTTCGGCAGCTTTATCGATGTATTCCGGGATTGCCACAGCACTGGCTGCGGTCTGAATCTTCCCAAGCGCTGAAACCAATTCACCTTGTGTGAGCAAGTTGAGCCCTTCACGGTATACATCGTATGCCTGCATTTGGTTTTCAAGGTCATGCCGCAGCTCTTCACCTTCGCGCCAGCGTTTGATGCCAGCATCTTCCAGGTGATCGAAAGCTTCGTCAAGATAATTGAGTGCAACCTGGTAACGAAAAACACGGGCAGCCGATTGGGCCTTTCCATAGGCCTTGCCAGCTTCAGGAGGCAATGCGACTGAAGGGATGTTACCCGAACGCAAATATTCTTCCGCTTCACTGTGATGCTCCTGGGCACGGGTCCAACCCGGCTCCATTTGGATCACTTTTTCATAAAGCGGGATTGCGACCTGGTAATTGCCTTTGTAAAACGCTTCTTCAGCTTCGTCCATCATCCGTTCTGCTTCCGGATCGTGGGTGGATTGGAAGAAACGCTTGAGAGGATCGTTATCGATGCCGCCCATGTCATCCATGCCCAGATTAGTACGGGTGATTGGGGGTGGGGTGGCTGAGAGGTCTCCCAAAACTGGTCTGGAGGGTGTGCTCAGACTTTCATTCTCAGGTTGAGGTCTGTTCGTTGCAGGTTCACTGGATACCAGCGATTCTGGTTCAAACTCCTCGTTTTTTGAGGGGGCAGGCTTTACGGGTTGTGGTGTCTCGGCTTCTTGGGGTGTAGAAACTGCAGCTCCCGTAGCGCGGCGGCTACGCTCACGGCGCAATTCTCGCAGGAGGCGGTTCGCTTCTTCAAGGTCATCCATGCCAACCTGGTCCGAGATGCGATTGGTTGCCAGGGCTTCCAGGTAAGTTGAGAGACCAGATTCAGCCTGGCTGAGCTGTTCGTCGCTGGGCTCCTTACTGGATAGCACTTTTTTTGCTTGTTCAATTAATGAACTAACCATTTGTTGTCCTTTCAAGAGGGGAGCAGGCTTAATTCCGATTGCTCTGCAAACCCTGCAGGGCAGCTTTCATCTCCGAAGGAGTCTTAAAAAAACCGTCGAGAGCTTTTTCAAGGAATTTAATTTCCTGCTCATTCAAGCGGTTTTGAACATCGAAAGAGTAACTTGCCTTGTAATGAGTCGGCGCGTTTGCGATATCTTCTGGTCGATTGGGACCGACAGCAACCGATCCCGGAGCTTGACGGCCGGTAAAAATATGATGTAAAGCACGAGAACTCAGCTGGATCATATCCGCCTGTTGTACTTCGGGGGAGAAATTGTTTGGCTGCCAATGACCAATATTCCAGT
This sequence comes from Anaerolineaceae bacterium, assembly GCA_038562515.1. Taxonomy (GTDB): domain Bacteria; phylum Chloroflexota; class Anaerolineae; order Anaerolineales; family Anaerolineaceae; genus Mesolinea. Next base: position 13,462 of record JBCFBG010000049.1, read on the forward strand.
CAATGATGATTACTTTTTGGCGGATTTCGTTCCAATAGTAGTGTAACAATTTGTGGTCAAGAAAAGTGGCACCGCGTTTATGAGCTTCTTCGAGCAGTGTACAAATCTGTACGCTGATATCCAAAACCTGTTTCATGCTGAGGTTTCGAACGAAGTTGCCCCGGGTGTAACCAGCATCGCAAAGCAGATAGAGATTGTCTTCCCAACGGCGTTCCAGCAGCAGGTATGGTAGCCAACCATCCTGGATGCGTTCTTCAAACTGCGCAAGAACGTCATCAATTTCGTCCACTTCAAATGCAGCCAGTTCGCCTTTGATGTTCACGCCCTGACCTTGTTTTTCCATTTGCTTGGTCAGAGGGGCGATCTCGGTTGGCCAGATAGTATTCGGATCTGGTTTCAAGAAGCCAGCCTGAAGCATGGGAGTCAAGTTGTCTACGCCGCGCATGTTTGCGAGAATGTTGTACTCCTCGAGAAAGAGCGGTTTGGCGTAAGAAATTTTATCGTGCCGCATTACCTTGAAAGCCGGGTCACGGCTGAAGGGGGTCTTGCCTGAAGTATGTTTACAGAGGAAAACGCGAGCGCTGGAACCGCCGGCTTCGGGGATGGCAAAATCGTGCTGGCCAGCTGTCAGCCAAGTATCCAACGGCTCAGCTAAGTAGTAGCCGTCTTGAGAATCAAGTTTTATCTGTTGCATGTCACTTTCCGTAAAGTCCAGCTATTTTACCATTGTTGGGAGACGGACTGTTCAAAGTAGCCAGCATCACGCCTTACCAGTTCATCAAACCAGGGCAAAAGTGGGTGGATGCTTTCAATTTCCTGAATTCCCTGCCGAATTTTGTTGCTGTCTGCAACAGAGAGCAAATCAAGGTACTGGCGCTGCCAGCGTTTGAAAACCGGGTTGGCAGTGCGGGTTGGGTTGATCGTCTCGTCTATCTTGATCAGGAGGAAAACCAGGTCACCAGCTGCATTTTGGGCAAGACGGGTACGGGCCATTTCAGGTTGGTTAATCACCTCAAAGTTTCGCTGTAGTGCTCGCAAATGGCGATAAAGCGTGAGTAAAATTTGGTTAATTTCGCTGAAAATGCTTTGCTGGTTTTGGGTTAACCAGACAGTGGCGCGAGACTCTGAACGTAACAATTGTTGCCAGGCCTCGAAAAAGGCACTTTGGGCAGCATCACTTTGATAAACCAGCTCGTTTAATAGTTCAGGGTAAAGCCCTTGGAAGTCAATTTTTTGCCATTCGCAGATAAAAGTATAAAGATGAGCTTGTGCCTTTGAGAGGGTTGGAAGTTTTGGCTTGAGCAGCTGCTTATAGCGGATGGATTTCCATTTGCGTTGTTTTATCTCAGTTAAGGCGGGCAAAACCTCACTGACCCATAATTTTGAAGCATTTTGCAATTCTTCCAAGTGGGTCCAACCAGTCGCGAGCTGCTCGGTGAATGATTCCATCAGGAACCAGTCTCCAGTTTCTGCAGCTGTCTTCCACTTCTCCGTCAGAGCCAGTACATGCAGAGCCAGGTTAACTCCATCAGCATCCTGAGCGGGAAAATTTTTCAACTCAGGAGAGTAAGGTTCCCTTGGAATGTCTGAAAATGCGAATTGAAATTCCTCTTCCAACTCTTTATAGGAAGCATAACTGGCAGGTAAGAGGCGACGTATGTT
>JBCFBG010000050.1:0-6101 GCA_038562515.1 Anaerolineaceae bacterium
ATGACATACCAGGGTGCCCACTCTGTGCTGGTTTTGTTCAAAATGTCTTCATAGGCTTCCATATAGTTGTCCCACAGTTTGCGGTCTTCCAGGTCACCAGGATTGAATTTCCAGTGCTTGTCTGGTTCTTCAAGGCGGGCAAGGAAGCGACCAGCTTGTTCTTCAGGGTCGATATGCAGGTAAAACTTCAGGACCACAGTACCCTCATCAACAAGCAGTCGTTCAAATTCATTGATGTGATGAAAACGTTTTGACCAGACTTCTTCCGGCATCAGATTCAGTACCCGAACTGGCAGAACATCTTCATATTGTGAGCGATTGAAGATGACGATCTCGCCTTTTTTGGGAGTTTGAGCATGGACGCGCCAAAGGTAATCGTGAGCAAGCTCGAGTGGCGAAGGGGCTTTGAATGGCGCTACGTGAACTCCCTGGGGGTTTACGCCTTCAAAAACTGCCCGAATTACACCATCTTTACCAGCGGTATCCATTGCCTGTAAGATGACGAGCAGTCGCTTTTTACCTTCCGCGTACATCAGTTCCTGAAGTTGTTCAATTTCTTTATTCAGTTTCAGGAGGGCTTCTTTGCCATCTTTTTTGTTTCCGTCAAATTCGCTGGAATCATTAGGATCAAAATCCTTCAGTTTGACTTTCTCTCCTGGTTTGACCATGTATTTCTTGTGCTTCATCGTTCTCTCCTTTCGGTCTGGTTTCCTAATTATAGTAGATTCGGGTCATTTACGACTTCATCTCGCAAGCCCAAAATTTACTGATTCCACCACCAAGATCTTGCTGAAAACAATACCAGAGAGAGCAATAGCTTTTTGAAGTTTTGACCCATATCGATTAAACGAAAACACCCCGTTAGTTTGGCGGGGTGTCTTCAGAATCAGGTTTTATCCTAACCTTCAATAACCTTTTTTGAGCCAATGCTGATCTTCTTCGGTTGAGTCTCCGGCTTCTTGGGCAAGTGCACCACCAGGACGCCGTTATCTGTATCCGCTGTAATCTGTTCTGCGTCAATTACGCCCGGCATGGTTATGCTACGGTAGAAGGAGCCATAACTGCGTTCCCGAATATGGTATTTTCCTTCTTCAGCGTTTTCATTTTCCTCTTTGACTTCGCCTTTGATTGAAAGGGTGTTGTCATCATAGGTGATTTCAATTTTTTCGGGATCGAAACCAGCCACAGCAGCTTTGACTATGTATTCAGAATCGCTCTCGATGACATCGAGAGGGAAGCCGGATGGTAATGGTTCGGATTCCAAGTCGAAGAAGCGGTTCATCGCTCTTTCAAGATTATATTGGTTTCTCCAATACGGAGATCGTCTGATCATGTATGCCATAGTTTCCTCCATTTCTCACTATGTTTTATGTTTTTAAGTTAAGTGAAGAAAATCAGAAATACATCAAAAAAATGTTAGTGTTTCGTTAAAGGTGTTTTTTTGGGTAAAGAAGGAGAGAAATTTAGGCTCGCAGCGCGAAGATCGAAGGTGCCAGGGCTTCCAACTCCGGCTGGCGTGTTCCCAAGTCAGAGATAAAGATCCGCGGTAATTGCGCGCTGCTCAAACCAGTTGAGGTAGCGATCGCCTCTGTCATCGGCTGCAACCAGTAGTCTCCGAGCAGGTTGAATGGAAAGCCAACAACGAAGTTGGTGGGTCGCAGAACGTGGATCAGGGTTCGAAGTTGCTGCCCAAAAATTTTAGCGGCTTCAGCCACCACTTCCAAGCCATATGGGTCCTCAGAAAGCACGCTGTTCAGGATGTCATCAGGCGTGGCATCGGCATCCCAGTGACTGGGATGGCGCAAGCGGGCCAGCTTGAGCAAACCAGCAGCGCTGGCAACATCGTTCAGGTGAACCGTTTGCCCTTCAATGCCGAGTTGCGGCTCATCCAATCGAAGGTTCCCAATTGCGCCTGAAAGCCCGCCAGGACTGGAATAAAGTTTTCCGTTGGAAAAGATGGCAATTCTGACGCGGGGTTGGAAGCTGACATAAATGGTCTGATCTTCATCGGAGATTGAACCAAACAAAAGTTCGGCTAAAAGACCAGCGTTGGCTTTGCTTTCCACATAGACTGGCAGGTTGAAACGCAAACCCAGCTGAGAGCGAAGAGCTTCTGATTTCCAAAGCGGAAAATCGGCTGAAGAAGTAAGGATGTTGGTTTGGGAATCGTAATTTCCACAGACAGAAACCGAGATAACATCGGGGAGCGGCAAGCGCTGTGCCTGGGTGATCATGAGCAGACGGTCGGCATGGCTGCTAATTTCCGACAGTACCGTCTGGAAACTTTCTTGCCGGGGAGAGGGAAAGGACAGCTTTTCGCTGATTGTTCCGGTCGGACTGCCATAGACAAGTAAAACCCGGTCACTATCGATATTAAAACCGAGGATTACGTTGCCAGCGGGTCGACTGGTTGCTTTTTGATCGCGGAACATAGAACGATTATACAAGGTTTTTGGTAGTTTGCCGGCATGGCCGCCGGGCACTCTTATTGTGAATTTCTATAAAACGACTTGATAGAAAACAACGATCGAAGACCGCACAAGAAGTAGAGTAAAATTAGCGGGTTATTGATTGGAAGGGTATATTTTATGAAGAAATTGATTTTGGTTTTTGTTTTCATTGTTCTGATTTCGAGTGCCTGTTCTGCCCCTGCCTCGGTTCAGCCAACCAACCCGGAACCTGTTGTCGATGTTAACACGAAGACACCACTACCAACAGCCACTGACCTCCCAACGGCAACCGCTACGGCGACCCCAACAGCCACGCCCACGATCAGACCACCAAAAATCATGATCCCAACGGCAACGATAACGAGCGCCGCCATATCAGACCCGTCCCAGGTAACAGTTAACGGATTAATTTGGCCGCGCGCCCATTTTACCGAGTCGAACGTCAGCTGGCGGTCGACTGGTTGCGCAACCCCCGGCAGGAATCTGACCTGTGAAATGGAATATCGCAAAGACGCATCAGGGGGATGTTATGTTGGCGCGAGTTGTTACGATGACTGCGGTTGGTATTATTCCGTAAACACAATCCCCGCAGGCGTTGAGGAATTCTCCGCGCCTTGTTATTGATATTGCAATGAAACAAAAAAGACGGCGCCTGCCGTCTTTTTTTGTTAGCAAAAAGGGTTAATACTTGTAGACCCCACCACCGATAAATTCGCGGATCACGGAGTCTTCGGGAACAAAACTGTCATCTTCCACGGCATCAATTTCCTGGAACATACGGTTCACACGATCTGCTCGTTCCCAGGCATCCTTGCGAAGCGGATCCTCGTGATATTCCTCAGCCCAACGGGTAAAGTTTTCGCCTAATTTGGCTTTGTAAATTGGCAATTCATACGGCATGGCACTGTTGACAATGGTATCCACCGAGTTGAGGTAAGGTATGATGTGGCGCAGTTCGCTGGAGCGCACATAATGCCAGTGCAACAAAGTTTGGGTGGGGTCATAAGCGCGGTGCGAAGCATCTCTCAGCATACGCCGCATCAAGCGGATGTCTGTCCAGCGGGCATAACGACCGTTATTGAGTTTCAATTGCAGCAGGGGTTCGATATAGAGCTTAAACTTCCACTCATCCGGGATGTCTTCCGTCATTTCAGGGTAGAGACCGTGCAAGCTATCGATCAGGACAATTTCGTTCTTGTTCAGGCGCATTGGGGTATGCTCCGGAACGCTGTGACCGGTTTTGAAGTCATAAGAAGGAATTCGAACTTCCTTGCCAGCGAACAAATCGCTCAGATTCTGGTTGATCAGGCGCATATTGAGAGCCTGAGGGGTCTCAAAATCGTAATCACCAAACTCATCTTTGGGATGCATTTCGAGGTCGAAGAAGTAATGGTCTATATTGAGGGTGATCAATTTGAAGCCCTGCCTTGCCAGGCGCTCACCGACCTTGATTGTTGTGGTGGTCTTGCCGCTGGAAGAGGGCCCGGCAATAAAGACAACCCGTACTTCGTCCTTGCGATCGAGAATGAGATTAGCTGCGTTTTCGACGTCTTCGCTGTAAGCGGCTTCCGCGGCAGTTACAATCTCATGAAGTTTGCCGTCTCTGATTTTCTGGTTTAGTTTTTGGGAAGTATGCACCTCGTGAGAAACCGACCAATCCAAAACTTGCCACAGCTTTGCCCAGGGGATGTTGCCAGAGGGGGTTTTATCGGCATCGCCGCGCTTTGCCCGCTGCCGCGCCCGTTCATCGCGATAAAGAATGTAAGCTTTGGCAACCCGGGCATGGCTGTTTTCGATCAGCACCTTTTCGACCATGTCCTGGATGGTTTCAATAGTGGGGTATTTGCCTTCAGGAACCGTTTCTTCCAATGCTGCCACTACCTGGGCTGCAAGGCTTTCGGCTCTTTCTTTATCCCGTCCGTCCACGGCGACAGCGGCACGATAAATCGCATTTGCGATTCGTTCTGGCGTAAAGGGTACGATGCTTCCATCGCGTTTGATAACATGGGTGAGTTTGGTCATGCAAACCTCCTTTGGTACGAGGAAATTATAGCATGTCTGAGTGCCTGGTTTGGTGGTTGTCACCTTGAACGATTGTGAACGTGTCTCAACTGAAGCATGGAAGGTTTCCTCACCGTGTTCACAATGACAAGCTCGTAGAATGAACGAAATCTACAATCCCCACATGCTATAATTAGCCCCAGGACAGGAGAAGTCTAATGAATATGCCCCTCGTTATCGCTCATCGCGGTGCTTCAGTTTTTGCGCCTGAAAATACCATGGCTGCTTTTCGACTCGCCAAAGACCTTGGCGCGGATGGCATCGAGCTGGATGTTATGCTTTCTGCTGACGAAAAGCTGGTTGTGATCCATGACCAAAGTGTTGTTCGTACCACCAACGGTCAGGGCAAGGTGAACGAAATGGGTTGGGATGAGCTGAAAACCCTTGACGCGGGCTCAAAATTTGAGGCACGCTTCAGCGGAGAACCCCTACCACTGCTCGACCAGGTCTTCGAAGAATTGGGTGGGCAGTTCCTGATCAACGTTGAATTGAAGAACTATGCGACACCTCATGATCAACTGACTGAAAAGGTGATCGGCTTGATTCTGAAAATGGGGTTAAGCGAATCAGTGATTCTTTCCTCTTTCAATGCCCGCAATTTGTTGAAAGTGAAAAGCCTGGAACCTTCGATTCCCCGTGGTTTACTGACACTGCCAGGGCTTCTCGGATTTCCATATCGCAGCTGGCTGGGAAACCGCTACCATTACGACGCACTTCATCCTTACCATAAGGATGTCAACGAAAGAATGATCAGCCGCCTGCATGCCCAGGGGAAAAAAGTGAATGTCTGGACGGTCGATAAACCCGAGGACTTGCTTCGAATGCGAAATCTTGGTGTGGATATGATCATTTGTAATGATCCCGTTCATGCTCGTGAGGTAGTAGAGGCAGCATGAAAGCGAGCTTCTTGAGGCTCCTGCTTTGTTTTTGCATCATTCTTGGTCTTTTTGGTTTCCCTTTGATGGATGGCAGCGCGCAGGAGGTTAGCCAGGCAGAAGCCTTGCTCGCCCGCATGTCGCCTGCCGAAAAAGTTGGACAGTTATTTTTGGTCACATTTGACGGATCTGAAGTTTACGAGACCAGCTCGATTAAAAAATTGATAAACGAATACCATATCGGTGGGATTGTGTTGAGTGCTGACCATAACAATTTCGTTGATGACAGCACAGAAGCCTGGCGCTTGATCCAAACCCTTCAGGATATCAATTGGCAAAAAAGCAATCCGCTCACCACAGATGCTCCTGCCAATCCTGATACCAACTATATTCCTCTGTATATAGGCATGAATTTGGTCCAGGCAGACAACCGAACCCCAACGTTGCTTAGTGGTCTGACCGAATATCCATCGCCCATGTCATTGGGTGCAACCTGGTCAACGCAATTGGCACAGGAAGTCGGCAATATGGTTGGGCAGGAACTTTCCGCCCTGGGTGTAAACCTGCTCCTTGGACCATCTCTGGATGTGGTTGATAGCAAGGATATGGTGGCGGCAACAAGCGCTGGCACGCAGAGTTTTGGAGGGGACCCATATTGGGTGGGAGAGATGGGTAAGGCTTACGTGGAAGGTGTTCATTTAGGCAGCCAGGGACG
>JBCFBG010000050.1:6201-14372 GCA_038562515.1 Anaerolineaceae bacterium
CAGGGACACTTGAACTGAAAGCCAACCGGGAAGCAGTTACATTGGTGGCGCCTTCAAGTGAGTTTCTGAGCGCGACCATTCCGCAACCACCAGCGTTGTCCGATTACATCACTGTATTTACTGATACACGTTTGAAGCAACAATGCGACACTTGTGCCCAGCACTACTATTTTGACACAATGGACTTCGAAAATACCCTTATCCGCTACTATGGACCCATGGGAGCCAACCAATTGGATGCAGAGCGGGTGTTTTCGTATAGTTTTACTCAACTTGCTGATATTCTTGACCAACGCGCTGAACCGGCAGACCCCAACCGGGAGGACAATCTGCGTCGGTCCCAATGGGTGGTGATCAACCTTCTCAATGAAGAACCCTCTCAACCTGAAACCAGGGCATTGAAGCGCCTGCTTTCGGAACGGCTGGACCTTTTGAGAGACAAAAATGTGATTGTATTCAGTTACGATGTGCCATATTACCTGGATTCAACTGACCTGGCAAATATCAGCGCGTATTATGTTCTCTATAATAACACTCAAAGTGCCATGGATATTGCCGCGCGTGTCTTAATGCGCGAAACAATTGCCAGCGGCTCCCTGCCAGTTTCAATCAGTGCTGTTGATTACCAACTGGGCACAGTCACCGCCCCGAACCCCAATCAGGTAATTCAGATTAAGCTGCTCACATCCCAACAAACAGACACGACCATGACCATGGAAGCGCCAATGGTAGAAACCCCGGTACCGTTGTTTGTCATGGGAGAAAATGTGCGTATTCAGGCGGGACCGATAATCGACCACAATGGAAACCAGGTGCCGGATGGGACTGTGGTGAAGTTTACGATCCGTCTTTCGACCGATAACCTGATCATTTCACAACCGGAAACGGTTACTCAGGACGGGTTGGCGACAGTCGATTATCGCATTGAGAGAGAAGGGATTTTTGAGGTCACTGCAATTAGTGAACCTGCGCTTACTTCAAGCAAACTGATTTTGAACACGCAAGGTGGTTTAGCTCAGGTGATCATGCCCACTGAGACGCCGACTCCCACAGCCACTCCAACCTCGATTCCCAGCCCAACGCCCACCTTGATGCCGACGCCAACGCCCGATCCATCGGCTAATCTGACCGGTTACCCCCGGCTAACCGATTGGCTTTTGGTGATCATGTTGAATCTTGTGGGCGGATTTTTAGCCTGGATCGCCGGCTATAAGTGGTGGGGTAATGTGCGTTGGGGCATACGTTCAGCTTTATGCACGGTGACAGGCGGCTTGGCAGCTTACTTACTGCTGACATTCGGTATCGCTCCCATCATGGATTTACTAAAAACAAGCTCCTCATGGTTTGTGGTTCAGGCAACTGGGATTGGGATGTTATTCGGCTGGGCAGCTGCTCTGGTCTGGTGGATGATGAGCGAAAACAATAGCCAGACCCCCATGATCTAAAAAATCATTCCCACGATCACACTTGTGTAAAATCTGTTTTCAGATACATTCTATAAGGATTTGCTTAAGTTTGTCCGCAGTTTTTGCACGATTCGGCGTTAGCTTTCAGAACAAACCCAGGCCTTTGGATGAACCTAAAGATTGTGGATTAAGGTAAACAACAGGCTGAGGAATACTAACCCACCAACCAAGAGACCGAGTTGAGTTTCAGTTTTTCCAATCTGCGCTTGGAGCGAACGGCTATAGCCACCGCCAAACCGGCGCAGGTTGCCCGTTGTTTCTCCAGTCAAGGCTTTGACGAAAGAGGTCACGTCTTTGGGTCGGTCATCGGGGTGAAGGGCCATTGCCCAAAGGATGGCTTCTTCTACCCGGGGGGAAATGGCGGGGTTGATGGAACGGGGATTCACCAGGCTCTCAGGCTTGAGAAAACGATCACGCACATTCATTGGGGGGGTATTGGTGAGCAGATGATACAGCGTGCACCCGAAAGCGTATACATCGGCGCGCGCATCAGTGTGACTGCTGTCACCCCCATATTGCTCAAGTGGCGTGTAGAGCGCGGTGCCCTGACCCTGCATTATGGTGATAGTAACCTCATCCGGAGCAAGCAGTTTGACCAAACCAAAATCAACTAATTTAATGAGACCACTTGGTGTCACTTTCAAATTGGAAGGCTTGATGTCGCGATGCAGAATTGGAGGGTCCTGGTGGTGAAGATAACTGAGGGCATCCCCGATTTGCACCGCCCAATCTAAAACCTCATCTTCTTTAAGGAACCTGCCGTTGCCTTCAGCTTTGGCCAGTGTGGTGCGCAGGTCATCACCCGGAACAAAATCCATGACCAGGAAGTCATTTTGATCGATCGAGAAAAAATCTGACACCTTCGGAAGATTGGGATGGTCCAACCGGGCGAGCACCGTCGCTTCGCGCATGAATTGGTCTCGCGATTCTTTGAGCATCTCTTCGGGGAAGGAAGGGTCATAACGAACCTGCTTAACAGCACAATTGCGACCTTCCAGCCGCAAATCTTCTGCCAGGTAGATCGAACCAAACCCTCCCTGACCTATCATGTGCTTAATGCAGTAACGCTCGTGCAGCACTTCTCCGCTGACGGGGAAATTAATCATGTGCTTCTTCCTCTATTAGGCTGTGTTATTCCATAACGGCGTGGAAAACCAGCTTGTGAATGGATTATAATCGGAAACAGCGAGGTAAAAAGTCAAAAATGGAAGATGCGGTCTTAATTGCCAACAACGGACCTTTGAATGGTCAGCAATGGATCATTGAAGGGACGCTGGTTATCGGCAGGGATGCCGAGTGTGATATTGTGATCCCGGACCGACAGGTCTCCCGTCAACATGCCCGCATCACCAAGAGTATTAATGGGGTGATCCTGGAAGACCTTGGCAGCAAAAATGGAACATTTCTGAACAACCAGGCGTTGAGCGAACCGGTGAAATTGATTGAAGCCGACGAAATCGCTATTGCTCTGATCCAAACATTCCTTTTCTTAAGCTCTGATGCTACTATGCCGCTTTCGGACCTGCCTCCAGAACTCAGCCAGGTCTTTCGGCTTCGCCTTGACGAAAGTGCAAGGAGAGTCTGGGTAAGGGGAGTAGAACTGGTACCCCCGCTTTCTAATCAGCAATTCGTCCTATTGGCTTACCTCTATGCCAGACCAGGAGAAGTGGTCTCAAGGGAAGAGTTGATCCAGGCAGTCTGGGAAGACGATACACGCTGGGTCTCAGAGCAAGCTTTTGACGCTCTTGTCCGGCGACTGCGCGAACGCCTGAACCAACTTGACCTCGATTACGATTACATTGTGACTGTTCGTGGGCACGGGCTACGCTTCCAAAACGAAGCTCACTAAAAATATCCACCTGGAAATACAACAGGATGCCCTATGAGGGCATCCTGTTTGACTTTAATAATCCTAAATATAGGTGCTTATTTGATGCCGTTATTGAGGTTTCGGCGCATGGTAAAGCGCAGAACCTCCCGGTTGATCTCTTTCAATTTTTCTATTAGCTCTGGTTGGTCTCCCTGACTCTCCACTTGGGAGATCAGGCTACTCAGAGTTTGGCTGAATTCGTCGTTAATTGCTTCGCCGGCAGCTTCCAGAACGTTTTGTCGTTCTTCTGCTGTCTCTAATTGCAGCATTTCCTCAATGACTTGCAAAACGGCACCACTGGTGCTGGCCGCCCTTAGGACACTGACGATGACAACCAATTTTGTCAACTTGGCAGTGTCATCAGTTTTCTGGGCGGTTGTTAATTCAGAATTCAGGACATCTGTGAAAGCTTGGTTAATTTTGGGGAGGGCTTCTTCAGTTGCAGCGGCGATATCTTCTGCAGCCAGGATGTCCTGCAACAATTTTTGGGATTCCTCAACTTGAGCCTTCATAGCTTCGTCGACTGCTTCGACAATTGTGAGCAACTTTTCGCGCAGAGTGACCAACCTGGTCTGCTCTTCGCCAGTTGTCTGGTCGATCTTATCTGTTAGAGTTTGAAAGAAGGTGTAATCGAGCCCACCTCTCGCCATTGAAGCGATCGTGGTGAGGCGGATTTCACTTTCGGTGTTCTTGACTAACAGATCGAGCAAGTTTTCACGAGTGATACCAGCTTTACTCAACTCCTGTAATTCATTGATGGCAGCGCGGGTCTCGGAAGCTTGAAGAGCGGCAGCTTTACCGACCGTGGAGTGTTGAAGCAGTGCTTGCTGCAAATTGGAGAGTGCCTGTACTGACTGTTGATCGCCAGCGGCAGCAGAAGCCTGTGCAAGGCGTGAGAGCAAAACGAAAAGCTCTTCATCGATCTTTTCGTCATTCTGAGAAATCTGTACGGGTAATGACTCAGGACTGATGTTAACCAACTGCTGCAGTAAAAGTAGTTTTTCTTGCTGGGCTTTCATCATCTCCGGCGTGATGCCATCGGCTTCGAGGATCGTCTCAATCAATCGTTGTCGTGTCAGCATAGTTTGGGGTTTAAAGAGGTAAGCTTTGCGTTTTTCCGGAGGAAGATCGTCCATTACTTTCTTAATCAAAGGACCAATTGTTTTTTCCTGCTCCGTGATCGGGGTGTTCAGTTCAGGAGGAAAGTAAGTCAAAAGCAGTTGTTTATCCGGATCGTGATAGACGAGTGGAGTTGGATAGACCCCTTGATAATGGCAATTGGGGCATTGGAAAGTATTGGCACTTCCGGAAAGTAAAGCATCTTTTGCTTGCGGGTCACTATTCAAATCGAACAGACGGGTAAGATCTATCAGCACGGGTTGTCTGCAATTAGGACAAGGTACGCTTGTTTTGGCCATAAAACACTCATTTCTTTGTATATTGTTGTCCAGCGATTATATCATTGCCAACCATAAGTTTTCGGGGTGTGTAAGTCCACGTAATACACTCTTTTTATAGTTAAGATATAATCTGATTAATGGGGATAAACAATCCCCAAATCTCAGGCGATAAGGTTTTGGTCCCATTCGAACATGAGTTTATGAACTGTGTAGTTTCTCGTTCGCTTCAGGATCAGCTAAATCCGCCAAAAATTCTAAGGAGAAGATATGAAACGTTCTAAATTATTGTTCACTCTCGCAACTGTAGTAATTATTGCGAGCATGGTTCTCGGTGCTTGTACAACCACGCCAACCGCAGAGCCTGAAGTTGTTGAGCCTGTCGAGACCGGTGAAGAACTGGCCGTCGGTATTGTGCTCCCCACCAAGGACGAACCCCGCTGGATCCAGGACGAAACCCGTTTCAAGGATGCACTCACTGCGCAGGGTTATGCCGTGGAAATTCTGTTCAGCCAGGGCGATCCTGCCAAAGAGAAGCAAAACGTTGAAACCTTGATCTCCAAGGGCATCAAAGTTTTGATCATCTGCCCCCATGACGGTACTGCTGCTGCCGCTGCTGCTGAAGCTGCCCGAGCTGCTGGTGTGAAGGTTGTGTCTTATGACCGCCTGATCCTGGATACCGATGCCGTTGATTACTATGTGACCTTTGACTCAGTCGCCGTTGGTGCCGCTCAGGCTCAATACCTGGTGGACAACGCCGCTGGCACTGGTCTGCCTCTCTATCTGTATGCTGGTGCATCTTCCGACAACAACGCTTTCCTCTTCTTTGAAGGCGCATGGAACGTGCTGCAGCCCAAGATCGTTGATGGCACCTTCGTGATCAAGAACTCCCCTGAAGCTGTTGCCCTGCAAGACAAAGCCACTCTGACCCGCGATGAAATGGGTAAGATCCTTGGTCAAATCACGACCAACTGGGACTTCAACACCGCCAAAGGTTTGGCTGAATCCAACCTGACCGCTGCAACCGCTGCGGACAAGGGCGAAGTCTTCATCCTTGCACCAAATGATGGTACCGCCCGCGCTATCGCTGATGCCTTCGCTGCAGATGCCGATGTGACGATGTACTATGTCACTGGTCAGGATGCAGAAAAAGCCTCTGTTCAATACATTATTGATGGCAAGCAGTCCATGACCGTTCTGAAAGACGTTCGCACGCTCGTTGCTGACGCCATTGCTGCTGCAGTTGCTTTCCTTGATGGGAAGACTCCTGAGCAAACCCACACGTACAACAACAACGTCTTCGACGTCCCTGCCAAGCCATCGGCTGTGGTTACGGTCACCAAAGACAATGTCAAAGCCGCTGTCATCGATTCCGGCTACTATCCTGCCACCGATTTCACCGGTTTAGAGTAAGATCGATCGTAAGTTGATAAGTAGTGACTGGGCAACCAGTCACTACTTAAATTCAAAGTAAGAGCAAGAGTTGCCTATGGAGACACCCATTCTTGAAATGAAGTCCATCACCAAGGAATTCCCTGGAGTGAAGGCTTTGGACGATGTAACCTTTAGCGTTCGTAAAGGTGAGATCCATTGCCTGGTTGGAGAAAACGGTGCCGGCAAATCAACCCTGATGAAAGTGCTGAGCGGGGTACATCCCTACGGCAGTTATACGGGCGAAATATTTATTGAAGGTGAATTACAGAAATTCAACCGAATCCGCGAAAGTGAAAACGCGGGAATCGCCATTATTTATCAAGAATTAGCATTAATCCCTGAATTATCCGTTTATGAAAATATTTTCCTTGGTAACGAGGTTACTACCGGAATTGTGATTGACTCAAACGAAGCGATTTCACAAGCGGTTGACATCCTGAAAAAGGTGGGCTTGAATGTTAACCCCCTGACCAAGATCAAGAATTTGGGTGTAGGAAAGCAGCAATTGGTCGAGATTGCCAAGGCGATGAAGAAAGAAGTAAAAATTCTTATCCTGGATGAGCCTACAGCCGCACTGAACGAAACTGATAGCGACAATCTGTTGCACCTGATTGGCGATCTAAGGGACCAGGGTGTGACATGCATTCTGATCTCCCATAAATTGCGTGAAGTGTTGAAGATTGCCGACACGATCACCGTCCTACGAGACGGTAGGACTGTCATTACGCTCGATACCCATAAGGACCTGGTCAATGAGCCGGTCCTGATTAAGCACATGGTTGGTCGTTCTATTGACAATGTCTTCCCCAAACGGGAAAAGAGGGACGTCGGTAATGAAGTACTGAGGCTGGAAGACTGGAGTGCTTTTTCATACGCACTGGGCAGGAACATCCTCAATAAGATTAACATCAATGTGCGAGCCGGCGAGATTGTTGGTATTGCGGGTTTGATGGGCTCAGGTCGAACTGAATTGGCGAAGAGCATCTTTGGCAACCCGGATCACTATCGTGTAAGCGGAAAAGTGTTCATCCATGGTGAAGAACAAAAATTCCGTGATCCTGGTGATGCCATCAAAGCTTCGATTGCCTATGTCACCGAAGATCGAAAAGGCAACGGTTTAATTCTGATTGACGATGTCAAACATAACATCAGCCTGGCAAATCTCAGGGAAATCACCAAGGGGGGCGTGATCAATGAGAACGACGAGATTTTGGTCGCAAACAAATACCGATCTGAACTCAACATTAAAACGCCCAGCATCCAACAAAAGGTGCGGAATCTTAGTGGTGGAAACCAACAAAAAGTCTCCTTGGGTAAATGGTTGTTTGTCAAACCTGGAGTTTTGATTCTGGATGAACCTACTCGCGGTATTGATGTAGGCGCAAAGTATGAAATTTATACTCTTATGAATGCATTGGTTGAGCAAGGCATGTGTATCCTCATGATCTCGTCCGAGTTGCCTGAAATCCTTGGTATGAGTGACCGGATTTACGTCATGTCTGCTGGGAAAATTAACGGAGAAATGCCAGTGGAAGATGCCACGCAGGAAAGCATCATGTCACTGGCAGTGGATTATTAGGAGACGCCTATGGAAGATTTAAAGCAATCAACAAGCAATACAGACCGAGCGAAAGGCCTTTGGGATATCCTGAAGGCGAATATCGGCGATTATTTTATGTTCTTCGCGCTTGTCATTATCATGATTTACTTCACGATCACGACGGACGGCATCTTCATCTCCTCCAGGAACATCAGTAACCTGATCAACCAGATGGGTTACATTGCGGTATTGGCAGTCGGTATGACACTTATCATTGTTATCCGCCACATTGACCTTTCTGTCGGATACCTTGCCGGCTTTTTAGGCGCATTTGCCGCTATTGCGATGACCTTTTGGGGCTGGCCAGTTTTTGCGGTCATCCCGGCAGTGATGGTTTTAGGTATGCTCGCAGGCATGCTCACCGCTACACCTGTTGCCAAGCTGGGTGTCCCCGCCTTTGTATC
>JBCFBG010000051.1:0-13919 GCA_038562515.1 Anaerolineaceae bacterium
CTGATGTTGACCTGGTTGTCATCGGTACACCGATCGACCTGACCCGTGTCATGAAGATCGAGAAACCAACCCAGCGCGTTCGCTATGAACTCGAAGAGATTGGCAAACCCGACCTGGAAGATATTCTCAAGAAAATGTTGGGCAAATAATTTCGAAATTGATTCGTAAAGAGGTCGGGACCACTCGACCTCTTTTTCGTGTTAAACTTCTCTCACCTAAAGAAAGAGAAAGAATATGTTTATAGATTCAGTAGTAATCAATGTTGCCTCCGGAAAAGGTGGCGATGGTATAGTGCACATGCACCGGGAAAAATACAGACCAAGGGGAGGTCCGGACGGCGGTGATGGAGGCCGTGGTGGCAATGTGATCCTCAAGGTCAATCCGACTTTGAACACTCTCAACCGCTTCCATTACAACCAGATTTTTGCTGCCCCGGTTGGCAAAAATGGCGGACCATCCAATCGATCCGGTCGCTCAGGTAGCAACCTGGTCATTGAAGTACCGCCAGGAACGATTGTCTATAATGATGAGACTGCTGAATTGATTGGTGATCTAGTTCAAGCTGGTCAGACCCTGGTGGTAGCAAAAGGTGGGCGGGGTGGAAGAGGCAACCAACATTTTGCCTCCAGCCGCAACCAAATGCCTCTGACCGCCGAACGAGGCGAACCAGGAGAGGAATTCACACTCAAGCTTGAATTGAAGCTGATTGCGGATGTAGGTTTGGTTGGGTTGCCAAATGCGGGAAAATCGTCCATTCTAGCTGCCACAACCAATGCCACACCCAAGATCGCTGATTACCCCTTCACAACGCTTGAACCAAACCTGGGTGTTGTCCAACTGAACATGGATACTGCCATGGTCATGGCGGACATCCCGGGTCTGATTGAAGGTGCATCAGAAGGCGTGGGACTGGGATTTGAGTTTCTGCGCCATGTGCAGCGCACGCGCATATTGATACATGTGCTGGATGGACTCAGCGAAGACCCGCATGCCGATTTTGAAGCAATCAACAGCGAACTGGATATGTTCGACGAAAGACTTGGTGCATTACCCCAGATCGTGGTCCTGAACAAAATGGACCTGCCAATGGTTGCAGAAAGATTCACGGATTTGAGCCACCAATTTTCAGAAGATGGCTTTGACTTGATGCCCATTTCTGCAGTCAGCCATCTGAATCTGAAAGAACTGATGTGGAAAGCCTGGCACGAACTGCAGGAATTACCGATTGCACCGGTTGAAACAGCCCTGCCAGTTTATCGCACCGATGAAGACCCCGACGCCTTCGAAATTGAGAAAACCGATGAAGGCTATATTGTCACCGGAAAGCGCATCGAAAGGGCAGCTGCGATGACCTACTTCGACCAACCCGGTTCGGTCCGACGATTTCAGAAATTTATGGCTGGTATCGGGGTGGACAAAGCGCTCCGAAAAGCAGGAATCCAGGAAGGCGAGAGCGTGTTTGTTGGGGAGTGGGAACTGACCTGGCAGGATTAATCATTAATCACCGACTAAGGCAAGTGGGGCATCTACCTGCCAAGTGACATGCTCAATCTACTGACATACCCGCTCTTGAAGGCGGGGGCTCTGCAAAGCAGGCGCGATTACAATGAAGAATTTGGCTCAGTCAGAACCAGATTCTTTTTTGTCTCAATGCACTGCTCCATTGCATTTACGATCTGCCTGAAATGGTCAGGGTTGTTGACAAAATCGTAATTCAGGCTGTTGATTGTGAGTACCGGGCTTTCTGTGTACTCCTGATCCCATTGTTTGTAGTAGGAATCCAGCAATCGCAAATAGTCAGGGTCGATCGTGTCTTCAATTGAGCGGGCACGCAGTTGAATTCGTTCTACAAGTGTCTCAATTGGCGTCACGAGGCGGATGAGCAAAGTGGGTTTTGGCAGTGTTTTGAGTACCAGGTCATATAACTTGAAATAAGCCTGGTAGTCGCGATCCGACAGGTTATTCATGTCGTGCAGAGCCCGCACGAAAATGAAGGCATCTTCGTAAATACTGCGGTCCAACACGGCAGAGTTCCCTGAGTTCGCCAGATCCTCTATCTCCTGGGCACGGTTGCCGAGAAAGAACATCTGCAGATGAAATGCCCAGGTCTTCATGTCGGCATAGAAATCAGCCAGATAGGGGTTATTATCCACAGATTCGTAAGAGGGCGTCCAGCCGAAAGCGAGGCTCAATAGTTGGGTCAGTGAGGTCTTGCCGCTGCCTATGTTGCCAGCCAGAACGATCATTCTTTGGTTGGGTTGCAGTTGTTGACTCATATCAGCACTCACTATGACCGCAGGTGTAGCACTTGCGACAGCCTTCTTCGTTGATCAGGGTTGCCTCCCCACATTCGGGACAAAGTTCGCCGATAGGATGGAAGCCAGATTTCTCAGTACTCAAAAGTAAAGGTGTGTTGACAACTGATGGTCTGAGGACTTCGGACTGCTCTTTTTCCTGGTAAAGGTACTCATCCAGGGCTTTTGAGATACCATCTGGCAGCGACCGTACCCGGTTGATGCCAAAACCAAGCGAGCGACCACCGCCGATTCCAGCCAACTGGTCCAGGATGATGCGCAGGCGTTCACGCGGTTCGATAGGCGAGAGGATTCGAAGATTATAAGAAATCAAGCGACCTATGGCTTCGGAGTGGGCGGCTGTCTCAGAGCCAGCTTTAGCGGTGTTGATAAATACTTCAAACGGTTGACCTCCGCCATTCTCATTGATGGTGACAAAGGCTTTGCCAAGTGGTGTTTCAATTGAATAAGTGTACCCTCTGAGCGCACGAGGACGTGGTTTCTTACTTTCTTTTAGGAAGCTAAGTTGACCGCCAGAATCCTCTCCGAAAAGTGGGATTTTTGCTATGTCGGGCGCCGATTCTTTCTTTTCCATAGTTTGTTTGGTTTCCAACACCACTTTGTCCCGCGAGCCCGTGATATAGACCGTGATACCCTTGCAACCCAACTTCCAGGCGAGTTTGAACGCATCCGCCACTTCTTCCTCTGTGGTTTCGGCTGGAAAATTGATGGTTTTACTGAGACTATTGTCGACAAAACGCTGTAATGCCGCCTGGATGTAAATGTGTTCATCTGCAGTGACATCAGAAGAGACAACAAAGACGTTTCGGATATGCAGCGGCAACTGCTCGATATGTTGGCAAGAGCCTTGTTCAAGCACTTTGCTGATAATTTCTTCTTTTTCCAAATCGCTCAAGTCAACCGCATCCAGTGCCAGCTGGAAATAAGGGCTGACGTAATTGAGAACAAGGTCGTTGCCTTTATCGTTGACGTGGCGGACGTAAGCCAGCGCAAATACCGGCTCGCAGCCATAACCTTCCACGCCTGCCACTGTGCCAATGGTGCCAGTGGGTGCGATGGTGGTCTGGGCAGCGTTCCGTATGCCATGATTCCGAATTCCTTCAGTGATCAAGCCCCAATCCAGGTAAGGGCGCTGCCAGTTGCGGGTGTAGGCAGAAAGCGGGGTGGGAGCTTCCCATTTCAGGTCCTGGGGGTCATAGATGCTTCCGGTGATAGCCGGGAAAGGTCCGTTCCGCTCAGCCAGTTCGACGCTGGTTTCCATTGCGAAATAGCGAACGTATTCCATCACCTGCCCGCAAAATTCCAGTGATTCCTCAGAACCATAGCGGACACCACAGTGATACATGAGGTCAGCCAGACCCATGATGCCCAGCCCGATCCGGCGGCAATTCATCGCAGCTTCCCGTAACTCGGGCACATCCGGAACATAGGCGTTCTTGTCCACTACGTGATCAAGGAAATGTGTGGCGGTTTTGGTGGTCTGGCGTAATTTGACCCAGTCTACTGTTCCATTTTCTCCAAAGTGTTGTCCCAGGTTAATTGAGCCAAGGCAGCAGTTCTCGTATGGACCCAACCACTGCTCACCGCAGGGATTGGTTGCTTCCAGCTCATAAAGGTGCGGGACAGGGTTTTGACGGTTGGCGGCATCGATAAAGAGCGCACCTGGTTCACCGTTGTGATGGGCTTGTTTGACGAATTTGTCAAAAAGAGCGCGGGCTTTCACCGTTTTGTAAGTTTTAATCGGTAATCCGGCTTTTCCTGCCTGGGTAATTGTGCCGTGAAAAGTTTTGTATACTTCCTCATGGATATCCGGGAAGCGAAGTTCCCAGTCAGCATCTTCTTCCACTGCTTTCATGAAGGCGTCCGTGATCGCGAGGGAGATATTGAAGTTCGTGATGGCAGTTTCGTTGGTCTTGCATGTTATAAAATTTTCTACATCCGGATGGTCCACTCGCAAAACGCCCATATTAGCGCCCCGACGTGTGCCACCTTGCGCAATTTCGCCAAAGGCATTGTCATAAACTTTAAGGAAGCCGACTGGTCCTGTAGCTTGACCAGCTGAGGCATTCACCAGCGATCCAGAAGGGCGCAAACGAGAGAAATTGAAGCCATTACCCCCGCCTGTCTGCTGGATGAGGGCAGCGTTTCGCAGGGTACTGAAAATACCGTCTTTGGCGCGCCCCATATCGTCCGAAATGGGCAGAACAAAACAGGCAGCCAATTGACCGAGAGGGGTACCTGCGCCGGTGAAAGTAGGAGAATTCGGGAAGAACGACTTACTAACAAGCATGTCGTAAAACTCCCTGGCAAGTGCTTCGTGGTTCACTTCAGGTTCAGGGATGTCCGAAACATGCCAGGCAATCCTCCAGAACATTTCGTCAATCGTCTCAACCGGTTGACCATCCTTACCATGGCGAAGGTAGCGTTTGGAAAGTATCTGGCGCGAATTTTGGGTCAACTCAATAGACGGAAGTTCTTCCGGTATGGGGGGTGTTGGGTACATACCCAAACTTTTGGGTCTCTGATCAATCATAATTACTCCCTCTGTAATCTATTCTTCTTCGGTCAATAAACGGTTAATTTCGTCACGGATCGTGTGCAAATCATCCATGCGAAGGTAAACTATCGCGTAGCGAATGTATGCAATATGGTCGATCTCTTTGAGAGCCTTAACAGCCATATCCCCCACGAGGCGAGAACTAATTTCCGAACGCCCTTTTTTTTGTAATTCTGCTTCGATATCATCAACAAGCTGTTCAATCATGGTAGCAGAGATGGGTCGTTTAGAACAAGCCATGCGAAAGCCGCCTAATAATTTTTCGCGATTGAACTCTTCGCGGGTGCCATCCCGTTTTACAATTAGTGGGGTTGCCAGGATAGGTCTTTCATAAGTGCTGAAACGTTGATGACATACCTTGCACTCACGTCGACGCCGGATACCGCCATGAGTGTCTTTTGTTGTATCAATGACGCTGGAATCGAGGTTTTGGCAATACGGGCACTTCATGAAAAAACTCCTGATATCCCCTACATGTTGGGGTGGGTGTGGATTTATTACTAGATGTAGTGTCAGATTGTAGCACGCGCTGGGTTATTGGACAAGCAATAAAGCGCTGAAATAATCTTAAATTTTGATGGCATCTACTCCCTGCAAAATATACGCGCAAGGATTGGTAATTCGGTGAAGAGGAATTGAAAAATTAGAGTCAAGCCGAAGGAAACAAGAAATAATTACTGAAATCGTTAACAAAAGGACATAACGGTAATTATTAAGAATTGGAGATAGCTGCGCGTAGATAATAATCTAAACAGCCGCAAAAGTCTTCCGAAAATCATTGTAGGACGGGCTGGAGGAGGATATACAGGTGTGCAATTATAGAGTCTATCATCTTCAATCCGCCGTAATAAGGGAACCTCGATGGCGGACTGGAAGTAGGCAATTTCCACATAGCCTAACGTCACGACGCCTCCAATACCCTATGGGCACTTCGTTTCGCCCTACGGAGACTATCGTGATTCGGTGAATTGCCTGTTCGCTGCAAATTGCCTTTGGGTTCAGAGAAGATTGAAGGCTAAGAATTCAATAACGATTTCACTCCTCCCTCACAAAGAGGGAGGAGTTGATTGTTGAGACAATCCGTAGAGGAGTCCGACAGAAATTAGCGTGAATTTCTGTTTTTACGGAGGAAGGCGGGCATATCTACATCGACATCACTGGTGTAGACATACTGTTCTCGTGGGGATGTCCGGACCGATTGGGTTTGTTCATTCTTCTGCTGGGTTTGCTCAACGCTGCTGAGATAGTCTACCGGCTTTTGCGAGGACGTCCCTCGAAAAAAACTTTGCTCTCCCTCCGAGGAAGAGACACTTCGGTCAAATCCAGTTGCGATCACGGTAATACGGATGCTATCTCCCATATTTTCATCAACCACGGCACCAAAGATCAGGTTCACATCCGAGCTGGCAGTTTCCTTAATAATGGCAGCAGCCTGGTTGACCTCGAACAAGGACAAATTCGGACCACCGGTCACATTAAAGAGGATACCACGGGCACCATTGATGGTGACATCGAGGAGCTGGCTGGAAATGGCCTGCTCAGCGGCAAGTCGGGCACGGTCTTCACCGGAAGCCTGACCAACAGCCATGAGAGCTGCGCCACCTTCAGACATGATCGTGCGAACGTCAGCAAAATCAAGGTTGATCAAACCAGGAACGGTGATCAGTTCGGAAATACCCTGGATGCCCTGGCGCAGAACGTCGTCTGCCAGGCGGAAAGCATCGTTAAGACCGATGTTCTTGGTGACGATCTGCAGGAGGCGATCATTGGGAATGACGATCAAGGTATCGGCATGCTCTTTAAGAGCCATGGAACCTTGTTCGGCAGCTTTTGCGCGGTGAGAGCCTTCAAACGCAAATGGGCGGGTGACGACACCGATGGTGAGCGCGCCGATTTCCTTGGCGATTTGAGCAACCACAGGTGCTGCCCCGGTTCCGGTTCCGCCGCCCATACCAGCAGTGACGAAGACCATGTCGCTGCCCTTGAGTACTTCGTACAAATCTTCGGCCGATTCTTCTGCAGCAGCTTTGCCGATTTTGGGGTCGCCGCCGGCGCCAAGACCACGAGTGGCTTTGTCGCCAATGCGAACACGATATTGTGCCTGCGATTTCAGCAGTGCCTGAGCATCAGTATTGATCGCAATAAACTCAATACCCTGCAAACCTTCGGCAATCATGCGGTTGACTGCATTGCAGCCACCCCCGCCGACGCCCACGACCTTGATTCTTGCGAATGATTCAGACTGTTTTGCTTCCATTTTTTATCTCCTCTATGAAATGCATTGATGAATTAGGGTAGTATGCGTTTCAGCCAATCCTTCAACCCATCCGCTTTGGGTTTTAGGTTCGACCGTTTGCTGTTTCCGGAACGCTCTGGAGCGATCTGGTTTGTTTCACTAAAAAGAACGCCCCAATTGAGCAAACCAACACTGGTTGCGTAGGCAGGGCTGCTGATTTGATCGGTCAAACCGACCATTTTTTCCGGTTTCGCAATTCTTACCGGCATATTCAGGATATTGGCTGCCATATTTCTAATGCCTGGCAGTTGCGCGCCACCGCCGGTGAGAACTACCCCGGCAGGGAGCATGGAATCGTACCCGGACCGCTTGATTTCTTGCTGAACCATAATCAGAATCTCTTCGGCACGGGCCTCAATGATATTAACTAACTCCCGACGGTTCACTTTTGAAGCTTGTTCTGAACCGAAAGCTACAATGTTGAAAAATTCATCTTCCTCGATATCAACGAGTAAGGCATAACCATGTTTTAGTTTGACTTCTTCAGCCACGTCCAGGGGCAAGCGCAATCCCTGGGCAATGTCGGAAGTAATGTGGTTGCCGCCCACGCTCAGGACGTTGGCGTGAAACACATCGCCTTTAACATAGATGGCAACACCAGTAGTGCCGGCGCCAAGATCTACCACAGCAACGCCCATTTCCCGCTCGGTCTCAGAGAGGATGGCTTCGCTGGAAGCCAGTGGGTTGAGGACGAACTGGGAAACATCAATCCCAGCCATGGAGACGCACTGCCGCAGGTTTTCCATTGTGGAGGCGGCACTGGTAATGATGTGGGCTTCCACTTCCATCCGATAACCGTGCATACCAATCGGCTGGCTGATATCTTCCTGACCGTCAATATTGAAACCACGCTGAATCACGTGAACAATTTCTCTGTTATGAGGTACAGCTATCGCCTGGGCAGAATCCAAGGCACGGTAGACATCTTCCTGGTCGATCACACGCCCAGAGATTCCAACCGCTCCCTTGCTGATTGTGGAGGAAACCTGGGTTCCAGCCAGGTTGACAATTGCACTGTTGATTTCAAAGCCTGATGTGCGTTCGGCTTTTTCGATCGAGCGCGCAATCGCCTCCGAGGCGGCGTTGATATCATTGACGGTGCCTCTGCGGATGCCCTGGGAGGGTTCAATTCCAACTCCAAGTATCCGTAGATTTGCCCCATTTTCCACCCTGGCAACCAGGGTACAAACTTTTGACGTGCCTACATCTAATCCAACAACAATTGCTTCTTCTTCCATATCAAGGCTCCAAACGATAAAAGGGTGCGTGTAGAAATTCCATACTAATTAATACTGGTTGCAAGTTCTTGTCCAGAATTGCGTCAACGATATGGCTGTACTCCAGCAGCTTCATATCAATGTCTTCATTTCGAGTGCCAAAGTAGACCTGCCAGCCGTGAGGGTCAGTCCAGCCCAGACCTTTTTCCCTGTCATACAACATCGGAGTGTCAGCAGGTTTAATGCCATTTAGCATTTGAACTGCTTGAACGAATTCAGGGTCGATGGGAGGAACAATCTCGACTGGTTCTTTCTCAACTTCTATGGTCGCATCGTCGGCAACGATTGATTTCGGATCAACATAACCAAGCGCATAGGGAGGGGTGGTATTCGCGTAGACACGAATGGGAAGGTTGGCTTCACCGCGTACACTGAAGGTGTGGCCATCCTGATCGATCCAGAATAACTCCTGATCATTTTCCAACCAGAGAATGGCAGGGATGCGTTCTTCGATAACCACATTAAGGGTATCGGGGAGGGCAACGTCCACCTTGGCTGACTTGATATCCGGGAAGGTAGCCAGAATTTGTTCTTCTACCTGGGCAGGTTTGACGTGAATAATCGAACCACCACTAACGTTCAGGACAGCCAAAACTTCTTCCGAAGGAACTCGTATGCCACCAGTCAAATTGACGGTACTGATCTCGAATTTGCTGGAATTGAGCATCATATAAACCAAGACGACCATGCCAACAGCGAGGATAATCGAAAGCCAGCGCCAACTAAAACTGAGACGGGGCAGGGTGGGGAGACGCAATTCACTTCCAGGTGTTCCGGTAGGGAGATAGACCTGGCGACGTTGGCGGTTGGAGTTCGTGTAAGACCCAGAAGAATGATAGGTATTATGGCGGGAGACAACGCGTGAAGCATTAGAGGCATCCCTTGAAGTACGGTCAACAGTACGGGGGATAGGCTTGCGCTGTACTTTCTCGATCTTCCTCCGAGTACGGACCTGGTCTGCTCGGGATAGATTCCTGGGGTTATTGTTCATTGTCAACCTCGAATTTCCTGAGCGTGCGCCGTTGATCTGCCTTTCGTTCCAATCCCAGTTGAATCAAACGGTCAATTAGTTGCTTGTAATCCAAACCGCTGTAAGCCAGCAGTTTGCTGTACATGCTTATCTGGGTGAAACCTGGCATGGTGTTGATCTCATTGAACCAGGCTTCCCCGCTATTTTTATCGATCAGAAAATCCACTCGCGCCAGACCCGCTCCATCGATGACCCTGAAGGTTTGTACAGCCCAGGAGCGCAGTTGTTCAGAGACATTTTCGGGCAAAGGGGCTGGGATTGCGGTTTCCGGGTCGCCGGAAAGGTACTTATCCTTATAGGTGTAAAACTCGTCGCCTGGCACAATCTCACCAGGTTGCGAGACAATAATTTCTTCATTGCCGAGTACACTTACTTCGATTTCTCGAGGTTCGATCCCACGTTCCACCAGGATTCGACGGTCGTAGCGTGCAGCCAGAATCAGTGCTTCCTGCAGTTGCGAGCGATTTTTAGCTTTACTAATACCAACCGACGAGCCGAGGTTGGCGGGTTTGACGAAAACCGGATAGGCACTAATCTCTTCGGCAGCGTCGATAGTGGAGGGAAGATCGGTTTCAATCTGTTGACGGCTGAAAACGCCATAAGGCAAAACCGGGATGCCGGCGTTGGAAACGATGTCTTTGCAGAGGGCTTTGTCCATCGCGACTGAAGAGGCTAAGACGCCAGCGCCAACATAGGCACAATTATGAATCTCGAATAAACCCTGGATGGTGCCATCTTCGCCAAAGGTGCCGTGTAGAACCGGGAAAACAATATCAATCGAGGTTACTTCATTCAGTTGGTCATCGATTAGTTCGTAGAGGTAGGGAACTTCGTTCCTCGACAAGATAAAGGCTTCATTCAATCTCTGTGCCTGATCGCTTTTGAAAACTTCCAACGCATTTTCACCGTACGCCCAGCGACCTTCACGAGTGATACCCACCTGGAAGATGGTATATTTTTCTGAATCAAGAGCGTTCAAGACGGAGGTTGCTGACATCAGTGAGACAGCATGTTCTCCAGATTTGCCCCCAAAGATCAAGACGACATTGAGCTTAGTTGACATCTTCGAACTCTCCTAATAGTTCAATTTCAAGTTCCAATTTCACTCCAAATTGTTCCAAAACACGTTTCTGACCCTGGCGGATCAGGCAATAATAGTCCTGGGCTGTAGCCCCGCCATTATTTACGATGAAGTTTGCATGCACAGTGCTGAAAGAAGCACCTCCACAAACAACGCCTTTCATTCCAGCTTCAGCCAGAAGTTTGCCAGCAAAGTTGCCTTCCGGGTTTTTGAAGGTTGAGCCGAAAGAAGGTCCCACCGGTTGGGTTATTCGACGTTTTTCTGTCAGTTCGTGAAGCAGATTCATGCAATCTTCCGGATTAGCCTTTTGTCCAACAAATGTAGCTTCCAGAATGGTCACTTTCTTGCGGTCACGTTTGAATTGGCTGGAGCGATACTGGTAGCCCATTTCTTCGCTACTCAGAAGTTGGGTGCCGTCTTCACGTGTAAGCACCAGGACAGATTGCAGAATTTGCGAGATGTCGGTTCCGTGTGCTCCTGCGTTACCATAAACCGCACCACCGACCGTGCCGGGTATGCTGTTTGCCCATTCAAAACCAGTAACGCCTCTGCGGGAAGCGAGTTGAGCCACCTGACCCAGGCTGGCACCACTTTCGGCAATCACCAGGGGCGGGTCGACTTTGGTGTTGACTTTGACATTGTGGCTGCGGTTGTGCAAAACGATACCGTCATATCCACTATCGCTGATCAGTAGGTTCGAACCACTGCCCAAAATGTAGTAAGGAACATTCAATTCCCAAAGGTTGGTCAGGGCGAATTCCATCTCACGGGCGGAATTGATCGAAATCATCCCGGTCACCGGGCCGCCTACACGGGTTGTGGTGTAGTTCGTCATGAGAACATTTTCCTGCAACCGTTCTCCGAAGATCTCCTGAAGTTTGGAGAGGGGTAGGTTAGTCATTGGATGCCTCCAGCTGAAGTGCCGAACAGAGCTCGAGTGAGAATTCAGGACCTTTACCCGCAGAAAAAACAATCACCAGATTTTTTTCATCCAGGTTTTTCAGGATGTGTTCAATGGCATTTTTGTTCTCGGGCAGGTAAGTGCACTTGTTGCCGCTGACCTCATCTGCAATCGAACAGGGGCTAAAGGAAGGGTCTTCCTCGCGGGCACCGAAGAGTTTCAAGATCACGGAATGATCTGCCAATTCGAGCGCGGATGCAAATTCGTGCTGTAAGCGCTTGGTACGGCTGATGGTGTGGGGCTCCCAGATTGCCCAGATGGTGCAATTGGGGTAACTCTGTTTTGCTCCCTGAATTGTTTGCAGAAGCTGACTGGGGTGATGCCCGTAATCATTGAAGACCTGAACCTTCTCGCTTCCACAGACCTGTTCAAAGCGCCTGCTGGTGCCTTCAAATGTGCCGAGTGCGTCTGTGATCTTGCTCAAGTCGATTCCGACCAGGTGTGCCGTTGCCAAGGCTGCGGCAGCATTGCTCACATTGAATTTTCCAGGTTGATGAAGCGTAAACGGTCCAACCTTCTCGCCTTCAGGCAAACGCAGATAAAAACTCTGGTTATCCTCACCGGCCTGATAGTCCACGACCTGATAGTCGCTGGCAGGGTCAAATCCGAATGTTTTCAGTTGTTCAGCGGGGAAGGTGAGGAAGGTCAATAGATTTCTAACACCCTGATCATCACAGCCGAGTAAGGCTATGCCGTTTTCCTCTGTTTTTAACAGGAAGTTCAAAAACGCCCAGGTGTAGTCGAGAGGAGTGGGGAAGAAATCGGGGTGGTCATATTCGATATTGGTGATAACACTGATCGAAGGGTTGAGCCCCAGGAACATGTTATCGTACTCATCAGCTTCGATAACGAAATTCTCATCTTTGCCAGCATGGGCATTGGTGTGTAGCCCCTTGATGTCCGCGCCAAGGATAAAGCTGGGGTCAAGATTTGCTGATTTCAACAGGTGAATGAGCATGGCTGTGGTAGTGGTCTTACCGTGTGAACCTGCAATTGCCAGTGTCTTGGAGCCCGCCGTCAATTCGGGCAGAAACTCAGAACGCTTCAAAACCGGGATACCTGCGTTTTGGGCTGCCTTGACTTCAGGGTCATCATCTTTGACTGCCGAAGAGCGCACGACAATATCCGCCTGAAGAGCAAGTTCAGGGTGGTGACCGAGTTCGGTGAGCGCGCCTAAGCGAGTGACCGCTTCGAAATAGGGGGAAGCGTGCAGATCAGTTCCACTTACCTGGATGCCTCTTTCGCGAAGCAGCCGTGCAATGGCTGAAATGCCTGTTCCACCAATTCCGATAAAGTGCACTTTATTCATCAAAGGATCACCGCCAAAACAAGTGCAATAGCCGCTACCAGGGCAATGTAGAGCCAGTTGCCGGTGAGCACATTTGGAAAAGCATCTTCAAGCAAACTGATTGCAGTTTGTCCAATGCCCGTGTTTGGGTCTGGAGCTGAGATCCAGCTGAATGGATAGCCAGCCTTTGCCAGGTAGAACCAGGCAGTGGAGAAGAAAATGTAGCCGTTTAACGCGCCGGTAAGCCCACCCAAAATCAAATCGAGCAAAGAGTCACGCTCGAATCGTCCAGTTTCGTTTAGCCGTCTGAGACTGGGAGTCTGGTAGCCAAAAAAAGCACAACCAAACAGAACGATCAGGTCCATAATCAGCACTTTTGTACCTTCGAGGGAGCCAAATATTTTGGGCATCACCACTTCGATAACGAAAAGGCTCAGTATCCCGGCAACTGTGACCACGATTTCTTTGCGGAAACCGCGAATCATGCCGATTATGGCAAAAAGAGCCAGGAAGATGTAGAAAAGCACATTCAGACCGACCATAACTTCCTCCTAAGCCTCCGTCATTTCATAAAGCAGCTCGGTGATCCGCTCGGCAGCCATTGGCTGAGATAGCGCGCTCATTGACCGGCTCATGTGAGAAAGATATGCCGGATTCACCAGCAGGTCATTGATTATGGTAAGCAGGTCGCTTTTGAGGTCCTCATCGCGCAGCAGAACTGCAGCTCCTCGCTCCACCAAGTAATCAGCATTGACTTTCTGATAACGCCAGGCATACGGATAGGGCACCAGGATGGCGGGTAAACCGAAGTAAGGATATTCTCCCAGCGTGGAAGCGCCGGCTCGGGAAACTGCCAGGTCAGCAGCTGCCATGGCGGCACCAATTTCATGCAGATAAGGGAAGGGATGATAGCGATCGTTCGCATTCACTGTGGCAGACTGGACGGCTTCCCAGTCCAGGTGTCCGGTCAGGTGAATTACCTGGTATTTTTCCAGGAGTTGATCAAGGATGGCAAGCACTGCCAGATTGATGGAGCGTGCGCCACTGCTACCCCCCATGAAAAGAATGGTAGGCAGATCAGATTCGAGTTTGAAATATTCCCGGGCTTCCGATT